>CAZTYC010000010.1:0-27691 GCA_964617435.1 uncultured Burkholderiales bacterium
TCCCGGTGCAACTGCTGGCCTACCATGCCGCGCTCGTCAAGGGCACGGACGTGGACAAGCCGCGCAACCTCGCCAAGAGCGTGACGGTGGAGTAAAACGGCGAGCGGGCGCCGCAGTCAATGTGGACGCCGCGCCGCCGCAATTCAGAGTCCTTTGCCACAGGGTAGTCCCTTCTGGACATTCCCGGACTGCCATCCGGCATCGTTGCGGGAATTCTTTTGCCCCAAGTCAGAAAAAGTACAGGGCCTTCCTGTCGCGCGGCAATTTCTTGACCGCCGCTTCCGCCTTCGAAGCGCTAGATCGGTCCGCGTACTCCTTGGCGGCAACGACGCGCACCGGGGGATACATCCGCGTAAACCGCGCACCCGTCCCCGAACAGTGTTCTTCGAATCGGCGCAGCAGATCGGTGGCAATCCCGGTGTACAGGCGGCCGCCCTCGCACTCCAGCAGGTAGAGCACCCACGTCACTTGGCGGTCTCGGCGTGCGTTCTTTTCCTGAACCATTTCCGTCTCTTGCGTAGTCGCTTCGTTGGATTCCGAATTACAGTCCCGCATCGCCCGGCGTGCCCCCCGGTCACCGGCACTGCGAGGGAACAAGGTACCCAAGACGGCGTCAAGGCATTGGACATCGCCAATCGGCGCCGGTTGACCGGCATGATGCCTGATCGGCTTTCGGCTTCTTGGTATCACCGCATCGCTTAACGACAAGTATGCCCGTCACGGGTTGCAGGGTCCATTTAGATGTGACATCGCAAGTGCACCCATCTGGCGTTTTGGGCGATGCCTGGTGCATGAACTTCGCCTGCCCAGCATCCGCCTGCTGACCGCAGGCGGTCCTTTCCCGGTGGCGATTCTTGCTCGCCGGCACCCTTGAAACCAAACGCCTTCGCCAAGGCCAACGGGCATCACAACAAGAAACAGCGCGGCATCCGCGACGATCCGTTCGACGCCCGCGAACTGGCGGTCAACCTCTCCGGCTGCATGAGCGCAAGCAGCCATCCCACTTTGGGCCGCATCGATATTTTTTGCCGCGGACTCGCATGCCGAGGATTTTCACCAGGTCAACATCGCCGGCTTGCAACTCCACGACACGGCGTAGGCCGAAATGTCGGACAGTCGGCTCCTGAAGGAAGCCGACGCGCCTTGCGAGGAAGTCGCCCTGTCCTGGAGCCGCCTCGTCGCGCTGCGGGCAGGGGGCAACGCGCACCGCGACTTGCCACCGCCGGCTCAATTGGGAGCCGGCCGTCGATGGTCATCCGGCCCGGCCACCCTTCGCTCAAAACCCATCGCCTACCCAACTATGCCGATGATCAGGGCGCCACCGCCTCCGTTCCGCCGCGCACCACCCGCCCCTTTCCGCCCTGCTTGCCGGCATACATCGCCGCATCCGCCGCCTTGAGCAGGCCCGCAGGCTGGCTGCCGTCCTGCGGTGCCACCACATAGCCGATCGTGACGCCCACCCGGCAAGTGTGCGCGGTGAGCTCAAATGGGGTACTGAACACGGCGGCAAGCTTGCTACCCACCTCGGCGGCCTGCGATTCGGCTTTCAGGTCGGTGGCCACCACCACGAATTCATCGCCGCCCACGCGCGCCACGATGTCGCGCGAACGCACCGCCGCGGTCAGGCGCGCGCCGATGGCGATGAGGAGTTCATCGCCCGTGTCGTGCCCGTGCTGATCGTTCACCGGCTTGAAGCCGTCGAGGTCGAGCATGTAGATCGCCAGTTGCCGCTCCGGCGTGGCGTGCGGCACCAGGGTGGCGAGGGACTCGTTCAGGCCGCGCCGGTTGGTGAGCCCCGTGAGTGAGTCGGTGGCGGCCAGCGACTTCATCACGTCGCGCTCGCGGCTGGCCAGTTGCGCGGCACGATGCTCGGCCGCGGTGCGCAGGATGACGATGCGCATGAACACCAGCATGTCGAAGGTGGCGCCGAACTGCAGAGAATGCAGGGTCCAGAAATTGATGCCGATGTGGCCGTTGATGGTCAGCGACAGGACCACTCCGGTCAGGAAGTAACCCGCCCACGCGAGGATGAAGTAGGTGCCGACGATGTCGCCACGCCGCACGCGCGCGAAAGCGCCGGGCAGGCCGATCAGCGCCGGCATCAGGCCGAACACGGCCGAGACGATGCCGAGCCACTTGTTGTTCATCCAGTCCAGCGCGAACAGCAGCGCGAAAAACACGAGCACTCCGGCCAGTGCCTTCAGGGCAAGCCGCGCGCGCGGGTGCAAGTCGTCGGCCAGCACCGCCTCCACAAACAGCGCCAGTGTGGCCGAGACCATGAGCAGCGAAAGCCCCGCCATATGCACCTCGATCCACGGCCGGTCGGTCCACAGGAACATGGCGCCGAGCCCGAACAGGTGGGCGCTGAACAGCAGGTGACAGATGATCACCGCGGCGTACTTGGCGTACACCGTATCCTTGAGGCTCGCCCACTGCTGCAGGCTGAAGGCCAGCAGGCACAGGCCGATGGAGATCAGGATGCCCTGCAACAGGAACTCGCGGTTGGCGCGCGCGTGGAACGCGGAGGGCTTCAGGAATTTCACCGGCACGATGACCGAGCTTCGCGTATCGATGTGGAACAGCACGTCCACGGCTTGTCCTGGCGGCAGGTCCAACATCACGGCCGGCGTGCGCGAACCAAGTGGCCGGTCGCGGAACGGCTGCAGGCTGCCCATCGTCGCCTGCTTCACTGCGTGGCCCTCACGGACGATGAAAACATCGATGCGATTGAGCAGCGCGTAGTCGATCTCCAGCACCCAGCGCCCGTCGGAACCGGCCGGCACCGTCACCGGAATGTGAAACCACAGCGCGTCGTTCCGAAAGCCCATGCCGGCATGCGGCGAGGCCGGCAACTCAAACTCCGACAAGCGCATTTGCGCGGCCTCCACCGCGATGCTGCGCCGGGGGTCGGACAACACGCGCACGTGAGGCCACGCGTCGTGCACCGGCGTCAGGTCATCGAGCACCAGCGGTGCGGCTGAAAGCGAACCTGCCGCCCCCGCCCACACCAGCGCACTCCACAACGCCAGCAACATGCCCCGCACGATTGCGTCCATGGTCCTCCCGAGGTGCGGCCAGTATAGGCGCGTCGCGGCGGACGCTCAATGACGCGCGAACAGCAAACCCTAGAATTGGCGAGGCGTTCGGAGCATTTTTGGCTGGATCACCGCACCAGTGCTGGAGTTTGAATGTCATGGATCCGGCCGCACGGCGACGCCTCCGCGCGGGCGAGCGCCGCGCGTGTGCGTCGCAGATCCGATCCTCGTTCGCCGGCTGAGCGAGAATGTGGCATGACCACCCGCCGCCAGTTTCTTGCTGCGCCTGTCGTCCTCACGTCCGTACTGTTGCCGGGATGCGGGGGAGGTGGCGATGGCGCACCATCTGCGGCGACCGTGCCCGGCCCGGTGGTGCCGCCGGCATCCGGCATCGTCGGACCGGCATGGTTCGGCTTCGGGCGCGACGCGCAACACACGTCGGTCGGCGCAGTTGCCACGCCATCGCTCGATCGCATTCTTTGGCAAACGCCGGTGGACACCGCGCCCACCTTGTCCGGCACTGCGTTGCTGGCGCATTACGGCTCGCCGGTCATCACGGCGAAGAACACCGTCATCCTCGGGCTCAAGACCTCCAGTCGCGGCGCGTACCGGCTGGAAGCGCGCGCGGGAACCAATGGCGCGCTGCTCTGGTCGGCCCCCACGGACCATGTGCCGCCGTCGGGCTCCACCTGGTTTCCCAGCTACAACCTGGTGCTGACTGCGTCCAACCGGCTCTACGCGCCGGGCGCGGGCGGCCAACTCTGGATGCGCAGCGACGCCGACGCCGTGCAGGACACGATGCAAAGCGTGGTGTTCTTCGGCCGCACGACGTACGATGCCGCACCTGCCGCGTTCGATGCCACGGTCTTCATCAATACGCCGCTCACGGCCGACGCGGCCGGAAACGTGTACTTCGGTTTCGCGGTCACGGGCGCTAATCCGGCTAATCTTCAAAGCGGTATCGCGCGCGTGACGCCTTCGGGTGCGGGTGTATGGGTCGCCGCCGCCACGGCTGCGCAGGACGCCGGGATCGGCAAGGTCGCCACCAACGGCGCACCCGCACTGTCGAACGATGGCCGCACGCTGTACGTGCTGGTGGTGGATGCGCCGCTCAGCGGTTTCCTCCCGGGTGGGCGCCTGCTCGCGCTCGATGCGGCGACGCTCGCCACGCAGGCGAGCGTGCGCTTGATCGACCCGGCCGCCGGGACGCCCGCATGGGTCAACGACAACGGCACGTCGTCGCCGATGGTGGGGCCGGATGGCGACGTGTATGTCGGTGTGCTGGAGGCCAACCCGCCCTCGCACCATTTCACCGGATGGCTGTTGCATTTCAATGCGAGTCTCTCGCAAGCTAGGACGCCGGGCGCATTTGGCTGGGATAACACGCCGTCGGTCGTGCCGGCCAGCATGGTGCCGTCGTACACCGGAGCCTCAAGTTACCTGCTGCTGTCCAAGTACAACAATTACAAGCAGGCGGGCGGGGATGGCGGCAATCGCGTCGCAATCCTCGACCCCAATCAAACCCAGGCGGACAAGATCCTCGGCACCCCGGTGATGAAGGAAGTGCTGACCCAGCTCGGTCCGACCGCCGACCCCGCCAACCCCGGTGGCGTGACCGAGTGGTGCATCAATGTGGCTGCCGTCGACCCGCTGACGCGCGCCGTGCTGATCAACAACGAGGACGGCTACCTGTACCGATGGGATCTGCCGTCCAACACTTTGAGCCAGCGGATCCGCTTGAACAGCGGCGTCGGGCAGGCCTACACCCCCACGGCCATCGGTCCCGACGGCACGGTGTATTCGATCAATAATGCGGTGCTGGTGGCTGCGGGACGGTGACGACGCAGCGCGCGCGGATTGCCGGACGTACGTCGCGCCGGTCGCAATCGCTCGTCAGCGCGTTGCCTCAGCACACCCCGGCCGGTGCGCGCACCAGGCCCAACGCATGCGGCGGTGCGAACGCGGGACCGTGCACGATGCGGTGGAAGTACGAGACGTGCGCGGGCGATTCCAGCGGCCAGTCGCGCAGGAACTGGCGCTCGAACGCGGCCGCGTCGTAGTGCACCGGCAGCGCGTCGATGTGCAGGTCCCCGACGGTGATGCCGAATTGCGACACGTCCTCGGCGGGTGGGTGCACAGAGAGGCGCGTCAGCAATCCATATTGGGTGGATGAAAAATTGGGCATTCCGGCTGCGCCGTTGTTGGCCACGAACACGTGCCTGTCGCCGGTTGAAAAATCGCGCAGGGTGGGTAGACAGGTGTGGCTGCAGGCGAAGCCGGCAAGGCCGGCATCATCGCAAACCTTTCGCAGCCACGCCTGGTTTTCAGGCATGTGCAACGCGGCATGGGAGAAGCGCCAGCCGGCGAGCGATTCCGCATCGCCGTGCACGATGCCGATGCGCTGACCGCCAATCTCTGCCACCGCATGCATGGGCAGCGCGGCTACGCGGCGCACGTCATCCGGAAAGGCGCTCGCCGTTTGCTGAAGCCGTGCCATGATGCGATTGGAACGCTCCACGTCCGCGTCATCGATTTCCGGTGGATAGGCGCATCCGCATCCCGCTTCGCCGGCGCTGCCTGGGAGTTCGGTTTCCACATTTCCGCGCAGCGCCACGTGCCGCAGGACCCGTTGGTTGATCTCCCTGAACGTTTCCGCATGGGCGTCAAACCAGTGAAAGTCGCCGTTGAACACCAGCACGGGCTTGCGGGCCTCGAGGGCCGCCATGCGTTCGATTTCGTCCAGGGCCGCTAGGTTGCCATACAGGCCGCCGATGATGTAGAGCGTTTCGGCGGTCAGGTCCGCCTCGCGCTGGAAAACCTGCGGCGCGTAGCGGTAATGCAGCGGGCAGGAGCGGCCGGGCGTCACGGTTTGGAATGGGCCTTGCACGCGGGGTGAAAACAAAACAGCCCGCCGAAGCGGGCTGTTGTCTTGACGATTGCTTGCCCGGGAATCAGAACGCGTAGCAAACGGTGTAGCCCGTCGTGTCGAAGTCTGCCACGGTGGACGCGATCGCCGCCGCCGGTGCCGCGACCGTCGAACCGGAGACCAGGGCGCGGGTGCGCACCGAGCCGGTGGTGGTGTTGCCGTCGTCGAGCATGGTGTCGAGCTGGCGGGCGTACTTGCCGAGGATGCCGCTGGAACACACCACATACGTGCCGGACATTCCCGTGATCGGGGTTTGTGCCGCGGTGGCGCCGGTGATGCCGATACGGCCGCCTTCCACGTTGGTCGGATAGTAATCCGTCTGGGTCATGTCGGTCGGGCCAGCGGCGAAGTTGGTCAGCCGCACGGCACGCCAGAACTTGGCGGATTCATCCGTCGCGGTCTGGGAGTTCCATTCGCCGTCGATGCGGCCGTTCGCATTGCCGTTGTCAGATGCCAATCCGCCGGGAAGATTGGTTTCCGCGCGACCGTCGTCGCCCGGCACCGCGCGGAAACGATCTTGGTAACCGTAGATCGCCACGGGAATGGTTTTGAAGTCCTGCGCAATGGCCTTGACCTTGGCGCTGTTGATCAGTTCCTGGCCTTTCAGGATGCCGCCAAGCAGCAAGCCGATGATGACCAGAACAATCGCGATTTCGACGAGCGTGAAGCCCGACTGTTGAGATTTCAAGCTTTTCATTTTCTTTCCCCGGTAACGGTTGGTAGAGTGCTCGGTCGTTTGAAATTATTTGAGGAACGCACCCAAGGCCATGCCGAATACAATGAAAGCCACGGCCACGTCGTGCAGGCTGATTCGGTTGATGGTGTTCTTCATGGTGTCCTCCAGTGCTGAGTAGGATGGTGCTGCCCAAGTAAAAGCAATCGACGTGCCAACATCATAACTAGTTGTTTTTACAATGAATTATTGGTTGTTGACATTAGAAAATGGCGTTTTCACCCGGCATGAACAGGGTTTCGTTGTAGAGCTTGCCGACAGGTGTCCGGGTTTTCGACACTTCTACCCTTCCACGCGAATCATTCCACCATGCAGGTCACGAGTTCCGCCACCGCCACCCGCCCGCAACTGTCGCCGCTAATCCGCGCACGGCGATGGATCATCCTGGCCATGCTGTTGTCGCTGCACGCGGCGCTGGTTGCCCACGGTGCGG
The DNA here is from genome assembly GCA_964617435.1 of uncultured Burkholderiales bacterium. GTDB lineage: Bacteria > Pseudomonadota > Gammaproteobacteria > Burkholderiales > Usitatibacteraceae > UKL13-2. The sequence goes on from CAZTYC010000010.1 coordinate 7,128, forward strand.
ACTTCCAACGCGTGTGGTTGCTGGTCCATTTCGGCCTGTTCCTGTTGTGGCAGCCGATCTTTAGCACCGAGCGCGAATTGAAGGTGGCGGCATCGATGCTGCTGGTGGGCATCACCGCGGTAGTCATGTTCACGCTGGCCGGCTGGATGCTGGCGATGTGGCTTGCATTGCTGATCGGCATCATGGGCGGCAAGGTCTTCACGGCCCAGGCCGCGCGGCGCAGCCGGTTCTACCTCGTGGCGGTGTTTTACCTGTTCACGATCCTGTTGATCTGGACGGTGCCGCGCGCGCTGCTGGGCATTGCGACCCTGCCGCCCGGCTTGCAGGTGCTCGTCGAACTGTTCCTGCCCGTCACCCTGCTGACCCTGGTGTTCCTGCCGTTTCGTGCCGAGGACGAATCCACCACCCAGGTGTTCGACTTCGTCTACAGCCTCATCGTGTTCCAGCTGGTGATCGTGCTGGTGCTCGGCAGCATTGCGGCCATGCGTGTGACGGACAACCAGTATTACCAGGCGGTGGTGCTGACTGTGCTGGTGTTTGGCGCCGCGCTGTTTGTGTTGGCGGTGTTGTGGGCGCCGCGCACCGGCTACGGCGGCTTGCGCACCTACTTGTCGCGCTACCTGCTGAGTGTCGGCATGCCGTTCGAATTGTGGATGCGCCGCGTGGCGGAACTTTCGGAAGCCGACATCAGCTCGGCGCGGTTCCTGGAAAGCACCATCGACGAGGTGGCGCAGTTCCCGTGGATCACGGGCGGCGAATGGAAGGCGCCGGATGGCGGGGGGCGGTTCGGCAAGTCCAGCGAGCACGCAACGGCGTTCAAATATCACCAACTGGAAATCACCTTTCACACGCAGATCCACCTCTCCCCCGCCATGTTCCTGCACCTGCGACTGCTGGCGCAGGTGATCGGCGAGTTCTACGAAGGCAAGCGCCGCGAACAGGCGCTCAAGGAGAACGCGTATCTGCAGGCAGTCCACGAGACGGGCGCCCGGCTCACGCACGACATGAAGAACCTGCTCCAATCGCTGTACGCGCTGACCTCCTCTGCGGCACAGCGTCCTGACCATGAACGCCGTGAAAAGACCGCGTACCAGGCGCTGCTCGAACGCCAGTTGCCCTTGCTGGCCAAGCGCCTACAGGTGACCTTGGACAAACTGCAAAACCCCGAGGCCGGTGCCGCACAGGCGATGATCCCGGCGCGCGACTGGTGGGCAGAGGTCCAGCAGCGCCATGCAGGAACCGATGTCGAGCTGACCGCGCAGGGCGACATGGACGCGATGGTCCCGGCCAATCTTTTCGACGCCATGCTGGAAAATTGCCTGGACAATGCGCGCAAGAAGCGCAACGCCGAACCGGGCATTGTCATTCGCGCAGCGCTTTCCGCAGGCGCGTCGCCACAGCTGCGTGTGGAAGACACCGGTTCCGCCATCCCGAGCGGCGCGTTGGACAGCCTGTTCACGGCCCCTGTCGCGCAGTCGCGGCGCAGCGGGCTGGGCATCGGCCTGTTTCAGGTGGCCAGGCAGGCGGAGCGAGCAGGGTACCGGCTGACGCTTGCGGAAAATAGCGCCGGCCTGGTGCGCTTTGAATTGGCCGGCCCGCAGTCGCACGGCTGACGGGCCTACGGGAGTTTCCCAGCCTGCACCATGCGCGCGAACAGTGTGTTGAGGGATCCCCAAGTCATGATGTCGTCATATTGTCCGCTCGAAGATGATGCGGTAGTTGGCGTCCGCGAAACAAAGTACATATCCGAGTCAAGATTATGACTTTCGTCCGCGCCAGGCGTGCCGGCGGCATTGTTTCCGGGGGAGAACACAAGGAATGGCACCTTGTTGGACAAAGTGGCGGTGCAGCCCGTGGCTGTGCCCGGTGCGCCAGTCGGAGTAACCGCACAAATTTTGATGAGCTCCATTGATGCGCTTGTTGTGTCGGATAAGCAAGACATGGTCGCTGTACGCATGCCGTCTGTTCTGGTAAAAACGTTTTGTTGGGACGGCCCCGTACATGCCGCAGGAGTACCAGTTGTCGTTTGAAGGTTTGACACGGCATAACGCAAGCGATTGAAAGTACCACCCCACGCGTCTACTGCGAAGCCGCTGTCGTCCACCGGGTAGAAACCCAGCGTACTTGCTGGAAGAAATCCATTGAACTGCGCACATGCGCCATTTGCAGCGCTATCGGATGGTGGGTTGGCAAACGCTTCATAACCATTACTGATCGACGTCGCAGGACATGGCAAGCGACCATTTGAAATTGCGTAACCGATCAGTGCGTCCTTTGCTGCCTCCATCAGACGCTTCGTCTCTTCACGACGACGGGCTTCGACTTGGGAACTCAATGGCTGCGCAATAACAACCAGCAAAACGGAAATGATCGTTATCACAATAGCAATTTCCACAAGGCTGAAGCCCTGATCTTTCATGGTTTCACCGCAAATAACTGGTCATTCCGTGACGCATTTGGCTTGTCGTCAAGTGCGCCGAAAATGCAATTTGAGAACCCGGTCAAGTTGGTGCCTTCGAAATAGTTGGACAGTGTCGCGCTAGGACGTGTTTGTGTGGGGGTGGCCGGCAAATTTGGCAGCCGGCTGCCGGCCAGCATGACCAATGCCTTGTCGATGCTACCTGAAGCCACGCTGAGGCTGGTGGCACCGCCGCAATCGGTTGAACCGCCGGCAGGTGCTGCGCCGGGCGCCAGCGCGTAGAAGGCGCTGAGGTGCCAGTCGTTGCCATAGTACCAAGAGGGCATTAGCGGGTAGTAATTGATCGCGATCGTGACGTTGCGGCCGGTACCGAGGAAGGATCGAGAGGCGACGATGCCGCTGCCAAAGTCTTCGTCAATATTGATGGTGAATGCAGAGGTTGGCGCAACGCTGGTGCAGGCCCATTGGAATCGCTGTGACTGCGTCGACGAGGCTGCAAGGTAATTCGTCGTCGGCGTTCCGGAGCAGGTCGCGTCAAGTTGAAAGTAGGTTCTTCGGGAACGCGTGTAACTACCAGTGCCAATACTGCCGCTGCTTGCAGAGCAATTGGCGGAGCTGCCGAATCGGGTAAAGGTAAAGGAGCGTGATTCCGTGTAGTCGACGTCGCAGGACAATCTTGTAATGCCATTCCAGGCGCATTTTGCGCCAGTCACAGGGATCGGACCCGAATCGGTGGCGCCGGTTACCGTTGAATTGGCGCCATTGCGAATGCGCTGGTTCACGTTGATCCAAGTCCCCGGCGTTATCTGCCTGCAATCGCGGGGTGGCACACTGAAACCTGTCGAAAAAGACCAATAGATCGCCGATTTGTTGAGGGGATAACCAAACGGGGGGCTGGAGCCCGTGGAAAACGCAGAGTAAAACGGAAAATTTCCGAGCCGTGCTAATGGCTGAGGAACGATGTCCGCGTTCGACGCTACCAGTGCAGGTGGGGCAGCCCACGGATACCCGATCGGCGTTGCGCCAAGGTTGCTCATTGCAACCAATGCTGCCGACATATCCGCCAGTACGCGCCGCTCTAAATGCGGAAGCAATTCGTCGATGGTGATGAAGTCAACGCGGTCATTGAACGGGATGGGTTCGCCGCGCAACGCAGTATTTTCTGCGTCAACAGGGTATCTTGCGCCAGGGGATACCCGGATGAATTCGTTGTTGAGTCCGGCATTGTCGTAGGTCACCGAACAAGCAACGCAACCCAGCGGAAGGCGAATGGCATCCAAATAGTCGGCCGGGTTCCCGGGGTTTGCAGGTGTTCTAGACTGGGTTCGGGTCTCGGTCGCAATCTGGGGACCAGGCAGGATGATTACTGCCGCGACGCGATCGGAAAGCACCTTTCCGGATTCGTCGCGCACGGTGAGCCATGGATAGGGCAGAGTGTCTGCAACTGCCGGACATGCGTGGCTGGTGTAGGTCCAGTTGATAACTTCCGAATTGAGTTTTTCCAGGCAGCTGTCCCAATACGCGAGGTTTGCGGATACGGCGATCCACGGCACCAGACCCAAAGGATCGTGGGAATCGGTGGTGCCAAATGAGATTCCCAGTTCCTTCCAAGGAATCTTTCCGAGGCAGCGCTTGCTCGCGCCGGAACCGGTTACCGGCGGCACCCCATTGACGGAATTGGAAAGACACATATTGATGTCGCTGTTTCCGTCATAACTTCCGTTTGCCAGTGAATCCGGATTGGGAAAATTTCCTAGTCGGTATCTGTTTCCGCCTGTCGTTTCCCGAACGGCATAACCGATTAGCGCATTACGTGTCTCTTCAAGCGAAGCAATGCGGTTTGCCTCGCGAATGTTTGAGCCCGCCTGCAATTGCGCTGCAAAGTAGATCCCGAAAATACCGGCAAATATGACGAGCGCGAGAAAGAAGACAAAACCGTCTTGGCGTCCTCTCCGCATTTCATGAACTGAATACACCAATTCAACCTATCACCGCTTGCCGGGCCGTCGCAAGGTATTCGAATGAATTGACTTGCGCTTTCCAACGGAAGCGTTCTTTGACTCAACTTTCACTTGCTTGTTGATCCAATTTGCGCTGTCAGGGATGCCACCGACGCTACCGGCGCCGACTTTAGATGCGTGCTTCTCATTCAAAGGCCCGATCATCCGCCCATCGACCCAAACCGTGGTGTCGCCATCCCCTCGCTGAATCCATCCGTTGATCAAATATTGATCCTCTTCAGCCATTGTCGCTTTTTGTGCACCCTTGGGTTTAAGTAGTTCAGCGTCGATTCTCGCTCGTTCGGCAGCGCTGTTGAACAATGTGCCGGTGAGCCGCGGCGCTGGGACTACCATTGGTGGCTGGGCGGAACTCGCAGACTGTGCGTACACAGACATGATGCGTGCGGCCGCAAATACAATTACCCAAAGCGGAAAAAGGGCCGCACGCGGCAAGCTTAACCAGTGCCTCATGATTTCGGCCGCCCTATGTGGGCTTGTGCGGGATTTTGTGGCGCTTTGTCGGCGATGGTGACCCACTCCAGAGTGCATTCCGCGCCAATTGTGTCTGGCTCTGTGGCAATTTCCGTTGCCAGTACTGCTTCGCCATCGGCATCACCGGATCGCGGGGCAGAGCCCGATGCTGGAAGAGTTCGCAAATTCGACTGCGGCGTGATGCTTGTAGTTTCACGCACCTGGGAACGCCGCAAGTAGCACTTGTCCACTGGAAAGAAACCACGTTCAATTCGGCGGAATTCATCAAGGAAAGCAACAAGTTCACCGTCGTGGATTGCCTTGACCCTTAGCTTAAGGCGACTTGCTCGAATATCCGTCGAACTGTAGTTCACACCCGATTCAAATTTCAATGCCCGTTGTGGGAAGAGATCGTACTCAAGGCTTACGAGTTTGTGTCTGGTCTTAAGCGCCTCCATTGTCTCAATGAAGTCGAGACGTTGTTCAGGGGCGAAAACGCCTCGGGTGGCGAGCATGCGATAGGTTTCTTCCGACCCCAGCAAGTCGTCGCGTTCACGGCGAATCGACTCCAGTCGCGAGCGCACTCCAGATTCGTCACGCTGCGTATTCGTTGCTAGTTTTTTTTCCCGCTCCCAAAGCCACCAACTGCCGCCCGCCATGGCCAAGGCGACCAGCAGCCCGGTGACCGCAACGCCGACTGCGAATCGAAGTGAGCGAAACGCCGCAGAATTCCTTGCATCTGTCATGCGCCCCCCCTGCTTCGCACCAGACGTAGACTAAAACGAATCTCCTGGGGTTCGGGTTCACCCGATCTTCCGCGAATCAGTGCCGTTGGGTTTGTGTCTATTGGCATGGATATTGGAGTGACCTTCCACCCTTGAACCTTTCCAAGCTGTGCATTAAATCGCTCGACTACCGCGTTGGCAGCCCGATAGTCACCCCTAAATCCTTTCACAGCTCCTTGCAACACAAGTACTTCAAATTTACGACCCGCAAGCGGCGGATCCAATTCACCCCCAGCGGGAGAATTGCTCGCCGACACCGGTGCCTTTATTTCGCTTTTCACGTTGGTGGAACGACCAGTCGCCGAACCAGCCGCCGCTTCAAAGGCTAGCGGCGCCCTTTCGTCGCTATGCGTCATCCACGCCAATTGATCGATCCTCAACTGAGGAAAATCAGTCCACACTTGGGCCAGTTCTTGCAGGGACATGACCGGGTTCGGGGGCTCCGGACTTGCATGTGCGCGAAAGAACAGGCTGGTGTCGCGCATCGACGCCGTCGCGGTGATCTGACCTTGGATCAGTGTCGCGATCTTCTGGTATTCCCCTTGCGCCCCGCGAATCTGCAAATCCCGCCGATCGGTTTCCGCCGAGATCTTTCCCGCCTGTGCCAGGTTGAACGCCGTGACCCCGACGCCAAGCGCCAGCACGGCCGCCGTGGCGCCGTACAGTCCCATCTGGATGCGCCGGTACTTGGCAAAGCGCATCGATTCGGACACCGCGAAGTGATTGTCGATGCGGCGTTGCGCGAACAAGTGGACCAGGACTTCCTCGGCGTGGGAGGACACCGGACCCGGCTTGAGCTTGAGCTTTGCAGCAACGTCGCCGATATCCAGAAACCTGTACTTGAACAACGGGTAGGCGCGGATGGCCTCGGCGACCGTGTCGCGGTCCTTGGCGTGCACGACGATGCAGACCTCGAGCGATTCGTCGCCGCCCGAAAAATAGCGCAGGCTGTCCAGGTACTGCCAGGTGCGGCTCGTTTCCGCGGCGATCAGGTCGCCGACGGACTTGCTCTCGTCGTAGCTGATCGGGGTCAGGCGGCTGAACTTGATCTGCTTGTCGCGGAAGTAGGTCTGCCGCAAACCGAAGTCCGGAACGATGGTGACCAGCAGCGTGTGCGCAAAAAACACCTCCATCGCCTCGAGCAACGACACCGACAACACGGCCGACGACGAGATGCCCTGCAGGGGGATTTCAGCGCGCTGCAGCGCATTGACGATGGGGTGGATCAACTCCGCATTGGTGACGGCATGGAACAGCACGCGGTCGTCGCGGCGTCCCTGTTCCTCGCGCCCCTGGACGATTGCATGGCGATACGGGCTGGCGCGGTACAGTTGCTGAAGCTTCCTCTCGACCACGGCATCGCGGTCCCCGCCGCGCACATGCGGAAGCGTATCGACACGGAAATCCTCTTCAATCAGGTCGGTGATCAACCACGTCGGCGTGCGCTGGTGGCGGCGCATCCAGTGGTCAAACTCCGGCGAGTCCGCGTCCGAGCTTGAGAACACCTCGCGCTCGACAACGGCGCCGCCGTTCCAGACCAGGGCGATGATCTTGTCGTTGGTGAGATAGAGAAAATGCTTGGCCATTGCGCGGTCAATACTTGATCTTGCTGATCACGTCGTAGATCGGGCTGAAGATCGTGACCAGGATGCCGATCAGGATGCCCCCCAGCACCAGCGTGAGCAGCGGCTGGATCATCTCCTGCATGCGGCCCATCTGCTCGCGCACGTCGCGGTTGTAGAAATAACTCACATTGAGCAGCGCGTTGTCCAGCCCGCCGGTGGACTCGCCCACCTTCAGCATGCGCAGCACCAGCGCGGGAAACAGGCGCACGTTCATGAAGGCCTGAGAGATCCCGGTGCCGTCATTGATTTCCCTGCCCACGCGCTGGAGCCCCTCCTCGATCACGCGGTTGCCCACGATTTTTTCCGAGATCTTGATGCACTCAAGCACCCCCAGTCCGGACTGGTACATGAGCGCGAAGTAGGTGGAGAATCGCGCCAGCACGATCTTGGTGTTGAGCGGGCCGATGATCGGGGCCTTCAGGATCGCGCCGTCGATCCAGTACTTCACGCTGTCATTGGTGCGCGAAACGATGAACAGGGTGACCACGGTCACGATCGGCACGCCTACAAACAAGTACCAGTACGCCCGCATGATTTTCCCGGCCGCGACGAGGGCCAGCGTTGCCGGCGGGGGATCGCGGGTCAACTGCTTCATGGTATCGCCCAGTTGGGGCACCAGGAAGATCATCAGCATGAACAGCGCAGCCAGGATGATCGTCCCGGCCACGGCGGGATACATCATCGCCTTGGTTACCTGCGCCGAGAGTTCGTCCTGCCACTTGAGATTTTCGGTCAGCTTGGTGAGGACTTCGGGCAACTGTCCGGATTGCTCGCCGGTGCGAATCAAGGCCACGAACACATCGTCAAAGGCCTGGGGGTGCTCGGCCATCGCATCCGACAGCTTCATGCCGCCCTCCACATCCTCGAGAACGCTGGCCACGATGGCCTTGAATCCGTCGTTTTCCACCGTGTCGCGCAGGTCGGTGAGCGCATCGATGATCGGCACGCCGGCGCGCATCAGCTGGTCGAGGTGGAAGCAGAAGGTGATCAATTCCTTGCGGGTCACCTTGCGGCCCCGCATCAAGGTCGATTTCTTGATCGACTCGAACGTGATCAGGTCCAGGCCGAGGCGCTTGAGGCGCATCTCGAGGTCGGTCGGGTTGGCCGCGTCGGTGCTTCCGCTCAGCATGCGGCCGGTGGAATCGATGGCGCGGTAGGAAAAGGACGCCATGTCAGCCCACCCGGTCCGTCAGGTCGACCACCCGGGATATTTCGTCCAGGCTGGTTTGGCCGTCGAGCACGCGCGCCACGGCGTCCTCCGCCAGCGTGCGGAAGCCGGTGCGGCGCGCGGCCTCGCGGATTTCGCGGCCGGTGGCCCGCCGCGCGATGAGTTCGTCGATTTCGCCATCCATCTTGAACAGCTCCATGATGGCCACGCGGCCCTTGTAGCCGGTGCTGTCGCAGTGTTCGCAGCCGGAGGCCCGGAACACCTCGCCTTTCCAATCCGCCGTCACTCCGAGCACACGGCGAGTCACGTCGTCATCCGGGCGATACGCCTGCCTGCAGTGCGTGCAAAGGCGGCGGATCAGGCGCTGCGCGACAACGCCGATGATATTGCCCGCCATGATGTCGGGCAGCACGCCCAGGTCCTGCAGGCGCGGGATCGCGCCGATCGCCGAGTTGGTGTGCAGGGTCGAATACACCTGATGGCCGGTCATCGCTGCGCGAAAGGCCATTTCCGCGGTTTCCTGGTCGCGGATTTCGCCAACGAGGATGACGTCCGGGTCCTGGCGCATCATCGACCGGATGCCGCTCGCGAAATCGAGCTTGGCCACCTCGTTGACCGACGTTTGGCGGATCATCGCCATCGGGTACTCGACCGGGTCCTCCAGCGTCATGATGTTGACGCCCTCGGTATTGACGTGATTGAGGATCGAGTAGAGCGTCGTCGTCTTGCCGGAACCGGTCGGGCCGGTGACCAGGATGATGCCCTCGGGCCGCGCCATCATCAGCCGCAGGGTCTTGAGCTCGTCGTCCTGCAAGCCGAGATCGTCGAGCGCGACGATGCCCTTCTGGCGGTCGAGAATCCGCAGCACCAGGTTTTCGCCATGCGTCGTCGGCTGCGCGGACACGCGAAAGTCGATCGACCGGCCGGAGAGGCTCAGGGAAATGCGCCCGTCCTGCGGCGCGCGTGTCTCGGCGATGTTCATGCCGCTGATGACCTTCAGGCGCACCACCATGGCGGACCAGTAGTTCTTGTGCAATGAACGGATCTGCCGGAGCACGCCGTCGATGCGGTAGCGGATGCGCAGGAACCCCTGTTCCGGCTCGAAGTGGATGTCCGAGGCGCTGCGCTTGACGGCGTCATTGAGGAGCGCATCGACCAGGCGCACCACCGGCTGGCTGTATTCATCGGAATCGACTGCGAGGGACTGGTAGTCGATCTCGCCGGTTTCGATCTCATTGAGGATGCCGTCGATCGAGAGTTCGAAGCCGTAATGCTGCTCGATACCGATGGAGATGTCGGACTCGCGCGCCAACACCTGCTCGATGCGCACATCGTCCTTGATCAGCGCGCGGATCTGGTCCAGCGCGACCACGTTCGCCGGGTCCGCCACGGCAAGGAGCAGCTTTCGCGATTGCCGGTCGAAATCCACCGGCAGCACCTGGTAGCGCCGCGCGATTTCCTTGGGCACCATGGCCAGCGCGTTGTGGTCGATGATCGTGTTGGAAAGATCGATCGCCACCTGACCCAGGCTTTCGGACAAGGTGTCGCGAATGGTGGCTTCCGTCACGAACCCGAGCTGCACCAGGATCTTGCCCAAGGGCGTCTTGAGCTTGCGCTGCTCCGTGAGCGCGATGTTGAGCTGGTCCTGCGAAATCACCCCGCGCGTGAGCAGCGTCTGCCCCAAGGGCAATTGCGTGACCGGGGAATTCATTTGATTCATGATCAAGAAGGTTGCCGGCTGACCAGTCGAAACGCGCGGGTGAGTAACGATTGTAGCAAGGGGAAATGGCGGATCGCCCCGCGCATCCTCAGGGCGATGTGGCGGCCAGTTCGCCCATGCGCCTGGACACGGCGGCGGGGTCGAACTGCGCGCCGCCGGACCGGGCCAAGGCCAAAGCCTTTCCGTAGTATTCGCGCGCCAACTTGGCCTGTTTCAACTGGTCCAGGCTGATGGCCAGGTTGTAGGCAAAGTCGGCCCGCTCCGGTTCGCCACGCCACGCGTCGAAATACGCCTGTTGCGCCTCCTGCCATCGCCGTTGCGCGGCCAGCAGGTTGCCCAGCGCAAAATGCAGCGCCGATGCATCGGGATTCTGGGCAATCATGGCGCGCAGGCCCGCCTCCTGGCGGTCTGGACCGGATTCATTTCGCAACGCGACGACTCCGCCCATCGCATAGGCATTCTTCGGGTCGATGTCGAGGGCTTGTTGGTAATGGCGCATCGCCCTCGCGCGGTCACCAGACTTGGCAGCGGCGGCGGCGAGTCCCAGGTGCGCATCGAGATTCAACGGCTCGGCCGCGACAACACGTTCGTATTCTGCAGTTGCAGCCTTGAGATCGCCGGCCTGCAAGGCGGCGTAGGCCTGGGTCAGGCCGGGATGGATGCGGGCTTCCGGTGAACTGGAAGGTTTCAGCGCCACGGCGGGCGCGGACTTCGGGCCCGCCGCCTTGATGGACTTCGCAATTCTCTCGGCTGCCGTCAGGGGACGCACGGCCGCCACGGCCGCCACTTGGGCCTCTGCCACTTTGGGAGGCTCGGGCGGCAATAGCGGGGGCAGCGAAGGCGCCGGCCGGGGTTCGTCCAATGCGGGGGTTTTGGCAGGCGCGCTTCCCGCAACGGCTCCGGTGGAGGGCGCGGCCGGGGGCAACGCAGGCGCCGGTACAGGCGCCGGACGAACCGCCTGGGCGAGCGCCGGTCTCGATACCCGCTGAATCTCATTCCATACGTACCATCCGCCGCCGCCGATGAGAACGATGACCACCGCCAGCACCGCGGGGAGCCACTTTCGTCTTTGGCTGCCGGCGTTGCGGGCCTTGGCGGAAAAGGCGTTCTTGATTTGATCGCGTTGTGTCCGTTCATCGATGGCAGGAGTGCCTGCCGAGGGCTTTGCCGCCAATGGGCTCTCGGCGGTTGCAGCAACCTGCCTGGTCGGCGCGGGAGTCGGCGTCGGAGAGCCGGTTTCGAGTTCGGCAAGCGAAAAATCGAGTGCGCTTGCGCCGCCCAACGCCGTAGCGCTTTGCCCGGGCGGGCTGGGCGCGCGCGACATGCCGGCCGACGGTTTGGCGGTGACCTCTCTCGGCGGCGTTTCCGGTTCCAGGGAAAGATCAACGTCCAATCCTGGCGCCGACGAAGGATCCGCGTGCCCTTGTGGCAGGGTGGGGTCGCTTCCCAGCGGGAGCTCCCCGTTGCTGCCGGGTCCTTGCTTTGCGCGCTTCGCTTCCTCGGCGCGTCGGAGCGCATCGAGGAGCAGGCTCATGGCGTGGTCTTGGCCTCGGGTTCCTGTTTGGAGCCGAGGGTAGGCAAGCCCTTCACCGGGTCCAAGGACGGAGAGCTGTCCTGAAAGAACTGACCGTCAGGCAGGTAGCGCTTGAAACCCGACATTTCGGAATCCACATTCGCGTCGCGAATCACGGTGGCCCGCAGGAATACCACCAGTTCGGACTTGCGCCCGGCGTCGTTCCGATAGCTCACCGCATCGCCGATGATCGGCAGGCGCGCCAGGATCGGCAGACCGTCGCGATTGGCCGAAAAACTGTCCTGCATGAGTCCGCCCAGCACCGCCGTCTGTCCGCTCGCCACGCGCAGCATGGTTTCGAATTCGCGCGTCTGGATCTGCGGGACCCGGCTTACCACGTTGGTACGCGCCAAGTCCGGGTTGGGATCGTTCACGTATCCGGTGATACGCGTGACGCTTGGTCGGACGTTGAGGTTGATAATGTCATTCTCAGCGATCTGCGGCGTGACATTCATCACGAAACCTTCGGGCACCACATTGGGCGTGGTCGTGTACGTCACGATCGCCGCCTGGCCCTGCTGGCCCGGAGTGACTTCCGATCGAATGGTGAAATAGACGTTGTTTTCGACGACCCGCATGATGGCCGTCTGGTTGTTCAGCGTCATGATCTTGGGGCTGGACAGCACCTTGGAGTTGCCGAACGAATTCAGCAAGCGCACCGTGCTGGAGATATCACCACCCGCCGCTGCATTGGGATTCCGGTATTGGAGCGAAAAGAACGGAGACTCCTGAAGGTTGGCACCGGTGAAATTCTGGCGGAACGAATACCCCAGGTTTTGCAGTCCCAATGCGGACCAATCCACACCCGCCTGATATTTGTCGTTGAGCAGCACTTCAACGACCGTAGCTTCGATCAACACCTGCCTACGCGCCGCACCGCCGATCTGCTCGATGAACTCGGAAACCTTTTCATGCTGGCGCGCCGTGGCGCGCACCGCAACCGTGCCGGTTTCCGGGTTGACGATAACCGACGCCGCTTCGCGGAATGTGAGCGTTTGCGAGACGGATTCCTGCGCTGCCTGGGTCTCCGTGTTCCCCGGACCCGTAGTCACCGTGCCGGCGGCGTTGCCGGTGGAGGTGCGGCGCTGCTGGGCCGCTTGGGCGCGGTTGGTGGCCGTCGCGCCCTGGGTCCGCGATTGGCTGACTGTTTCGGAGCTGCCCTCCGGCAGCAACTTGTCCGTCTCACGCAGCAGATCCTTGACGTTCTTTTCGAGATTTTCCCAGAACCGGTTCTTGCTCACGTTTTCCAGGCGGATCTGCGAGCTGTTTTGGCCCACGCTGCCGGAGGATTGTCCGCCGCCGGAAGTTCCGCCGGATGAGGGGCCGACCACCTGGGTCTGCACGCCAATGACGCCCGTGGCATCACGCTGCATGTTCACGTAGTCGATGCGGTAGAGCTTGAGGAATGGTTGATCCGGCCGCACCACAATATTCGGCCCGTCAACCTCCCAGCGCATGTCCACCTGTTTGGACACCCGCGTGAGGATTTGCTTGAGCGTCTGGTCGATGGCGTTGAGCGTCACACGCCCTTCGATGCCCGGGTGGATATCGATGTTGACCTTGGTGTCGCGGCTGATGGCAAACATCAGTTCCTGCACCGGGACATCCTTGACCGTCACCGAATACTTCATCTCGTCCACGCGCGGCTTCGGCGGGGGCGGCAACGGAATATCCCGGACCGGTTGCGGCACGTTGCCGGTGGGCGCCGCCTGGGAAGCTCCCGGCGCGCCGCCCCCCAGATGCCCTTCGTTCTTGGCAACCGGCAGGGTTCCGCAAGCGGCCAGCGCAAGCGTGGCCAAAGCGCAGAACACATGCTGTGCTGCGTGTTTACAGGGTCCGAAGCAGGCGTTCTGAACGGTCATCTGCAAGAGCTTCCAGGTCCAATCACGGCAATTTGCCAAGGCGCAACAACCGGCTTCGCACCCTCCCATAGGCGTGCGAGCCAGAATTTCAATACTTTATAAAGTGATTTTCCAATAAAAGCAATGGGTTGTCGCTGATTTCGCAAAAATTACTTTAGAAGTCTTTCGCGGCTCCTACAGACGCAGGTCGGCACGCACCGCCGCCACACTTCTCAGGTAGGGCCGGAACTGCCGCATCCGGGGCGTCAGGCGGGTCATTTCTTCCATGGCAAGCGCGCGATCTTCGAATTGTCCGTAGATCACGCTCACCTTGGGATTGTCCGCCGTGCCCGATGGAAACACCATGATGCGCTCCGGCGCCAAATCGCGTGCGGCTGCGCGCAAGAACTCGCGAATTGCCTTGTCTTCGCGCTCATCGGCCGTCATCAATTGGATTGCGAAGCCCGTGACGCCGGCAGCGTTCAGCCGGCCGATGTCCGCCTGCATCCGTTCGTCCAGCCAACCGACCTCGGTGCGTGCAATGCGTGGCGCCAGGGAAGCCTCGGCCGCAGCCTGGGTTGGCGTTGCTTCGGTGTTCTTCACCTTGAGCGTTTCTTGCGGACTATTTCCGGGTTCGCGTGGAGGCGTCTGGGCGGCGGTGGAATCCTCTGCGGAAGGCGGCGATGGACGCGCCGCCGCATTCGCGGCGCCCACTTGCGCGGCGCCTTGTGGAGGTGCCGTCGCGGTCATCGATTGGGAGGACCCGGCGGCGTGTCCGAGGAAATAGCCGCCGATTCCTCCGAGCAGCAAACCGGCCACCAAGCCTACTGCGATCTGCCACCGCGGCGCGCCTGAAGTCGTCGAAGGCGGAAGAATCTGGGAATCCGCCACCGCCGCGCGCGCGTGTTTGGCGGTGACGTCATGGGTGCCCGCGGCATAGGCCGCCAGCAAGGTCTTGTCGGCGAAAATGTTGATGCGGCGCGTCAGTCCCTCCGACGCTTCTGCGATCACCTTCACCGTATCGGCGCGGAACAGGTCGGGGCCCTTGTACCCCGCTTGTCGCAGGCGGAAATTCAGGTAGTCGCCAATGTCGCGGGCCGGCAGGGGCTGCAGGTCAAAGCTGTGCGTGATGCGCTCGCGCAACTGGCGCATGTTCGGCAGCGCCAGGTGGGCGTCGAGCTCCGGCTGGCCGAACAGGACAATCTGCATGAGCTTGTCGCGATTGGTCTCGAGGTTCGACAGTAGGCGGATCTCCTCGAGCGTGGCGAGCGGCATGGCATGCGCCTCGTCGATCAAGGCCACGACCTGCTTGTTGGCGGCGTGCAGGTCGATCAGGCGCTGCTGCAGCGCGCGGATGATCTTGGTCGTGGTCAACCCGTGGGTGTCGATGCCCAGGTCCCCGGCGATGGTGGCGAGGATCTCGTCGCGCGAAATCGACGGTACGGCAAGGTAGATGGTCTCCACCTCCTTGGGCAGGCGCTCCATCAGGACCCGGCAAAGCATCGTCTTGCCGGAGCCGACTTCGCCGGTGACCTTGACCATGCCCTCGCCGCTCATGACGGCATAGATCAGTGCGTCGAGCGTCTCGCCACGATTCGCGCCATCGAAGAAGAACTCCGTGTGCGGCGTGATCTTGAAAGGCGCCTCGGTCAGACCGAAGTGGGCAAGGTACATCGACATGTCGGGTCAGGCGGTCGCGGGAGTCGGCCAGTGTAGCATCGCGCACCGCCGGTCTAGGCCGGCGTCCCCTCGTCGGCGGGGCGGCTGGGTCGCAGCGCCTCGAGCCGGCTGTACAGGGTCGAGCGCGAAATTCCCAGCAGTCTTGCGGCCTGCGACATGTTGCCTTGCGCGCTCTCGAGGGCCGCATCGATGAACTGCAATTCGATACGTGCCATTTCCTGAGAAAGCTGGATCCCCGCGCCAATTTCAATGGCCGGGGCGCCGGCCGACGCATCGCGGACCGGTTCTGCATTGGTTGCGGGGGTCTCGAACTCGGAGAGAAGGTCCTCGAGTCCCACTTCGTAGCCCGCATGCTTGGCCAGCAGGCGGATGACAATGTTCTTCAGCTCGCGCACATTGCCGGGAAAAGCATAAGCGCGCCACGCCGCGCGCGCCGGCGCGTCCAATGTGAATGGCTCGGTGCCATGTTGGCGCGCCACTGTGAGTCGGTAGTGGTCGAGCAGGGTGAGCTTGTCCTCCCCCAAGTCCCGCAGCGGCGGGAGCGGAATCGTGAACACCGACAAACGGTGGTACAAGTCGGCGCGAAACCGGCCCGCCTTGACTTCGGCTTTGAGGTCGCGGTTGGTGGCGGCGACGATGCGCGCTTTCGAAACACGGGTCTGGGTTTCGCCCACCCGCTGGTATTCGCCGTTCTCCAGCACGCGCAGCAGCTTGGGCTGCAAGTCCAGCGGCAGCTCGCCGATTTCATCCAGGAACAGGGTGCCTTCGCCGGCATCTTCGAAATATCCGGACTTCTGGGTCGTCGCGCCGGTGAACGCGCCCTTGGCATAGCCGAACAACGTGGGTTCCACGAGGCTGGCGGAAATCGCCGCGCAATTGAGCGCCAGGAACTTCAGGCTTGCGCGCGGGCTCAGGTAATGCAGGGCGGCGGCGACGCGTTCCTTGCCCGTGCCCGATTCGCCCTCGATCAGCGCCGGAAAGTTGGATGCGGCGTAGAGGTCGATCTGGCGCTTGAGCTTGTGGATCGCCGGGCTGTCGCCGACGAGTTCGCCTTCGCGTGAGGCGGCCGGATTCTTCGGCGCGGGCGCGAGCCCGTCCAGCGCGCCGAACAGCATCCTGCGCAAGTGCAGGGGATCGCAGGGCTTGGGGACCAGATCGTGCGCGCCCAAGGCGCGCGCGCGCCGTGCGTTCGATTCCTCGTTTTGCCCGGTCAGCACGAAGATGCGCACGTCCTTGGACCACGCCAGCAGGTCGCCCACCAGCTTGAATCCTTCGTCCGGGAGGTGCGGCACCGGGGGCAGGCCGAGGTCGATCAATGCCAGTTGCGGCGCGAACGTGCCGCTCCGCAACAGCTCCTTGGCTTCGCTGCGCGAGCCGCGCAACATGACATCGAAATCCGCGGCGAGGACGAACGACAGGCTTTCCCCGATCAGGGGGTCGTCGTCGACAATCAGTAACGCGGGTTTCTCCTTCACGCTGGTGCGGCCGCCGCTCATGGGAATGAATCGATTATAGAGACCCCTTCCGAAGTCACAAGCACGAACCCCGAACTTTGCCGCGCGACGCCGGTCCGACAGCATTCATCCGCGGTCTTACCGCATGACAGTGCCGGGGCGGATGATAGAATTTCGCCCTTCGACGGTGTTGTCACGCCGCGAACCTTCCATTTTCCGCACCGTGTCCGCCGATTCCCCCTCGTCCCCAGCCCCCCTGGTCGACATTCGCGATGCCGATTTTGCCTACGGACCGCGCGCGATCCTCAAGGGCATCAGCCTGTCCGTGCCGCGTGGCAAGCTGGTCGCCATCATGGGCGGCTCCGGCTGCGGAAAGACCACCCTGCTGCGCCTCATCGGCGGACAGCTCAAGGTGAGCCGCGGCAGCGTGGAAGTGGACGGCCACGACGTGGGTGCGCTGGACAAGGATGCGCTCTATGCCTTGCGCCGCAAGATGGGCATGCTGTTCCAGTTTGGCGCGCTGTTCACCGACATGACGGTGTTTGACAATATCGCCTTCCAGCTTCGTGAGCATACCCGGTTGCCGGAGGAGATGATCCGCGACCTCGTACTCATGAAGCTCAACACCGTGGGCCTGCGCGGCACCGCCAACATGTACCCGTCGGAACTGTCCGGCGGCATGGCGCGGCGCGTGGCCCTGGCGCGCGCCATCGCGCTCGATCCCATGCTCATCATGTACGACGAGCCGTTCGCCGGGCTCGATCCCATTTCCCTGGCCGTGGTGGGGCAGACGATCCGCAAGCTCAACGACGCGCTGGGTATCACCTCCATCGTCGTCACCCACGATGTGCTCGAGTCCATGCAGATCGTCGATTACATGTATTTCATGTCCGACGGGCGCATCGTCGGCCATGGCACGCCGGATGAAATCCGCGCCTCCGATGAGCCGTTCATCAAGCAGTTTGTGCATGCCGAACTGGACGGGCCGGTCCCGTTCCACTACCCGGCGCAACCCTACGCCAGCGATCTGGGCTTCCAGGATCGGGGTCCGGCATGATCGACGCCATTACCAGGCTGGGGCGCAACGCGCGCGCCTCGATCGTGCGTGCCGGGGCCCGCTCGCGCTTCCTGTTCGAAGTGCTGCTGCATACCGGCGCAAGCCTCGCCCGCCCGCGCCTGACGATTCGCGAAATCTATTTTTCCGGGGTGATGTCGCTGGTCATCATCATGGTCTCGGGCATGTTTGTTGGCATGGTGCTCGGCCTGCAGGGGTTCGAGACGCTGCAGAAATATGGCGCGCAGGAGCAGATGGGCGTGCTGGCGGCGCTGTCGCTGGTGCGTGAACTGGGGCCGGTGGTGTCCGCGCTGTTGTTTGCCAGCCGCGCGGGCTCCGCGATCACCGCCGAAATCGGGCTCATGAAGACCACCGAGCAGCTCAAGGCGATGGACATGATGGCCATCGACCCGATCGCGCGCGTGGTGGCCCCGCGCTTCTGGGCCGGTGTGATTTCCATGCCCCTGCTCGCGGCGCTGTTCTCGATGGCCGGCATCATGGGCGCGTTCGTGGTGGCCAAGATCCTCATCGGCATCGACGCGGGCGTGTTCTGGGGCAACATGCAGGCGGCGGTCGACACCCAGTACGACATCCTCAACGGCGTGGTGAAATCCGTCGTGTTCGGCGTGGCCATCGCCACCATC
This sequence comes from uncultured Burkholderiales bacterium, assembly GCA_964617435.1. Taxonomy (GTDB): domain Bacteria; phylum Pseudomonadota; class Gammaproteobacteria; order Burkholderiales; family Usitatibacteraceae; genus UKL13-2. The sequence continues at coordinate 25,562 of CAZTYC010000010.1, forward strand.
GCCACCTTCGAGGGTTTCGACGCCGAGCCGACCGCGGAAGGCGTCTCGGCCGCCACCACGCGCACGGTGGTCACATCGGCGTTGTCCGTGCTTGCGCTGGACTTGGTATTGACCGGATTCATGTTGCGCACGCCGCACTGAGAGGCAGGGAAGAATCATGGAAAAAAGCAAATATGACTTTTGGGTAGGCTTGTTCATCATCGGCGGCTTTCTCGCCTTGGCGTTCCTCGCCCTGCAGGTGGGCGACGTCAACAGCGAACGCTCCCGCTCGACCTACAACGTCGAGGCGCGGTTCGAGAACATCGGCGGGCTGAAATTGAAGGCTCCGGTCAAGAGCGCCGGGGTGCTGGTGGGCCGCGTGACGGACATCCGGTTTGACAACCAGAAGTTCCAGGCGGTGGCGACCCTCGCGCTCGATACCGGGTACAAGTTTCCCAAGGACACCAGCGCCTCCATCCTCACGTCCGGTTTGCTCGGCGAGGTCTACGTGGGCCTTGACGCGGGCGGGGATGACAAGGTGCTGGCGGCCGGCGACCGCATCACCCTGACCCAGTCGGCCGTCGTGCTCGAGCGCCTCATCGGCCAGATGATGTTCAGCAAGGCTTCCGAGGGCGCCGCCGACAAGAAATAACCCGTAAACCCGCCGGTCGCCGGCGCGTTGATTGCAGACTTTCCCGTTTTTGCTCCTTGAAGGACATCCATGTTGAAGAAATTCCCCGCCTTTCTTGCCGCTGCCGCCGCCGCGCTGGTGTTTGCCGTGCAAGCCCAGGAGGCGCCCGACGAGCTCGTCCGCCGAAATACGCAGGACGTGCTGTCCGCCATCAAGGCGGACAAGGATCTCGCCGCCGGCAACCAGAAGAAGATCGAGAAGCTTGCGGAGGAAAAGATCCTGCCGTACTTCAATTTCACGCGCATGACGCAACTGGCAGTGGGCCGCAACTGGCGCGAGGCCTCGGATGCGCAGAAGAAGGCGTTGACCGACGAGTTCCGTACGCTCCTGGTGCGCACCTACTCCACGTCGCTTTCGCAATTCCGCAACCAGACGATCGAAGTCAAGCCGCAGAAGATCGCCGCGGCGGACACCGAGGTGGTCGTCAAGACCCAGGTGGTGCAGCCCGGCGGGCAGCCGATTCCCATCGACTACTCGATGGAAAAGACCGCGAATGGCTGGAAGGCCTTTGACGTGCTGATCGACGGCGTGTCGCTGGTCACGAACTACCGGAGCACGTTCAACTCTGAAATCCAGAAATCCGGGATCGACGGGCTGGTGAAATCGCTCGCCGATCGCAACGCCAAGAACGCGGCCAAGTAGGCCGCGCAACGCGGAGCGGACCTTGAACTCGGTGTATTCCTCCACGGTGGTCGGTGAGGTCCTGCAACTGCAGGGCCCGATGACGCTGGGCAACATGCCGCGCCTGCTGGAGGAGACCGCCGCCTATGCAACGCAGGCCGTGCTGCCGGACTGCCTGGCCATCGATTTCACCAATGTTGCCGAGTTCGATTCTTCCGCCGTGGCGCTCATGCTGCATTGGCGGCGCGAAGCCGAGCGGCTGGGCAAGTCGCTGCGGTACGTGCACCTGCCGGCCAACCTGCAGTCGCTGGCCGAACTGTACGGCGTCGATGACCTGATCCATTGCCCTGGCGGCAAGCCCTGCAAGTGACTTTTGCCGTCGAAGTCCAGGGCGTTGAAAAGCGCTATCGGGACCTCAAGGCGCTCGACGGCGTGTCCCTGCAGGTGGGCGAGGGCGAGTTTTTCGCCCTGCTCGGGCCCAATGGCGCCGGCAAGACCACGCTGATTTCCGCGCTGGCCGGGCTGACGCGCGTCGATGCCGGCACGCTCAAGGTGATGGGGCACGATGTCGTCGCGGACTACCGCAAGGCGCGGCAGGCGCTTGGCATCGTTCCCCAGGAAATCGTCTTTGATCCGTTCTTTTCGGTGGTCGAGACGCTGCGTTTCCAGGCCGGATATTTCGGAATCCCGCGCGACCGCGCGCTCGACGGCTGGATCGACGAACTGCTCGCCAACCTGGCGCTGACCGACAAGGCCGACGCCAACATGCGCCAGCTCTCCGGCGGCATGAAGCGCCGGGTGCTCGTCGCGCAGGCGTTGGTGCACAAGCCGCCGGTGAT
>CAZTYC010000010.1:27701-29559 GCA_964617435.1 uncultured Burkholderiales bacterium
GATCGTGCTCGACGAGCCCACCGCCGGCGTCGATGTCGAACTGCGACAGACGCTCTGGCAGTTCATCCGCCGCCTCAACGGCGAGGGGCGGACCATCGTCCTGACCACGCATTACCTGGAAGAGGCCCAGCAGCTTTGTTCGCGCATCGCAATGTTGAAGCAGGGGCGCATCATCGCCATGGATACCACGGACCACCTGCTGTCCGCGTTTGCCGAGCGCGTGCTGAGGATCAAGTCCGAGGCGCCGCTGCCCGCCGCCGTGGCGGCCGAGGCCCGGAAAAGCGAGGGCGCCTGGCATGCGTTTCCGCTGCACGACACCGGCGAGGTGGAATCCCGCCTGCGCTGGCTGCGCGAGGCCGGCGTGACCGTGGCGGCCATCGAGGTGTCGGAGCCGGACCTCGAGGACGTGTTCGTCAAGCTGATGCGCAAATGACCGGTTTCCAAACGCTCCTGCTGAAGGAAATCCTGCGCTTCTGGAAAGTTGCTTTCCAGACGATCGCCGCGCCGGTGCTCACCGCCATCCTGTACCTGCTGATCTTTTCCCACGTGATGGCCGGTTCGGGCGCCGCGTTCGGCGGCGTCACCTATGAACAGTTCCTGATCCCGGGGCTGGCGATGATGTCGATGCTGCAGAACGCGTTCGCCAACACGTCGTCGTCGCTGATCCAGTCGAAGATCACCGGCAACATCATCTTCATCTTGCTGCCGCCGCTCACGCACTGGGACTATTACCTGGCCTATGTGCTGGCCGCCGTGGTGCGCGCGCTGGCCGTGGGGCTGGGCGTGCTGCTGGTGGGCATCTTCATGGCGCATGTGCCGGTGGCGCACCCGTGGGCGATCCTCGCCTTCGCGCTGCTCGGCAGCGGCCTGCTGGCCGCGCTGGGCATCATCGCCGGCCTCTGGGCGGAGAAGTTCGACCAGCTGGCGGCCTTCCAGAACTTCATCGTCATGCCGCTGACTTTCCTGGCCGGCGTGTTTTATTCGATCCGCTCGTTGCCGCCGATCTGGCAGGCGGTGTCGCATGCCAATCCGTTCTTCTACCTGATCGACGGCTTCCGCTACGGGTTCTTCGGCCAGTCCGACGTCGCCATTTCGGTGTCGCTTTCCGCCACGGCGCTGTCATTCCTGTGCCTTTCGGCGGTCACGCTTTACTTGATAAAATCGGGGTACAAGCTGCGTCATTGATGCAGTGCCGCAGCGCCCGCCCGCACCCATGGTCACCCCCTCCGCCATCGAAGGTTACCTTCGCGAAAAGCTCGAATGCCTCCACCTCGAGGTGGACGGCGACGGCGCGCATTTCCAGGCGCTGATCGTGTCGCCCGCATTCAGCGGCAAGTCGCGCGTGGCGCGGCACCAGATCGTGTATGGCGCGCTGGGCGATCGCATGCGCGAGGAAATCCACGCGCTGTCGATGCAAACGCTGACCCCGGATGAATGGCACGCGCGCGCCGCCCGGTCGTCCCCCGCGCCTCACTGAACTTCACATCATGCAAAAACTGAAAATCCGGGGCGGGGTTCCGCTTCATGGCGAAGTGCGCATTTCCGGCGCCAAGAACGCCGCGCTGCCCATCATCGCCGCCACCCTGCTCACCCGCGACGCGCTTGCGCTGACCAACATGCCGGTGCTCAACGACATCGGCACGATGGTCAAGCTGCTCGAGCAGATGGGCGTGTCCTCCCGCCGCGCCGGCCACTCGCTCACGCTCGACGCTTCAAACGTCGGCAACCCGCTGGCGCCCTACGAGATGGTCAAGACCATGCGCGCCTCCATCCTGGTGCTCGGGCCGCTGGTGTCGCGTTTCGGCGAAGCCAAGGTGTCGTTGCCGGGCGGCTGCGCCATCGGCGCGCGGCCGGTGGA
>CAZTYC010000011.1:0-29202 GCA_964617435.1 uncultured Burkholderiales bacterium
ACCAGGTTGGTGGTGCCGCCGTCGTTGATGGTCCCGGCACTCCACGTCTTGGTCAGGCTCGGCGCCACCGTGTTGACCACCACGCACTGGCCCGTCACCGCGTTGGTCACGTTGGTCGTGCCGGTGATGTTGGCGGAGGCATTGGTGAACGCCGCCGGGCTGCCCGCGCAACTGGCGTTGACCTGGCCGGCGCGGTTGGTCACCCCGGCGATCGTGATCGTGCACGACGCCGTCGTGTTGGCCATCGTCACCGCACTGAAGGCCACCGTGTCCGGCGTGCCCTGCGTGACCGTCGCCGTCCCCGCGCAGCCGGCCCCGAAGCTGATGGTCGGCGCGGCCGACGTCCAGCGCAGCCCGGAGGGCAGGCTTTCCGTGAAGGCGATGCCCGACTGCGCCGGGTTGGTCCCCGAGTTGGTCAGGGTCAGCACCAGGTTGGTCGTGCCGCCGTCGTTGATGGTGGACGCACTCCAGGCCTTGGTGAGCGTCGGGCGCACCACTGTGAGCGTGGAGGACACGCCGGAAACGTCGATGGCTCCACCAATGCCGCCAACGTCGGCAGCGGCATTCGGATAAGCCCCCGGCGTGTTGCCTTGAACCGAGGCAGTAAATGTGCAGGATCCGGTTCCCGTGGACATCGACGCACTCGCAAGACTCACGGCGCTCGCGGTGTTAGTCACAGTCCCCGCACAGCCAGCGCCACTGACCATCCCAACGCCCGTCACCGTCAGACCTGATGCAAAAGTGTCCGTGAAGGCAAGACCTGATTGGGCAGGATTCCCTGCACCATTTGTGATCGTGAAAGTCAGTGTGCTGGATTGGCCTTGGCCAATTGTGGTGGGCGAATACGCCTTGGTCAGCGCGGCGCGGTTATAGACAGTGATACAGGCGCCGGTGCCGGCTGCGCCCGCCATACCGCCGCCAAATGCGGCATCTACAATGGCTGATGACAAATTCGTCAGCGCGCTGATCTGCGCATTACCGTTCGTATTGGAAGCATTCGGACAAGTCGCGACAACAGGCGCTGCCGCAGACGTCACGTTGACGGTAATCGTGCAACTTGTTGTCGGATTGACGATTTGCGCATTAGAAACGGTCACAGAATTAGACAAGGCAGTGGCCGTGATCATGCCTCCGGTACAGCCGTTAACAACGGAAGGGGCAGATGCCAACCGAAGCCCGGCTGGCAGTGTGTCAGTAAAGCTGAATGTTTGCGTGGGATTGCCAGCTGGCTGCGAAATCACAAATGACATCGTCTGCGTTCCGGTCACCGGGAGTCCGCCGCCAAATGTCTTGTTCAGGGCCGGCACGGCGGCGCTCACGGACACACATGCGCCCGACAGGCTGGTGCCGCCCCCCGCAGCCGTGTTACCCACGGCAGCGGAGACATTCGTCATTGCGCCAATGTCTCCGTTACCGTTTGTGTTCGGCGCTTGAGGACATACGCCAACAGTCGGTGTCGCAGAGGTGGTCACGTCAACCGTGATGGTGCAACTGGTTGCCGGGCTCACGATTTGGCGACTCGTAACGACAATCGAGCTTGAGCCCGCCGTCGCAGTAACAGAGCCGCCGGAACATGACCCACCCACGGAACTCGGGGTTGCAACTCGCAATCCGGCAGGCAGTGAATCCGTGAAACTGAAGGTTTGCGTGGGGTTGCCCACGGGCTGAGCCACGGTAAAGGTCAATGTCTGAGTACCGCCAACGGTCAATCCGCCACCGAACGACTTGTCAATAGTCGGCACGGCGGCGTTGACCGTCACACAGGCACCGGTCGTGCTGCTCCCCCCACCTGCTGCACTATTGGCAATATTTGCGTTGATATTGGTGGCGGCGCCGATATTGGCGTTGCCATTGGTGTTGCCAGCTTGTGGGCAAACACCCACAGTGGGCGACGACGCGGTCGTGACTGCCACGGTGATCGTGCAGCTCGATGCGGGGTTGACGATCTGTCGATTGGTCACGGTAATCGTACTGCTTCCCGCCACTGCCGTCACACTTCCGCCCGTGCAGGTGCCGCCGACTGCGGATGGCGTTGCGACCACTATTCCGGCCGGCAAAGAGTCCACAAAACTGAAAGTTTGTGTGGGATTAGCGCTTGGCTGGCTGACAATGAAAGTCAGCGTTTGGGTACCCCCCACCGTCAATGCCCCACCGAATGACTTGTCCAACATTGGCACTGCCGCAATGACGCTCAAACTTGCAGACGCCGTGTTTCCAGTGAGCCCGCCGGTCGCGGTAACGGTGCTGGTCGTATTGTTGTACGTGCCAATTGAAGCCGTCACCAAGGGGTAACTCACCACCACGCTGATTGTGCAGGTGCTGTTGGCGGCGATCGTGCCGCCGGCGAAAGACACGGAACCTGCACCGGCCGTCGCGGTGAACGTGCCGCCACAAGTGTTGGTGGTGGTTGACGGAGTGGCGACCACCATGTTTTGAGGAGAAGTCGGTAACGTATCAGTAAATGCCACGCCCGTCATTGCAGCGTTGGTACCATTGCCGAGCGTAAAGGTCAGCGTACTGTTCTGTCCCAATTGCGCCGGAGTCGGGCTGAATACCTTGGAAATGCTGGGGACGCCCACGGTAAGAGTGCCCGATACGCTCGACCCGGTTCCAGCGTTGGTGGTGGTAATGCTGCCGGTATTGTTGGTGTACGTTCCGCTCGCCGTAGAAACGACTTGCACCGTAACGGTGCATGAACCATTCGCCGGGATCGTGCCACCGGTCAATACCAAAGTGCCGGGATTCGTGGCGTTCGGCGACGCGGTGACCGCTCCGCTACATGTGGTAGCCGCATTCGGCACCGTGGCGTTTCGCAAGGCCGCAGGATAGGTGTCAGAGAGCGCAACTCCCGTGATGGCCGTCGCATTTGGATTCGAAAGGGTAATCGTAAGTGTCGACAGCTCGTTCGTCGCCACGCTCGCCGGGGAGAATACCTTGGTCGCCGTGGGTGGAGTCAGCACGTTCAGCGTGGCGTTGGCCGCCGCAGTATTTGAACCGGCACTACCAGTCACTGCGCCGGCGGGAATCGTATTGCTATAAGCGCCAGCCGACGCAGCGGTGACATTGACCGTAATGGCGCATGTGCTGTTCGCGGGAATTGTCGCCGCAGACCAGGACACCTGCCCTGCTCCGTTCGTTCCGACCAAGGTTCCTGTACATGATGCCGGGCTGATTGCGACGCCGGAGGGTGTTGAATTGACGACGCCCGTCGGGTAAACGTCCGTGAACGCAACACCCGTCATGTCCACCGGGTTCGGATTCGACACTGAAATGGTCAGCACCGACGTTCCATTCGGTCCGATGGTCGCCGGGAAGAAATTCTTCACGACGGAGGGCGGCGCAAGAATCGTCAACACCGCCACATTGCTGGGCTGGCCCGGAACGGCATCGCCGGTATACGTCGCGCCAGAGGTTTGATTGTTGTGATTGCCGATGGCAGTGCCGGTCACGCTGATGCTGATGGTGCAACCCGCAACGGGTACATTGCCCGACGTGACTGCAAAACTGGTAACGCCCACTGCCGCATTGCTCGCAACTCCCGTGCAAGTACCCCCCACTGCAGCCGAAGACATCTGAAGACCTGCCGCCATCAAATCATCCGTAAACGCCAATCCCGTGCGCGCCGCTCCGGTGGGATTGGAGATTGTGAAAGTGATTGTCGACGTGCCGCCCGCGGCAATTGCCGTCGGGGAGAACGCCTTGGCAATACCAAGTCGTCCAACAGTCAGGGTTGCAGTTGCCGAATTGCCCGTCAACCCGCCCGCCGTCGTGGATACCACTGCTGATGTGGAGTTGCTGTAGGTTCCCGATGCAGTCGCCGTCACATTGACGGTGATCGTGCAACTGCCGCCACCAAGTATCGTTGCACCCGCGGCGGGATTTAGCCGAATACCCACATCCCCAGCAGTGATTGTGCCGCCAGCCGAATCCTGAAGCGTGCCAACTGTGCTTCCCGATGTACAGGTGTTTGACGTCGTGGTGTTTGCCAGAGTCATGGCACCGGGCGTGGTCGGAAACACATCGGAAAAAGAAACGCCCGCCATTGTGGCAATGTTGGGGAACGGATTCGCGATCGTTATGGTAAGGACCGCACTCCCTCCGCTTGCGATCGTGGCCGGACTGAAGGACTTGGTGATGACCGGAGCGGCCATCACATCCAGCGTCGCTGACGCCGGCGCTATTGTGGGAACCGCCGTGGTTGTCGTGATTGCACCCGTGGAATTGAAATAGGGACCGGCAACCGCCGAGGTGACATTGACCTCGATATCGCACACACTGTTGGCGCCTATGGATAGTCCGCTCAGGGCCAACGACCCTCCGCCCGCAACAGCGGTTGCCGTACCTCCTGAACAGGTTCCCGCATTCGCGGTGATTAGCGCATTGGGCGTGCCGCTATTGACAAGGCCAGAGGGATAGGAGTCGGTAAACGCCACATTGGCCAATGCGGCGTTGCCCGCCTGATTGTTGGTAATGCGAATGCGCATCCGCGACACACCGTTGACCGCGATCGGATCGGTCAAGAATGACTTCGCAACCGTAGGTTCTGTCTGCGCCGCGACTGTCAGAGTCGTGGCCGAAGAGGTCGGATCCGGCGCGTTGTCAAAGGTGACCAGAAACGCCGGATTGGTCTTGTTGCCCGCCGTCGTCGGCGTCACTGCGCTGGTCACGGTACAACTACCGCCCGGAGCCAACGTTACATTTGAAAGCCCGATTGTCGAGCCGCCGCTTGCACCCGTGCCCGCCGTCACTGAAGCAGTCGACCCGGCGGTACAATTCAACGTGACAGACGCTGGATTGGTGTTGGTGAGGCCTGCCGGGTAGGTATCCAGGAATGCGGCGCCCGTTCTTGTCACGGTTGTTGCCGCATTCGGATTGGACAACGTAATCGAAATCGTCGACACGTCATTTTGATTGACCGTCGAAGGCGAAAACGACTTCGCCACAGTTGGGCTTGCAACCACCGTGTAGGGCGCCGATGCCGGATTCCCCGCCACTGCATCTCCCGTACGCGACACGCCGCTCGTCGTATTCGTAAAGCTTCCTCCAGGCGCCACGCCCGTCACGATCTTCGTAATGGTGCAGCTGGCGCCAATCGCCAGACTTCCGCCCGAAAAGGAGAGGCTCGTTGAACCGTTGGTTGCGGTCACGGCACCGCCGCACGTATTCGTCGCGGCGGTGGCGTTGTTTTGAATTCCTCCCGGATAGTTGTCCGTGAAGGCGATACCCGATGCCGCGGCCCCGGTGTTATTGGTCAATGTAAAGGTAATTGTGGAATTGGCGCCGACCTCGAACACAGTTGACGAAAACGACTTGTCAATCGCGACCTTTCCCACAAACAGGACACCGGAAGCTGCCGTCGGACTGGTGCCGCCATTGGTCGACGTCACCATGCTTGTCGTATTCGTGTGGGCGCCGTTCGTGCTGCTGGTAACTTGCACCGTGATCGTGCAACTTCCGCCGGGCGCTATCGTGGCACCGGGGCTCATGCCGATCGTGCCCCCGCCGCCGATGCCGCCTGTAATGGTTCCGGGTGTCGATCCGGCAGTGCAGACCACATTTGCGGAGGGTGTCGCCGCGTTTGTAATGGCAGCGGGATAGGTATCGCTAAAACTCACTCCAGTCAAATTTCCCGGGTTCCCAGCGGGATTTGCGATCGTGATCGACAAAGTACTGGTTCCGCCCGCATTGATCACATTGGGAGAGAATGACTTGGCAATCGTGGGGGCTGCAAGGATGCTTCCGGATGCCGAAGCGCTGCTGGTGCTGAACGTTGCCCCCAACGTCTGCCCGCTGTAGGAGACCGTTGCCGAGTTCGTAATCTGGGTGCCGGCCGGCAAGCCCGAGTTAACGACCGTGTCGAAGGAAATTGACGTCGATTCGGTGTAGGCCAGATTCCCACCCATCGAACCGTTGGCCCCGGTTCCCAGTCGATAGATGACGCAAGGCGCGGCCACTGGGGAACACGACGCCGCCGAAACCGAGTACTCCGCTTGATCATCGCCGGCAATGTCGGTCTTCGGCGTCATGCTCGAATTTGCACCGGTAACAATGCGCAAACTGCCCGGCACGTACGTTGTGTTGGCCGGAATGGGATCCTTGAGGATCAGGTTAGTACCCGTGTCGTAACCGGTATTCGACATGCTGATGTTCCACCGTACGGTATCGCCGGGAAGCAGTGGCGCACCGTTCAGGTCAGTCAGAGTCTTCACGACGTTCGATGCGATGACGGGCACATAAAGTTCCGTTGCGAACGTGACAACATTGGGATAGTAGTTCTCGCTAGGGGCCGTCAACTGAAGCGTTGCAGAAGTCGCCCCGTTTGGAACTACTCCCGTGGGAACGTTTACACGGTCCACATCGACGCCAAAATTATTGGTAAAGCTCGGATTCCTGCCAGGCAACTGGACCCCATTCTCCGAAATGACCGAGTTGAAGAAGTTGTTGGTGACATTCAGGGAATCCGTCAACGCGGTTCCATTTACGGAAAAACCATCCCCCGTAAATCCTAGGTCGCCGTCATAACCAGCTGCACCCACACGCGTGACGACCGGCCCGGAAAGCGGCGTCAAAAATCCGCTCGGCATGATCGTGATGGGATTGGCAGCGTTGACAAGCGCATAGCCGTCATACACCACAAGATTCTTGACCGTATCGGAGAGATTTTGATAGACAACGACCAGCGTCCAGCCGCCCCAGACGCCTGCGGTGTTGTTCTGCGTTTGGACATTTGCAACTGTGTAGACTCCGCTTCCTCCGGTTTGAACCAGTGCCGTGACGTCCGCGAATCCGCTGTAATTGTTGGCTTGCCCGCCGGCCGTGTCCACCACACTGGCTGTCACGGCCGAATAGCCAAACGAAGTCGGGGTACGAATCAACACCTGATTTCTGAGCGCGCTGGTCGAGGTCGCGCCCCAGTACAGGCCGGCAAACTTGACCGTTGAGCCCCCCGGCAAATTCAACGTCGCTTGCGAAGAGTTGAAGGTGGACGGATCACCATCGATATCGATGTTCCGCATGTTGAAATTGTTGTTGTTAAGCCCGGTCGCGTTCGCATTGCCCTGTGATGCGGTCAGGCAGTCCCCGGTGAGCGGCATCAGGCCGCAAGTCATGACGGCATTGCCAATGATCTTGATGTCGCCATTGTCGTTCGTGCTATAGCGAATCGTGTACGGACGGGAGATCTGTGCGGCCGCATCCTGAACGAACAGGAATGTCAGGACGGTTGCAAGCGCATGAATCCATCTTGCGATACCAATCTGCCAGACGGATTCCGCCACGCGGGTCAATGGTCGATGAGTGGATGCTGTCGTCATCTGCTTTGGGCCGATCACTGGGATCCGCCGCCTCCTTGGGTCGTCTCGCCGGGTGTTTGCGAGGAATCGCCAGCATTCTTGACCGTCGCCGCCGGACGCAACGGCACATCATTGCGCGCCTTGGACCGACCCAACAAGTCCTCATCAAATTTGTAGCGGAACCGGACGTAGACGCCCTTGTTCGTGAATTCGCCAGAAGTCAATTCATCATCCCGGAAGCCCTGAAAGTTGTAGCCCGCGGACAGCCACAAGTTTTCCATGACCATGAAACCCAATTCCAAGCCGATCGCGTATGCCCTCGATCTGCTGCCGCCGCTCCAAATTGAAGAGCCATGCATCGACGCATCCCATCGCGGCGCAAACTCCCAGATTGCACGGGCGGAAATCAACTGGCCCTGACTTCGCGTCACCGCGCCATTCGAGTCTTCCTTGACCCACTTTGCGGCATAGCGACCTGAAAACGTGAAGGGGCGCCGAGGTTGCCAATTTGCGTGGATGGAGGCGATGTCCACTGAGCGCTTGAGTTTGAGCGATGGCTGGGTATCATCCTTTTCGTCGCGATGTTCGATTCGCGCCAAGCCATTCCATATATCAGACTCGGTGTCTCGGTAGGCCAATCCGGCTTGCATGCGATCCTGCTCAGTCTCCCCATTCATACCCCCCTTGTTCTTGAGCACGGAATACGATGTTCGCGCCAGCATCGTCCAATCCTTGGAAAGTTTCGCTGCTGCTGCAACCGTGGCAAGGATCGAGTCATTTGATTTTCCTTCGCGCAACTCCAAACGTGCAGATCCTTTCCAAATTGGATTGGCCGTGTAGTCCAGGCCGAAGGTCAATGCGCTGGACTCGCCGTTTCCAGAACCTGAAATTGCATGCACCCTCTCAAAGCCTGTCTGAAGTCGCAGGCCATCCGCCAATGTCCACAAGTTGCGCAAGCCGATGGCAGCCTCGGCGTCACCACCGGAAATGGCATCGCGGACGCGATACTCGCTGAACAGGTTCCCATCCTTCATGTATTCGGTGTTGAGCCCCAAGACCGTTGCGTTCTGACGCTGCTGGCTGTTCAGGCCATAAGGCCCGGTCAAGGAGGAAATGAACTCGTGGCGCGCGTACAAGCGTCCGGCGTTTCCAATCTTGAAGTCGCCACCAACGGCAGCCATCTTGCGTTGGGTGTCGCTGGTATCGACTTCCGCTTCGGCATAGGCAGTTGCATCGCGCACGCCCGGGATGTCACCACTCAGTCTTGCCCTGACCGCAGTGACCTCATTGGGCACCTGCAATCCGGTTGCAGCTTGAACGGACTGCGTGTCACGCGCGTGGCGCACACCGGCCTCAATTCTCAAGCCGGCGCCGAGGGTCCTTTCCACTGTGAGCAACATCCCGTCGCGCTTGCTTCCGGTCGTCACATCTTCGGTTCGCAGCAACTCCCCTTTGATGCGGGTCTTTTCATTGAGCCGATACGACAGACGCCCGCCTGCCTCTTCGCGACCCGCGGAAAGCGCCGCACTGGGATTGTCAAAGCCCCTTGCCGAGCGACCCGCATAGAACGTGGCCTCCAGATCAGCGCCCGCATGTCGCAACTCGATCCGCTGGGCGGTACCCTCCCTTTCTCCGAGCGAAAGACCATTGACGGTTTTTTCGCGTTGCGTTTTTGCAAGTTCGGCGACCAGGAATGTGCGGTCGGCAAGCTTGGCAATCGCGTTGATGCCGAGCATCCGGAACTTGTCCAATGGATTGCGGTCTTCGACTGCGACCGCCCCGAGCTCCACGCGATCCGTGAGTTTGAACTGGACATCCGCGCCGCCCACCCAGAACGCGTCCCCGCCCTGGTCGATCTCATAGGTGATGCGCAGAAAATTCGGATTGAGCGCCTCGTCAAGACTCGGGATCGGCGCCTTGAGGAGGATTCGTCCCGTCAGCGACTCGATTTCATAGTCGGCAAACCGGACGAGAGGTTGCGATCGAAGCACGATCGCTCTCTGATTGCGGTCCCGCGTAAGAATCTCGATCTTTTCGCTGTTGATCAAGCCCGTTGCCCGCGTCAGCGTGAAGGGGCCGGAGGTTCCATTGGCGGGAAATTCATCAATGATCTGCCGCGTGGTGTCGCGGCTCGCGAACACGTTTGCCGAAATGCGCTCATTTTCAACGTGGGACTTGGCACCCGACAATGATCGGCTGTAATTTGACAGTTTGCGGGCCTCGCTAGATTGGGACGTGTTGAAGTCACCGTAAAGCAAATAAGACCGCTTGTGATCCACCCGGACATAGAATCGGCCGGTCGATTGCGCGTCAAAGGCCCGCATGGAGGAATCGCCATACACGGGGTAGAACTCATCCGGTTGAATGTCGCGAAATAACCGTTCGCGCGTGTTTTTGTCGGAGTCATAGGCGAGCGTCAACAGGTATTCTCCCTTGACCTTGCCCTTGATGAACATCGCAGCGCGGAGTCCAGCATCGCTTTCTCCGCTCTTCCAGCTTCGCGACAAATGGGAGATCTCCTGCTCGAACGCATCTTGCGGCCTGACCGCCGCGACGCCGCGCATGTCGAGCTTGCGCAGATTCAAGATGCCTTCAACGACGCCGGCTGCTATCAGCTCGCGCAAGTCCGGCAGGAAGTCGACTTTGATCTCGCCGCGGATGTCCCCGCTCGACACTCGCACCACGGCCTGTACTGGATCGGGCGGCGGGGTAATATCGAACTCACCCAGTCCACCTTCAATAAAAGTTTGAATCCCCGGTTCCGTCGGATTCAAATCCTCCACATTGAATCGACCCGACGTCGTCTCGAGGGTCACAGCCACCCGTGCAGTGACGGGCGTACCCTGACGATCCGCAAGGCGAACGGCAATGCGGGCCGGGGTCTTGCCGTCGGCGACAGGCTCTCCCTTTGCCCCCGGCAGCAGCGAGATTCCCAAGGCTGCGAGGCTTCCGGGCGCCTTCACCTTGATGACAACTTCACCCCGGGCGTTGCCGAACTGGTCGGTCTGCGCCAACGCAAGAGTATTCTCTCCCGGGAGAAGGTCGATCCCAAGGTACTCCCACGCTTGCGACATCCGGTCTGAATAGACCGCTCTCTTTGCAACACGATCGTCGGCAACCGCCTTGCCATTGACGGACAACTTGAATGATGACCCGGCGGTTCCTTTGACGCGCACACTAGTCTGGGCATGCGGCATCACGTCGCCATCTTTGATGCCGATAAAGCCCAGCTTGTTGTCCAAGTCGGGCAGCAGGACCTCAAGCGCGATTTCTGCCGGCCTGGAGGATTTTGGTGGATCGTTCCGCGAAATCGGGTGTGAAACAGGTAAAGCAAGAGAGTCAAAACTGCTCTGCCTTGCGGGTGCGGCGCTGGCCGGGACACCGCCTGTTTCAACGACAGCCGAAAGCGAACCACTGGTCGGCACGTTTGCGACCGGCGCAGAATTTCCGACCACGCCTGAGGCCGGTAATGCCTTGAGATCGGTGTTCTGACGCTGGGTGGGATCGGGCTCAAAGCGCTGCTGGAGGCGGCCGTCCAGTTCGCCATTGGCCTGATTGGCCTGGGCTCGACGCTGCGCCAGTTCAGAATTCAATTCTGCGCTGCAACCTGCGACGACGAAGTTCGCGCGGTGCAATTCGCCGGATTTCAAATCGATGACCCGACTGTCTCCACGGCCGAGGGCGCGGTTGCCTCGGGAGTCAAAGTCTCCCGGCTTCACACTCACTGGCAATGTGGTGCGATCGATCTTGAGCACATGGGTACGGGGCAACAATCCGTAGAAACTGAACTTGCCTTCTGAATCCGTCGTGGCCGCTGTTCCATCTTCAAGAAACAGCCTTACTCCCGGAATTCCGGCCTCGCTCGATTTGGCGGCCGCTCCGCGGCCCTGGACACCATCGCCGTCACAATCAGCGAACACTTTGCCAAGGATGTAGGAACGGTCGGAAAACACCCCGCCGGCCACCTGGACCTTTGCAGTCGCTACATTGGACTCAGAATACAGGGTCGATCCGCCGAGTCGGTAGGCCGCGACGACCCGATTGATGCCATCCCCCTGCATTGCACCCGGACCCACCCGCACGCGGTAAGTTACCAGCAGTTGCTGGTCGCGCTTTAGGCGCCCCAAGCTAAACGCCAGGCGTGGCCCGGCTCCGCCCGCTGGGTCCAGCGTGGTTTTGCCATCAATTCGTGTGCTCCCGGCAACGTAAGTGAATCCCATCGGCAAGGAATCAGTCATCTGCACATCGCTCTGGTCCAGTGCATAGCCCGTCTTGTTACTGATGGTGACCGTGTAATCGAGCAAGTCACCCATTTCGACAACCGGCCTGGATGAGACCTTTTGTACAAACAGGCCCCCGATCAATCCTCCATCGACGGGGATATCGACCAACACCGGACCCGTTTCGGGCCCAACGCGAAACCCACTTCCGTAAGAACCGCCAGTCGTCGGTCCGGTCGCGACGACATTTCTGCCGCCGGGCAACTCGCCAACCGGGACGCGTGATACCCAGGTGTATCCGTTCGGCGCGGTGACCAGGAGGCAGTAATCGCCGGGAGCGACCAGTGGAAAGGAATAGCGTCCATTGGTGCCTGTCGTGAATGTGCTTGGCGCCGGCACGATTGTGCCCCCCACCAGATCGCTCACAACCGCCGGGGTCGAAGTGCACATGGCACCGCTGGCCGTCACCAGACGGACGATCGCCCCGCCGACAGGCAAATTAGTCCGGCTGTCAAAGACGACGCCCGAAGGATCAATCAGTGTGACCGATGTGCTGATTTTCTTGCCACAGCCGACTAGATCTACCTGGAAAGTGTCATAGGGGACGCCTTCCAGGATCATGTCCCCCGCCACGACGGGTGGGAGCCTGACCATCATGCCTTCGGCGACAAAGATCCCGGAGTTTGGCGCGGTCTCAGTGGCGACGATCTCTTCGCGCTCGCCGTTGGGCCCGGTAATGATGATCGTGCGCCTCTCGATGACAGTGGGATCCGCGTTGCAGGATGGCGCCATTGCGCGCAAGTAAAGCGGTCGTCCGATGAACGCCCAGACTGTAGGTCGATTGAACAAGGAATCGATGTATCCGGTGATTTCGTCGCCGATCTGCGGGCCTCCACTATTGACAACAGTGGTGCGATCCAACACGCTCAGTTGTCCGCTGGAGCCGCCGTTGACATGCAGGTTGGTGGTGTTTGCGGACCCGGTGGACGCAGCGGAAGGGGCGGTCACTCGAACCAGAAATGTCAGACGCCCGCCCGGAGGAAGCGAAATTGGCGCGGAAGGCACGGCATCCTGTGGATCCAGCGCGCCCGGCACAGACTGGCCACCGGCGGCCGGATTATCGATGAATACCTGTGACAGCCAGCCTGGCCCGCTATTTTCGGTCAGGGGTGCGGGGAAGGAAATCGTCTCGATACAGTTGCCCACGTTCGTGAGTACATGCGAATAGACGATGGCGCCGCCCGGCGCAACGCGTCCCACATTGTCGGGCTCGAGGATCACGCGGCATTGGTTTGCAATCACCGTCACGGTATCGTTGGTCGTCGCCGTGACCAGCATATTGGAGGCCGATATGGCGGATTTTTGGACGGTATACGGTCCGCCGGCAGAGCCATTCGGGAGTTCGGCCTTGACGACGATCTTGTAGGTCGCGCCCGCCGCGACAATGCCGGTATCCGGAATGCCGTTTCCGTTGGTGTCCCCCAGAGGCGTCACGCCATCGGAGCGAAACAAACGCAAAACGGTACCGGCCGGAAACGTCGACCCGCTGAGCGAAATGTCGAACGAGTCGGCGCGCCCCATGTTGTTGGTCAGCAAGTTGTCAAAGCTCACCGTGGTGCCGGGGTTCGCAGACGGAATCGTGGTGCCCGTCAGAGAGATCAATTGCTGACCGGTAACCAGGTATGTCACCACATTCGATGTCCTTGGCTTGACCGTGAATCCGGTCGAGCGCGTATAGGACCAAGTCGCCGCATTCCGCAGTTCGGTCCCAATCGGCAATCCACTGTCGATCGTCACTTCAAAATAGATGACGCCGGTCGCGTTCTGGCCAAGCGAATCAAATTGGAGTTTGACCTCGCCGCCGGTCGCCGAGTAAGTTCCCGTGCTGCCGTCAAAACTGAACGTGCCTCCAGATGCGCCGAGCCGAACGGTTTCCTGAGGCGACTTGCCGATCGACTCCAATCGAACAGACCCTGGGACCAGACGCATGCCAGGAGGCAGCACGTCGCTGATCATGACGTTTGTCTTCACCGCATTTTGAGCGCCTGCATTGCCGTATCTGAGTCCGACCGTGATCGGGCCGTTGGGCGACGGGCCCTCGCGAGAGGTCATATGCTTCATGACCAACATGTCCTGGACCAGCGGGGTCACAGGTGGATTTGCATTGCAAGCCGGCGTTGCGGGCGGGTAAGACACCGTGACCTGCGCCGTCGGGTTCACCTCGAAGACAAGTTGCATGTTCGGACGCAAACCATCGTTGATCTGCACCCATTCATCGTCGATGAACGCCCAGCCCGGCCACGCGATCGGGTTGCCGCTTGCATCCACGGCGGCACCCGGCCAAAGCAGACGGCCGGTCAGGGGCTGGCCCACCAACACGGCAACAATCTCACCGGTGGTTTTTTGCCAGGTGATCTTCACGCCGTTCGTCGCCATCACGCCAAGCGGCATTGCGTTGTAATCCACAAATAGCGTGTCCCTTACACAGATCGGCGTCGCGGTCACATTCAAGACCGGCTGAACCATCAAACATTGATTGGTGACGGCATTCGCAATTCCGGTCAGTCCGGATATCGATGTGGGTCCGTTGGTAAAGGCTGCAGGAAAAGTGGCACAACTTGAATTCGCCACGCCCCTGTCAGTCACCCCGGAAACAAGCACCGAACATATAGAAGTTCCCGCTGCCATTGACAAACCATTGACTGAAACTTGCGCGGGAGCGGCCAATGTCACTGCACCCGCGCAGCCTGCGCCAACCACCGTCGCACTTGCCATCGGAGACAATTGAAGGCCAGCCGGAAGCGAGTCGATAAAGCCCATGCCGACCTGGGCCGGATTGCCAGGCGCATTGGCGATCTGGAATGTCAGACTTGTTTGTCCGCCGACCAGGATCGAGGGTGCTGAAAAGGCCTTGGTCAGCGTAGGCAGAGCACCCGTGGCGCCCACAGTGACGGTCACGGTTCCGGTGTTGCTCGATTGTGGGATGGCGCCAACCACTTGGGTTGAAGAGGCCGCATTGGAAATCAGCGCCCCCGGCGGCGCCGGAGCGCCAAAGACTTGCGACGACACAACAAGGCCAAGAATCCACGCAACCAAAGTTCGAGCGCAATCGCGCAGACAACAATCTGCGATGCACGGTTGCAAGCCCTCGAATTTGCGCGCAATAACACTCATGTGGCCGGAAATTTAGCGACTCAAGGGAAACACAGGTATCAAAATTGTCACGAATGATGGTCCGGAAACAATCGTTTTCAGTCCTGCAGATGCGCAAACGGGAGGGTCTCCCCTCCCGCTGCGCTCACAGGACCGAATGGCGGATCGAGTCCACAGTCATCACATATCGTTGATCTTCACGCAGAACTGCAACGTAAAAGATGTCCCCGGCGGCAACGGTGTTGAAGCCATTGGTGAAGACGCCGCGGTCACCATGCCAGTAAACCCGGTGGCATATGGCCCGCCGCTCAGCGCAATCGGGCCCGTCACTGCGGGTGCCCCGCATCCCGTTTCAAGTTTGGTATTCGCCGGAACAAGGTCAGACACGTTGATGTTCGTGATGTTGGCCGCGGTCGTGTTGGTTCCGACGATGAGATAGGAAATGCACTTGCCGGGCACCGTATTGGCACTCGCCGCAATCGCCATGTTGCTCCAAGGCGCATTGGGGACCCCCGCGGTCAGTGTCGCAGTTGGAGTGACCACGCACGAACCGTTCATTCCTGGCAGTTGCTGATACTTGTCCAACTTCAAACCATCGGTCAGGGTGGTGGTGTCGTTTGCGGAAGCGGTGCTGCCGCCCGCGTTATAAGTTGCGGTGAGGGTCGTGACGTTTGGCGGGCTGCCTGCCATGGCCGGTGCATTCACGCGGACAAACACTGTCTGCGATCCATTGGGGGCCAACATGAAAGTCGTCATCCCGGCGGCGATTGCAGTATCCACCCCGATATCCAGGACTCCATTCATGTTGGAATCAATGTAGGCCGTCGTACTCCAGGCATAGGTCGGCACTTGGCTGTTGGTGAGGAAGGCCGCCGTTGGGAAGGTGATCGACTCGGAGACGTTTCCGCTATTGGTCACCGCGTGGGTGTAGGAGACCGCTCCACCCGGCACCGTGCTCTGTGCGCCGTTGGGCGTGATCGTCACACTGTGAACCGGCGCAATCGTGACTTGATCGCGCTTGGTGTCAAAGACGGTTGCATCCGACTGTTGCTGAACGCGGAACTGAACGACGTAATTTCCAGGCGGTGCAAGCGTGGGCGTTCCCATGGCGCTGGAGTTGGTCGACGGGACCACCACCTCGGCACAGACAAGCTTGTTGCCGGCCGGAGCGATTGGCGTCGCACCCGTCGATGTAATCGTGCCGCCGACCGTTGAACAATTGCCCGCGCCACCATCGTCGCGAAAAACGATCAACCAACCGGCGGGCGGCGTCGACAGGCCCACGCCGGCCGGCACGGAGACAAAGCT
Organism: uncultured Burkholderiales bacterium; assembly: GCA_964617435.1. GTDB lineage: Bacteria > Pseudomonadota > Gammaproteobacteria > Burkholderiales > Usitatibacteraceae > UKL13-2. The sequence continues at coordinate 15,974 of CAZTYC010000011.1, forward strand.
CCCGCTCAGGTTATAGATTTGTGCCACGGTACTGGTGTTGTTGACATACAGTCGGAAGCGCGTAGTCGTCGTAGTTGCAACCGCAGGGGTCACCATGTTTGTCGTAATCACCGACATGTTGTCCGGACCCAAACCATCGGCAATCGCGGCACCTCCGGCGACGGACACATTGTTCGTCAAGTCCACGGTGGCGGCAGCTATCGACGTCAGACGGTTCGGCACCGATTCGGTCACCGAGGGGTTTACCGAGGACGTCGCCCCGACCAACACCTGGAACCCATTGCCTCCATTGTTGCCGGCTGGCGCACCCGCGGGCAGCGTGGCGGTAATCACGATCGGCAAGCCGCAACGAATCGGCATGGACGTGCTGGCCACATACGGGGCCGGGCAGGTCATCCCCGTCGGCAGGGGAATCGGGCCGGTATCCGGCGTCGAATTCATGTTGCTGTCGAGCAGGGAAGTCATGCCGCCCGACGCCAGGATCTGGAAGGTCGTTCCGGCCGGGAAGGTACATTGCCCCATCGCAGCATTGTTCGTCACCGCACAGCCAGAGCCATTCAATGGCGTGTTCAACAGCGCAATGTCAAATGTGTCGGTACCGTTTCCGGTGTTCCAAATGTAGTCCGTCCACGAAATCGTCTGACCGGCCCCCGCACTCGGGACTGTCACCGGCTCGCCATCGGTGGCGCCGGTGGTGGTGGCCGACCCGTTGGCCGACACCGAGGCGACCGGCAAAACCGAGTACAAGACGCTGTTGGTGTTTGCCGAAGGGACCATGACCGTCTGGTTCATCATGGTCATCGGATTGAAATAGGTGTACGCGTATTGGTACGACGCCGTGTTCGTGGTGACCGCTTGGTTCGCCGGAACCGTGACCGCGAGGTTCGGTGCGATGGTGACCTGAAAATAGAGGCTGCCGGATGTCGAGCCCGCCACCGCAGTCACCGCTGCCGCAACCGTTCCGCTCACTGCCGTCGCCGGCGCCGAGTAAGTGACGCCCGCAGGATCGCCACCAGCCGCATCAGTCAGCGCCGTCATGCCGCTTCCACTCCAGCGGCCCGAACCCGGGACATATAGCCACCCGCTGGGAAGGACATCCGTGATTTGCAGGTTATCGCCTTGCACCGTTCCACTGTTCACGTAGTCAAAAATTACATACAACGGACCGGCGTTCGGGCTGGCCCCTGATGGTACCGGCGTGTAGCCGGGGGGGGGCACACTGGACAATTTCTTCGTGACCGTGATGGAAGCCACCGCAATCGTCGTGGTGTCCGTCTGGGCTTGGGTGTTTGCAGTCGGCGCATTCGTGTCGGTCGCGGAAACGGTGATGGTGCCTTGCTGGCCGACGGTCGCACCGACCGGCGTTGTGCCGCACACGACAAAGTAGAACGAGGCCCCGGAAGCAAGCGGACCACTCGACGTAATGGCTGAACCGTTGTCGGGTGCGCCGTTTTGGTCCGCATCGAGGTAATACGCCAACGCGGTATGGGCAAACATGCCGCCAGTCGTCGGCGCCACCAGGGCATAGGTGTCGCTGCCATTCCCTGTATTGGTGATGGTGTGCGGATAGCAGACCTGTTGGTTGGGGGAGGCTGACTTCATTCCGCTCTGCGTCAACAGGAAACTCTTTACCTGTGCCACCGTGGTCTGAACCGTATTGGACGTGGAGGTACGCGTCGTCGCCGTACTGTCGACGTAGGTCGCCGATGCCTGGTTGCCGATCACCGAGTTCGCCGGCGCCATCGCGCCAAAAGATTGGCTGGCGGCGAACAGCAAGCCCAGGCTCATTGCAATCAGCAGCAGGACCTGAATCATGCGAGTGCGCATGGGCCTTGCGGTGGTGGAAGGATTCATGGTCACTACTCCGAAGTGTTGGGCAACCCTGGGGTTGCTTGTGGATTCAAATTTACAAATTCGCGCAAGTCAAAACAGGCATCATTTCTTGTTTGAGACGGATATGGCGTCCGCGGCGTCAGACAGCTTGAATCGCGCGGAAAAAACCTGGGTCTTGCCTGGCCCAAGATCCCCGGGATACCAACGAAGGTAGCGGTACTCGGAAAGCGGAACCGGCTGTTCAACCTCGACGCCATTGGCACTGCGAACCTTGCGCTTCAAGGGCATATCCGAAAAGGTCCTGCCATCCGTGCTTGCCTTCGCACTTGCCGGCTTGACACTTCCGGCCAGCAGTTCCGTGTTGGGCGGAATCGGCAACATCGGCACAAAGTCTTTCAGGGTGCCTGAAGAATTATTCTTGTAAGTGGCGACTTCCTCGATGACGTCCCCTGGCTTGGCAATATCGGCCTTTTGGGAAATTTCCTTGCCGTTCTCAATCGCGACCTTGGTCCTCGCAAGAGTGACCTCCAACGGATTGGAATTGCTGGCCGGCGCCTTTTGCCCGAAGGCCGGCGACACGGCGAAAACCAATGCCACGGCACCAAGAGCAGCAAGCCTGGATATCTCGGGAACTGCGCGGATCAATTTGTGCATGTATCCACCTAGGGGAACTCAGAACCTACCCCGAGCATGAGGTAAGGCTCATATACATTCATTGATAATAATCAACGGGTTACATAGCGTTTATGAGGTATTCTACTAGCATCATAAACAACTTTGGAAATTCGTGCTTCCTTCGCGGTTGAAAGCCAAGTGACGTTCAGCGGAGATCATATACCGCGATATGGACCGAGATTGCAAACTTTGGATACCGCCCGTGCTTTGATTGGAGGGCGTCTCTTGCAGCAAAAGCTCGACACGTTGGGCCCGCGTGCAGGCGGCAAGGACTTCTCGCAGGATCACTCTTGAGTTGAAGCGGTTATAATTCGCGCCGCGAGTGCGATGCACCATCCGGAAAGGTGGCAGAGTGGTCGAATGCACCGGACTCGAAATCCGGCATACGTGCATAACGTATCGTGGGTTCGAATCCCACCCTTTCCGCCAGACTCAAACGGCCCGCATGCGGGCCGTTTTTGTTTTGGGCGCTTTAGAAGCGCTTGAGGGCGGTCAGACCCGACCGGTCACCGGAATCGCAGCGCCGGTGATTGCTCTGGCGCCAGGGGACACCAGGAAGGCGATGACATCGGCCAGGGCGTCGGGAGACACCCAGCGTGAGGCGTCCGCATCCGGCATCGCGGACCGGTTTGCGGGCGTGTCGATGATGCTGGGAAGCACCGCGTTGATACAAACCCCCGAGTCCTTCCATTCCTCGGCCAGCGCTTCGGTCAAACGCAAGACAGCAGACTTTGATGCGGCGTACGCCCCCATTCCCGTCCCGGCGCGCGCAGCAGCCGCCGCACCCACATTGACGATTCTCCCCCGCCCGGACCGAACGAGATCCGGGAGGAACTCGCGCGATGAGACAAGCGCTGTCTTGAGATTGGTCTCATACAGCCAATCCCAGGTTTCCGGCGCGCCGTCTTGCACGGTTTCCCAGCGGAACCCCCCGGCCACATTCACAAGAGCGCCGATTGGCGCACCCAAGGCGCGGATGCCTTGCGCGGCAGCACCCACGGCCACGCCATTGCGAAGGTCGACGGGTGCGAAAACACCTGCGTATTCCTGGGTGGTGTCATTGCCTTTGGCTGCGTCAAGAATCACGACTTTCCACCCATCTGACGACAGCCGGCGGCATACGGCCTGCCCCAACGCTCCAAGCCCCCCGGTGACAATCGCGATGAAACCTGAACCACCCATGATGGCCTCCGACTCGTCTGCGTTGAGCAGCGTAGAAAAAGAAAATGCCGCAATAGCGGCATTTTCAATGAAAGACTGGCGCGCCCGGCAGGATTCGAACCCACGACCCCTTGGTTCGTAGCCAAGTACTCTATCCAACTGAGCTACGGGCGCGCGGAACAACACTAAAACGTCAATTATATCAGCACTTTGCGACTGAATCCACTCCAAGTGCGATTGGCGGAGACCGAGGGATTCGAACCCTCGATACACCTTTTGGGCGTATGCTCCCTTAGCAGGGGAGTGCCTTCGACCACTCGGCCAGGTCTCCGGGACAACGAATCCAGCATTTTACCGCCTTGTGCGTCTTCCGGCAAAACACCGTCGCCGATTTTTGGCCTGATTTGCGCGTCAACAGGCATTTGAGGGCGGATCCACGCCCACCCGCCTTGCTTGACTCGAGGCCTTACTCTGCCGCGGGCGCCTTGTCGAGTTCGAAAGTGTCGTGCAGTGCGCGCACCGCGAGTTCCATATACTTTTCGTCCACCACGACCGAGGTCTTGATCTCCGACGTCGAGATCATCTGGATGTTCACATTCTCCTTGGCCAATGCCGCGAACATCTTTGCGGCGACACCCGCATGGGAGCGCATGCCGATCCCCACGATGGAGACCTTGGCAATCCGGTTATCCCCCGTCACGCCGCGCGCCTGAATTTGGTCCTTGACCTTTTCATTGAGGATGGCGAGCGCCTTGTTGTATTCGTTGCGGTGCACGGTGAAGGAAAAATCGGTCAGGCCTTCGTGCGACGTGTTCTGAATGATCACGTCCACGTCGATGTTCGCTTCCGCGATCGGCCCGAGGATCGAGTAGGCAATGCCGGGGCGGTCCGGCACCCCCGTGATGGTGAGCTTGGCTTCGTCGCGATTGAATGCGATGCCGGCAATGACGGGCTGTTCCATGGTGGTCTCTTCTTCGTAGGTGATCAGGGTTCCGGTGTCATTGGAGTCAAAGGGCGTGAAGGACGACAACACTCGCAACTTGACCTTGTACTTGCCCGCAAACTCGACAGATCGAATCTGCAAGACCTTTGAACCGAGGCTGGCGAGTTCGAACATTTCCTCAAAGGTGATCTGTTCGAGTTTTCGCGCTTCCGGCACCACCCGGGGATCCGTGGTGTACACCCCGTCGACATCCGTGAAAATCTGGCATTCATCCGCACCGAGGGCCGCTGCGAGGGCGACACCGGTGGTGTCCGATCCGCCGCGCCCGAGCGTGGTGATGTTGCCCGCCTCATCCACTCCCTGGAAGCCGGCAACCACGCAGATGAATCCTTCAGCAAGGTCGCGCCGCACGAGGCTGTCATCGATCGCGACGATGCGCGCCTTGGTGTACGCACTATCCGTCTGGATCTTGACCTGCCAGCCGGTATAGCTGCGCGCCTTCAGGCCCAGGTTCTGCAGGGCGAGCGCCAGCAATCCGACCGACACCTGCTCGCCGGTGGATGCGATGACATCCAGTTCCCGTCCGTCCGGTTCCGGACTCAATTCCTTCGCCAGCGCCAGGAGCCGGTTGGTTTCCCCCGCCATGGCGGACGGAACCACCACAAGTTGATGGCCTTGCGCATGGTAATGCGCGATCCGTTTGGCCACTTCGCGAATCCGCTCGGGTGAACCCATCGAGGTGCCGCCGTACTTTTGAACGATCAATGCCATTGCAAGTCTCGGAAACGGAAAATGGTGCACTGCAAAATAAGGCATTGTAGCGGCAGAATGCCGCGTTCCCAATCAGGAATTGCCCCAAGCCTGCCGGTACGCGCCGGATTGGCTAGTCCCCCATTGGCGGCATGGGGGGCGGCACCGCCGTCCAATCGGCCAGCATGTCGTCCACGGGTTCGCTCATGGGCTTGCCGGCGTCACCCAACTGGACGGGAAACGCTTTGGCCATCTCGGACAAGGCATCCGTGAAGATGCCGTCGATCCCCATCCGCATCAATTCATCGGCGCGCTGGACATCATTGACGGTCCAGACCAGGACTCTCAACCCGCGCGCATGTGCGTGGTTCACCAATTCCGCATCGGCAAATGCATGGCTGCAGTGAATCGACATCGCACCCAGGCGTTCGGCAAGCGCCCAGTGGGACTCCTCCGGCTTTTCGCAGAGCACGCCCAGCGCAAGCTCCTGCGAAACGCTTCTTGCCGCAATCAGCGACTCGGGGTTGAACGAAGACACCAGGGGTTTCGTGAAGCGGTCTCTCCAAAGTTCCACCGCCAATTCAGTCACCAGCCGGCCAGTTTCGGCTTCCCGTCCAGGACAGGGCTTGATTTCCACGTTGGCCAACAAACCGAGCCCGTGAAGGTATTTGGCCACGGCTGTGAAGCGTGGCACCGGTTCATCGGGGAATGTGTCCTCGAACCCCTTGTTTGCATGGAGTTGTTCAAGTGCGGCGATGGACTGCTCTCGTGCGGGCCCCTGGCCGTCGGTGGTCCGCTCAAGGGTATCGTCGTGCAGCAGGAAAGCGACTGAATCGGCGGACAGCTTCACGTCAAACTCGACGGCAAGAAAACCATGGGCACGGCCCGCCTTCATCGCAGCCAAGGTGTTTTCCGGCGCGTGGAGGCCGCCGCCTCGATGCGCAAACAATGTCGGGTACGGCCAGGGCCGCAGGCGCGCGCCGGTCATGTCAGTGTTCCTGTGTCCGCGCCCATCACGATATCGCGGTCTTGAATATCCACAATACCGCGATCGCATAGCCGGCCGCAAGCAGGTCGTCGAACATGACGCCGAATCCGCCCTTGAGATTGCGGTCAGCCAGGCCGATCGGCCAGGGTTTGACGATGTCGAAAAACCGGAACGCAATGAATGCCGCCATCCACCATCCTGCACCTTGTGGCGCCAAGGTGAGCACCAGCAGGAACGCGGCAATTTCGTCGATGACGATGCCGCCATGATCCGCAACGCCCAAGGCCTTGCCCGTGACCGATGACGCCCACCAGCCGAGCACAAAGGTCGCCGCCGACAATGCCAACATCAGCGTCTCGCCAGCGGAATTGGCGGCAAAAAAAATCGGGAATGCCACCAGCGTACCCCACGTACCCGGCGCCCTGGCCGCGAGGCCGGCTCCCATGCCCAGCGCCACGAAGTGCGCCGGATGCCGGAACAGAAAGGCCTTATCCAGCTTCATGGCTTGCGGGAGCCGTGAAATGATCGTAGCCGCGAATCCCGGCACCCACCCGCCTGCCTTGACGGTCAACGACTTCAACCCCGGTTTCGCCCTCATGGATGACGCCGATCCGTGCGACCGGAACAATGGCTCCAAGTGCTGAGATCGCCTCACGCTGGCTCGCGGGAGCCGTGAACACGAGTTCGTAGTCATCGCCACCGCCCAGAACGCAGGCCTCGCGAATCGCCTCGGGGCATTCCCTGAGCGCCGCCGCCTGAGGGATCGACTCCCATTCCAACCGTGCGGCCACCTTTGATCGTTCGCAAATGTGCCCCAAATCCGCCACGATGCCGTCGGAAACATCGATTGCGGCGTGCGCCATGCCCAGCAACGCGCGTCCAAGTTGCACGCGCGGCTGGGGCCGGTCGAGCCGCGCATCGACGTGCGTGCGCCACGCCCTATTGACGCCAAATGTGCCGCTTCGATAACCCACGGCCAATGCCGCCGCGCCGAGCTCGCCTGAGACCCAAACATCGTCGCCGGGAATTGCCGATCCGCGCAGGAGCGAACGGCCCTTTTCAACCTCCCCGACGACGGTCAGCGTCATGGCCAACGGACCGCGCGTGGTATCGCCGCCGACGAGTTCGACGCCGTGAAGATCGGCAAGATCAAAAAAGCCCCGGGCAAAGGAAGCCAACCAGGAGTCGTCAACAGAAGGCAGCGTCAGCGCAAGCAGGACTGCGCGCGGAATGGCCCCCATGGCTGCGAGGTCGGACAGGTTGACTGCCAGCGCCTTGTGACCCAGGGACTGCGGATCGGCATGCGGAAAGAAATGCACGCCTTCGACCAGCGTGTCGGTGGACAGCGCAATTTCATGGCCCGGAGAGGGATCGATCAGCGCGCAGTCATCGCCGATGCCCAGCGTCACGCGGGCCGATGGCGGCCTGCCGCGCGCGAAAAACTTCCGGATGATGTCGAACTCCGGCGACATGGGCGCCCTCGTTCACGCCGCAGTCCGGCGCACCTTCTTCACGACCACCGGGGCAACCTTCCTGGCCACCTTTGCGCGTGGCTTGGGCGCATCGCCGGACTGAAACCCGATCTCGCCGGCCCGCGCGACCGCGGCAAGCCTGTCGAGCACGCCGTTGACATACTTGTGGCCATCGGTGCCGCCAAACGTCTTGCCCAATTCGATCGCCTCGTTGATCGCCACGCGAAACGGCGTCTCCGGCATGCGGCACAACTCATGCGCGCCGAGCAGCAGGATGGCGCGCTCGATGGGGCTGACATCTTTCCATTCGCGGTCAAGGTGGGGGCCGAGCGCCGCGGCCAGTTCCTCGTTGAACTTGAGCACGCCCGCCACCAGCGCGGAAAACAGCTTCGCATCCGCCCGATCGAACCCTTCCATGCCGGCGTATTGCTTTTCCAGGTCGCCCAACGCGGTGCCGGCGATCTGCCATTGGTAGAGCGCCTGCAACGCGAATTCGCGTGACCGCCGCCGTGCGCTTTTCATTGCTCTGCTCCGCGCGAGGCAATGCCCGCCAGGGTCCGCGCCATTTCGATCGCGCAATCCGCGCAATCGCGCGCCTTGTCGATCCGCGCGTCCGCCTGCGCGTCGTTTTCCACGGTGAGGATGCCGTTCGCGATCGGGACGCCGGTATCGAGCATCACGTCCATCACTCCGCGGCAACTTTCATTGGCGACCACTTCAAAATGATAAGTCTCACCGCGAATCACGGCGCCGAGCGCGATCAGCGCGTCATAGCGGCGGGTGACCGCCAGCGCCTGCAGTGCGACGGGGATTTCCAACGCGCCGGGCACGGCCGCGACATCGACCTGCGCCTCGCCGACCCCACGCTCGAGGAGCCGGGCGCGGCATGCAGATTCCATGCGCGAGACCAGCGCATCGTTGAAACGGCTCCGGACGATGCCGATGCAAAGGCCCTTGCCGTCTGCTGCGCTGTTCGGGGTCACTTGGCCCGCCATCTCACACCGCCTTCAATTTGCGCGCTTCGCCCGGCGCAACAAACTCGACGATTTCCAGGCCAAATCCGGCCATGGAAGGCATCTTCTTCGGATGCGCCAGGACGCGCATCTTCTTCACGTTCAACTTGGCCAGGATCTGCGCCCCGACGCCATGCATGCGCGGATCCCACTTGCCGCTGGCTTCCCTGGCGGGTACGGGCGCCATGCGCGCGCGCAATTGCTCGGCCGGCTCCTGCCGCCGCAACAGCACGATGACCCCCGCGCCTTCGGTGGCGACGACGCGCATCGCCTCGGCCACCGAATAGGCGTGATGGCCGTCATCGAATTCAAACAAGTCCAGCGAAGTGAACGGCTCGTGTACGCGCGTGAGTACCGGCACGTCGGGCCGGATGACGCCGCGAGCCAGGGCGAGGTGGACCTCTCCGGTGGTTTTTTCGTGGAAAGAATGCAGCGTGAATGGCCCGTAAGGCGTCGACACGGCCTTCTCCGAGATCTTCTCGACCAGCGTCTCATTCACCGAACGGTACCGGATGAGATCTGCGATCGTGCCGATCTTGAGCCCATGCTTCGATGCGAACGGCAGCAAGTCCGGCATGCGGGCCATGGTGCCATCCTCGTTCATGATTTCGCACAGCACCGCCGCAGGGGTGAGGCCGGCCAGGCGCGCGAAATCGCAGCAGGCCTCAGTATGGCCGGCACGCGTGAGGACGCCCCCGGGCTGCGCCACCAGCGGAAATACATGCCCCGGCTGGACAATGTCGTCCGCACTTGCATGCGGGCGCGTGGCGACCCGGATGGTGTGCGCACGGTCCGCCGCGGAAATGCCAGTGGAGACCCCTTCCGCCGCTTCGATGGCCACGGTGAAATTGGTGCCATGGACTGTGCGGTTCCGCGAAGCCATCGGTGGCAACTGCAATTGCCGCGCGTGCTCGGCCGTGATCGGCATGCAAATCAAGCCGCGGCCGTGGGTGGCCAGGAAATTGATCTTCTCCGGGGTCACGAAATCCGCGGCGAAGATCAGGTCTCCCTCGTTCTCGCGGTCCTCAGCATCCACCAGGACAACGATCTCGCCATTGCGGATCGCCTGGATGATGTCGCGGGTCGGAGAAATGGGGGGCGAATCGGTCGAATTCAAAAGTCTAGTCCTGGTGCGGCGTTTGAGGCAAAAATGGCTGGAAAGGCGCGCCAAGTATAGGGTTTGCTACATTTACGCTATGGCGCGCAGAGCAGCAACGCTTGCGATCCGTGGGGCCGTCCAACGTCAACGCCGCCATTTTCTCATGCGGCGGACGAACTCCCCAACATCCGCTCCACGTACCTCGCCAGCGGGTCGACTTCCAGGTTGACCCGCGCGCCCTTCCCCAGCCGCCTGATGTTGGTGACCTGATGGGTGTGCGGAATGATATTGATCTCGAACACCGCCCCGGCCGCGGAATCCGTAACCCGGTTGACCGTCAGCGACACCCCGTCGATGGCGATGGATCCCTTGCGGGCGACGAACTTCCCCAGTTCGGGCGGCGCGAGGATCTCCAGCCGCCACGACGCGCCTAGGTCCTCCATGGCCGTGACCGTGCCGATGCCATCGACATGTCCGCTGACGAGGTGTCCGCCGATCCGGTCGCCGAAACGCAGCGATTTTTCCAGGTTGACTTCCGCGCCTTGGGCAAAGCCAATCGTCACCGCGAGTGTTTCCCGGGAAACGTCGACTTCAAAACTGTCGGGGCCCTTATTGACCACGGTGAGACACACGCCGTTGACGGCGATTGAATCGCCGATCGCCACGTTGTGCATCCCGAGCTTTGGCGCCTCGATCACCAGCCGCGTGTTTTCCGGCGTCACTTCGGCCCGCGCAATGCGGCCGGTGGCTTCGATGATGCCCGTGAACATGACTTCAACCCCCTCTTGGCAAGACCCTGGCCGTCACGCGCAGATCGGCGCCGACCATGCGCCGGTCGGTGACCGACAGCGCGATTCTCGCATCGACCGATTGCAACGCCGGCAACGCGAACATGCCGGCCGCGTCGTCGCCGAACAGGGCGGGCGCGATGTACACAATGACTTCGTCGACCAAGCCTGCCGCCAGCAGCGACGCGTTGAGCCGCGGCCCGGATTCGACCATCAACTGGTTGATGCCGCGTGCGGCCAATGCCGCCATCAATGCGGCCAGGTCCACCTTTCCCTTGGTGCGTTCCTTTGGCAGGACCAGCGTCTGGACTCCTGCGGCCGCCAGCCTGGCCGCGCGATCCGGCATTTCCACCGTCGTCGCGACCAGGGTATTGCCGCCACGCAGCACCAACGACGACTCTTCGATTTCGAACGCGCTGTCGAGGACAATCCGCAGCGGTTGCCGCTCGCACGGCCAGTCGCGGACGGTGAGTTGCGGATCATCGCTCTTGACGGTGCCGATACCCGTCAGCACGGCGCAGGCCTCGCTGCGCAGGCGATGGACATCGCGACGTGCGGCAGGCCCGGTGATCCACTTCGAGGCCCCGTTGTTCAAGGCGGATTTTCCATCCAGCGTCGCGGCGATCTTGACGGTCACCCAGGGCCGCTGGCGGCGAACGCGGGAGAGAAATCCTTTCAACTGCTCCGTCACGACATCCGCGAGCAGCCCCGTTCTGCAAGCGATCCCTGCATGACCGAGGCGCGCCAGTCCGGCACCGTCGATATGCGGATTCGGATCCGAGATTGCGGCGATGACATCGCGCACACCGGCCTCGACGAGCAGGTTCGCGCAGGCCGGACCCCGCATGTTCGGCCGATCGCTGCAGGGCTCCAGGGTGACATACGCGGTGGAGCCGCGGGCACGGTCACCCGCCATGCCCAGTGCCATGGCCTCGGCGTGCGGCCGCCCCCCCTTTTGCGTGAATCCTTCGCCGACGATCCGGCCGCCCTGGACCAGGACGCAACCGACAAAGGGATTGGGGGACGTGAGGGCGCGGCCGTTTTCCGCCAGCGCAACGGCGCGGGACATCATGGCGTGATCGAAAGCTGAAAACATGCGGAACGGGCTTGGCTTGGTCAACGGAACGGGTGCGCGGCGGCGCCGGGGCGCCGGGATCCGGGCCTATTTCTTGGTCACTTCGCGGATCGCGTCCTTGAATTCCTCGACATCGGAAAAACTCCGGTAAACCGACGCGAAACGCACGTAGCCCACCTGGTCCAGCTTCTTCAACTCCAGCATCACCATTTCACCGATCTTGCGGGAGGGCATCTCGCGCTTGGCCTCGTTGAGGATCGCCTGCTCGATGCGTTCGATGGCGTCCTCCATCTTCTCGCGCTCCACGGGGCGCTTGTGGAGCGCACGGTGAAAACTGGTCTCGAGCTTGGCGCGCGAGTAATCCTCGCGCTGCCCGTTCGATTTCATGATCGTCGGCATGCGCAACTCCGCCGACTCGTAGGTTGTGAAGCGCTTGTGGCACACGGCGCAGCGCCGCCGGCGGCGCACCTGATCCCCTTCTTCCGACACGCGCGAGTCAATGACCTGCGTTTCCTGTGCCGAGCAGAAAGGACATTTCATGGGGCTAACGGGCCGGGAGCGACGCTTCAGCCATAGACGGGAAACTTCGCCGTCAGGGCGGATACCCGCTCTCGCACCGAGGCAATGTTGCCCTCATCCGCCGGCTTGTCCAGGACGTCGGCGATCAGATTGGCCACCAAGGTGGATTCGGCTTCCCGGAACCCCCGCGTCGTCATCGCGGGCGACCCGAGCCGCACGCCGCTGGTGACGAAGGGCTTTTCCGGGTCGTGCGGGATGGCGTTCTTGTTGACCGTGATGTGGGCGCGGCCCAGCGCGGCCTCGGCGTCCTTGCCGGTGATCTTCTTCGGCCGCAGGTCGACCAGCATCACGTGCGATTCCGTGCGCCCGGAGACGATGCGCAGGCCGCGCGCGATGAGGCCCTTGGCCAGCGCATCGGCGTTCTTCACCACCTGCTGCTGGTAGGCCTTGAAGCCGGGTTCGAGCGCCTCCTTGAAGGCCACCGCCTTGCCGGCGATGACGTGCATCAACGGACCGCCCTGGATGCCCGGGAAGATGGCCGAGTTGATGGCCTTCTCGTGCTCGGGTTTCATGAGGATGATGCCGCCGCGCGGGCCGCGCAACGACTTGTGCGTAGTCGAGGTCACCACGTCGGCATGCGGAATGGGGTTTGGGTAGACGCCTGCCGCGATGAGGCCCGCGTAGTGCGCCATGTCGACCATGAAATAAGCCCCGGCCTTTCTGGCGATCGCGGCGAAACGCTCGAAATCGATGCGTAACGAATACGCCGAGGCTCCGGCCAGCACCAGCTTGGGTTTCTTTTCCATCGCGAGACGTTCGACCTCGTCGTAGTCAATGGCCTCGTCGGCGTTCAGGCCGTAGCTCACGATGTTGAACCACTTGCCGCTCATGTTGACCGGCGAGCCGTGCGTGA
>CAZTYC010000012.1:0-137 GCA_964617435.1 uncultured Burkholderiales bacterium
CGAGAGGCAGAACTTGCACTGCCGGCACTCGGGCGTGTAGAGCGGGATCACGTGATCGCCGGCTTTCAATGTGCCCACCCCGGGCCCGGTCTCGAGCACCACGCCTGCGCCTTCATGTCCGAGGATGGCCGGAAACA
>CAZTYC010000012.1:147-1321 GCA_964617435.1 uncultured Burkholderiales bacterium
TCGACGTCCTCATTGTTCCGGGGATCTGGGGCTGTCCCGGCGACGGCGGCTTTGTTTTTCAGGGGGGGGGGAACGGGAGGGGAGAAATCGTATTTTGCAGGAACGGCGACGCCGGCCCGCTCAGAAGATCGAGCGGCCGGTCATCGTGGTCAGCATTTCGAGCGCAATCGAACCGGCGTGCGAGTTGCCGCTGTCTTCCAGCGCCGGGCTCCAGACGCAGATGCCGCACTCGCCCGGCACCAGCGCGACGATGCCGCCGCCCACGCCGCTCTTGGCCGGGAGGCCGACACGAAACGCGAAGTCGCCCGCCGCATCGTAGGTGCCGCAGGTGAGCATCAGCGCGTTGAGGCGCTTGGCCGAACTCTTGTCGAGGATCTTTTCGCCCGACCACGGGATCACGCCGTGGTTGGCCAGGAAGGTCAGCGCGTGGGCGAGGTCGACGCAGCTCATTTCGATGGCGCAATGCTTGCAATAGGCGTCGAGCACCTGGGCCACATCGTTGTTGAGGTTGCCGAAGCTTTTCATGAAATGCGTCATCGCCGCATTGCGGTCCGCGGTGCGCCGCTCGGAGGCGGCCACCTTGGCGTTGTAGTGGATGTCGTGGTTGCCGGCCAGCTTGCGGACGAACTCGACCAGCGCGTTTTCGGCGTTGACGTATCGGGAACAGAGCATGTCCGTGACCACCAGGGCGCCGGCATTGATGAACGGATTGCGCGGCTTGCCCTGTTCGGTTTCCAGTTGCACCAGCGAGTTGAAGCGGCTGCCGGAGGGCTCGCGGCCGACGCGTTGCCAGATCGAGTCGCCCTGCAGGTGGAACGCCAGCGTCAGCGCGAACAGTTTCGAGATCGACTGGATCGAGAAGCGCACGTCGGCGTGGCCGGCCCGATAGACCTTGCCCTGCAGATCGACGATGGCGATGCCGAACTGGTGCGGCGACACATTGGCCAGTTCCGGGATGTAGCTCGCCACCTTGCCCTCGCCAACCAGCGGTTGCACCTGCTCATGTATGCGATCCAGGATCTCTTGGTAGTCCACGGCGCAAGGCCCCCGCGCGGAAAACAATCAATGTAGCGGAAATTGGCCGGCCGATTGAGCCGGCCCGTAGGCCAGGCCGATGGCAAAGTAAAGTAGCAAATGCCAATCAGCCCTGGTCAAACTCAAGCACTGGCGCGGC
>CAZTYC010000012.1:1421-27322 GCA_964617435.1 uncultured Burkholderiales bacterium
AAAGTAAAGTAGCAAATGCCAATCAGCCCTGGTCAAACTCAAGCACTGGCGCGGCCTTCCAGCCTGTTTTGGCCGGAGCGCCGCACCAGTGCTTGAGTTTGGAAGTCGTTAGTGCGGGGCTGGCAGGGGCGGCGTTTCCCGAAAGGTTGTGATGGCTCACCGCCATCCGCGCCTCGTTAAAGCACTTTCCCCGGATTCATGATGCCCAGCGGATCGAGTGCCCGCTTGATGGCGCGCATGGCGTCGAGTTCGACCGTACTCTTGTGGCGCGTAATCTGCTCGCGCTTCAGTTGGCCGAGGCCGTGTTCTGCGCTGATCGAGCCGTGCATTTTATCGACCAGCGCGTAGACGATCTCGTTGGCGCGCGTGGCCTGTTCCGGCGTCGGCGCGGCCCCGGGAAAGGACAGGTTGTAGTGCAGGTTGCCGTCCCCGAGGTGGCCGAAGCACACGACCTGGGCAGCGGGAAACGCCTTCGCCAGGGCGTCGTCGCCGGCCTCGATGAACGCGGCGATGCGCGACACCGGCACGGCGATGTCGTGCTTCACGCTCTTGCCCTCGGCGCGTTCGGCCTCCGGGATGGTTTCGCGGATGCCCCACAGCGCCTTGGCCTGCGATTCCGATTGCGCGATGACCGCGTCCGCCGCAAGGCCGGATTCGAACGCCGGCTCGAGCGCGCGCGCCAGCGCCTCGTCGAGTTTTGCGTCGGGCAAGGTATCGGTGAGTTCCACCAGCAGCTGCCACGCCTGCCGGTCCGCAAATGGCTCCGCAGTGGCGGGAAAGTGTTTCATGAGAAGGTCGAGGCAGAGACGCGACATCAACTCGAACCCGGTCACGCGGTCGCCCAGCGCGCCGCGCAGCACCGCAAGCAGGTCCACGGCCGCAGCGGGCGAGGCCACCGCGATGAACGCGGTCGCTGTGCTCTGCGGCTTGGCGAACAGCTTTAACGACGCGGCAGTGATCAGGCCCAGCGTGCCCTCGGCGCCCATCAGCAGGTGCTTCAGGTCGTAACCCGTGTTGTCCTTCCTGAGCGCCTTCAAACCATTCCACAACCGCCCGTCGGGCAGCACGGCTTCGATGCCGAGTACCAGGTCTCGCGCGTTGCCGTAGCGCAGCACGGCGGTGCCACCGGCATTGGTCGAAAGGTTGCCGCCGATGGTGCAGCTCCCTTCGGCGGCGAGCGAGAGCGGGAACAGGCGGTCGTGCGCGTCGGCGGCTTCCTGCACGGCCTGGAGGATGCAGCCGGCCTCGGCGACGAGGGCGTTGTTGGCGGGGTCGATCTCGCGGATGCGATTCAACCGTGCCATTGACAACACGACGGCCTCGCCACTGCCATCAGGCGTGCCGCCGCCGACGAGGCCGGTGTTGCCGCCCTGCGGGACGATGGGAACGCGGTGCTCCGCGCACAGCGTAACGAGCGCCGCCACTTCTCTGGCGCTGCCCGGCCGCAACACGGCGCGCGTGCGGCCGCGAAAGTTGCCGCGCCAGTCGGTCAGATACGGGGCGGTGTCGGCGTCTTCCGTCAGGACGTTGGGCGCGCCGATCGTGGCGACGCAGCGGGCAAGGAAGTCAGCACTCATGCGGAATTTACGTGGAGATCGATGGCGTACGCATCAGTCGGCACGGATTTTCTTCAACATCGCCGTCGTGGACCGCTCATGCTGGAACGCAATCGAATGCACGCTCCCGCCCCAACCCCGCACCTCGGTGCCCCCGACGATCTTGTCGATCGGCCAGTCGCCGCCCTTCACCAGCACTTCAGGGCGCGCGTCGAGGATGCGGGCGAGCGGCGTGTCGTCCTCGAACCACGTCACCAGCGACACGCATTCGAGCGCGGCGATCACGGCGAGGCGGTCCTCCAGCGCATTGATGGGCCGGTCCGCACCTTTTCCAAGGCGCCGGACCGAGGCGTCGTCGTTGAGCGCGACGATGAGCGAGGCGCCCAACGCGCGTGCTTCCGCGAGGTACGTCACATGGCCGCGGTGAAGGAGGTCGAACACGCCGTTGGTGAACACCACCTTCTTTGGCAGGCGCGCCGCGCGGGAGGGCAGTTCGGCGGGGGGACAAATCTTGGATTCAAACGCGGGAAACATGCCCGCATTCTAATCGCGCCGCAGTGCGCTGCACCGCGCCATCCCGCCCCGGTCAGGCGAGGGCCGGTTTCCCCGAGGCGCCGAGCGTGGCGATCATTTCCTTGCGGAAGCGGTTCAGGTCCGTGACCGACTCGAAGGTGCGGTCGAACAGCGACGAGAGTTGTTTGAGGATGCCGTTCGCCACGCGCGTTTCCCACATCTTGTCGAAACGGATCTGCGTGTCGAGCCAGCGCTCCAGCCATTCCGGATCGGGCAGCTTGGACTGCACGGTGTCCTGCGGATACAGATCCTTGTTCACATGCAGGTTGGTCGGGTGCAAAGGCTTGCCGGACTTGCCGCTGGACGCCATCAGCACGCCGATCTTGGCGAACGCCACCTTGGCTTCGTTTCCCATCCGCTCCACCGCGCGTTTCATGTAGCGGAAATACGCCCCCGCGTGTCGCGCCTCGTCTTTGGAGATGGTGTCGTAGATTTTCTTGATCACCGGCTCGGTGTGCCACTCTGCCGCGCGCCGGTACCACTGCGTGAGGCGGATCTCGCCACAGAAATGCAGCATCAGGGTCTCCAGCGCCGGCGCCGGATCGAAGGGGAATCGCACCGCGTGCAGTTCCTGCTCGGTCGGCAGCAGGTCCGGTCGGAAGCGCTTCAAGTAATCCATCAGCACCAGCGAGTGCTTCTGCTCCTCGTAGAACCAGATCGACATGAAAGCGGAGAAATCGCTGTCGTTCTGGTTGTCGCGCAGGAACATCTCGGTCGCGGGCAGGGCGGACCATTCGGTGATGGCGTTCATCTTGATGGTCAGCGCCTGCTCGTCGGAGAGCTTGCTCGGATCGTAGGTGTCCCACGGAATGTCGGACGCCATGTTCCAGCGGGATTTCTCAAGGTCGCGAAAAAGGTCGGGATAAATCATGGTCGTTCGATCGTGCGGGAAAATTTATCGGGCTTTGGCCAGGTGTCGGGAGGCCGCGGCAGCGGGAGGGGCGTCGGGCTTGCGACGGACACCCTTGCGGCGTGGTCCGGTGAGTCCGCGCAAGGTCGTGTCGGCCAGCGCATCGACGATCTCGGCGTCGGACAGCGACTTGCTCTGGCGAAGGAAGTCGACCGTGGGATCGCAGGACCGCGCATACAGCGTGAAGGCGATCACCTCGTTGGGCATGTCCTGCGGAATTTCGCCATCGCGCTTGGCCTCATCAACCAATGCGTACACGCGCTTGTTGAGCTTCATGGCGGCTGCAACATAGTCGAGGTTCATCAGCAGCGAACGTTGAAAGGCGCCGCGCGTCGAGGGGAGGTGCGGAACGCCCCCCTTCAGCCGATGCTCCAGCGACCAGCGCAGCATGCCCTCGAGCCGCTCGATGGCCGTCCACGCCCCGGGCATGGCATCGAGTTCGGCCAGGGTTTCATTGAGCAGCCGGATCATCGCCGCGGCCGCGAGCTTTTCTTTGGAGCTGAAATGCTTGTACAGGCTGCCCTTGGCAATGCCGACGGCCTCGGCCACGTCGTCCATGGTCATCAGGTCGTAACCCTTGCGGGATAACAGGGTGTTCACCGCGTCGAGGATGGCCTCCTCGCGGGCTTCGAACTGTTGCTGCTTGAACGGAAGTTTCAGGCCGAGCATGAGATCTGCGCTTGATAAAAACTTTTCAGTGCAAAACGTGACTATTGAGTCATAATGTGACTTTCAAGTTGCCAGTTTGCCATGCCGTTGTGAAAAATCCAAGTCTTTTTGATCCAGTTCGACCCGCGATGCGTACAGGAGCCATGGCATCCAAATCGTCGATGTGCGGGGTTCACGACCCGCGGACGGACCGACGCGGCGGGATTGCGGCGGGCGTCCGGCGCGCAGCGGTGGGCCGCGCATGAAGATCGCCGTCGTCGGCGCCGGCATCGCCGGACTTTCCGCCGCATGGCTCCTGGCGCGCCATTCGGGCGGCGCCCACCAGGTCACGCTGTTCGAACAGGACGCGCGGCTGGGCGGCCACACCCATACGATTGACGTGACGGTCGACGGCCTCACGCATCCGGTGGACACCGGCTTCCTGGTCTACAACGATTGGACCTACCCGAACCTGATCGCGCTCTTCGAGCAGTTGCGCATCGATACCGCGCCCTCTGACATGTCGTTCTCGGTCAAGATGATGGACGATGCCGGCCGCGGGCGGCTTGAATGGTGCGGCTCCGATTCGCTGGCCTCGGTTTGGGCGCAGCCGTCGAATCTCCTGAGGCCGGCGTTCCTCGGCATGCTGGCCGACTTGTTGAGATTCAACCGCCAGGCCCGCCGGGTGACCGGCACGGATACCGATTCGCTGAACGGAACGCTCGGTGAGTTTCTGGACCGCCACCGCTACGGGCGCGCCTTCCGGGAGTGGTATCTGGAACCGATGGCGGCCTGCATCTGGTCCACGCCGCTGGATCGGGTCACCGGATTCCCGCTGGAAAAATTCCTGGTGTTCTGCCGCGACCATGGCCTCATTTCGGTCAATGACCGGCCCCGCTGGCGCACCGTCAAGGGGGGCGCGCGACGCTATGTGGAGGCCATCGCCGCGCAACTGCCGGACGTGCGGCGCGCCCTACCGGTGGCGGCCGTGATGCAAGCCGGTGCCCAGCTCGAATTGCGCAGCGCGCTCGGCGCGGAGCGTTTCGATCATGTGGTGCTCGCCTGCCACACCGACCAGGCGCGCGCACTGCTGGGCGACGGGTTCGCCGCGCACCGCGCGGCGCTCGGCGGCATCGCGTACCAGGCCAACACCGCCCTCGTGCACACCGATCGGCGCCTGCTGCCCGACCGCCCGGCCGCGTGGGGCGCATGGAACTACCTCGGATGGCACGACTCGGCCGATGCCGGGCGGCGCAGCGCGTTGCGCAGCGCGCCCGTATCATTGTCCTACCTGATCAACAAATTGCAGCCGCTGCCGTTTCGCTCGCCGGTGATCGTGACCATGAACCCGCTGATCGAGCCGCGTCCGGACACCGTCTTGAAGACCCTCCGCTACGATCATCCGGTGTTCCTCAAGCAAAGCGTGGACGCGCAGCGCGCCGTTCGCCGCGTGCAGGGGCAGGGCAACCTCTGGCTGGCCGGCGCGTGGACGCGCTATGGCTTCCACGAGGATGGCGTGATGTCGGGCGTGGCGGTGGCGCGTGCGCTCGGCGCCCGGATCCCCTGGGTGACCAACACGCCTGCGGCGAATGACCTTGCCACGCCGTATCCGGGGGTGGGCGCATGAGCCCCTGGCCGCTCGCCGCGGACGCGCAGATCTGCCTCGGCCGCGTGTTCCACAAGCGCGTGAAGCCCTTCGAGCACGCGTTTTCCTACGGCGTGTTCTTTGTGCGCGTGCCCCTCGCGGCGTGGGGCGGCGCGGCCAACCGCTGGCTGTCGCTGGACCGCTTCAACCTGCTGTCGCTGCACCGCGGGGATTACGGGCCGCGCGACGGCGGCGATCTTGAATCGTGGGCGCGCGGGTTGCTGCGCGGCCAGGGCGTGAACCGCGCCGACGGCCCCATCGTGCTGCAGACCTTTCCGCGCCTGTTCGGATTCGTGTTCAACCCGATCACGCTCTGGTATTGCCACGATCGCGACGGCGTGTTGCGCGCTGCGATTGCCGAGGTGAACAACACCTTCGGTGAACGGCACAACTACGTCATCGCCCACGCCGACCAGCGGCCCATCGTGCCGGGCGACTGGATCCTCGCGCAGAAGGTCTTTCATGTCTCGCCCTTTTGCGAAATCAAGGGGCATTACCGCTTCCGCTTCGAGCAGCGCGCCGGGCGCGCCTTCGCGCAGATCGATTACCACGACGACGCCACCGAGTCCGGCAAGCTGCTCGTCACCACCATCCACGGCACGCCGCAGCCGCTGACTTCCGGCAGCGCGTTGGGCGCCGTGTGCCGCCATCCGCTGATGACCTTCGGCGTCGTTGCGCGGATTCACTGGCAGGCGCTGAAACTCTGGATCCGGCGCGTGCCCTTCTTCAGCAAGCCCGAACCGCCTTCCCTGGAAACCACGCGTTAAACGGACGATTCCCAAACATGAGTACCCCTGCCACCAATTTCCCGATGCGCGCCGCCGCCCGCAACGACATTCCGCGCGCCGGCCGCTTGCTGCTCTCATTGCTGCACCGCCTGGAGTCTGGAACGCTGGTGTTCACCGCGCCCGATGGCACCACCACCACGTTTCGCGGCGCGCATCCCGGCCCGGCCGCGGACCTGACCTTTCGCGATTGGGGCGTGGCCGCCGAGGCAATCCGCTCGGCCGAGATCGGCCTGGCCGAGTGCTACCGGGACCGGCGGATGCACACCAGCGACCTCACCGCCTTCCTGATGCTGTGCGCGGCCAACCAGGCAGCGCTGGAAAAAGTGTTCTACGGCAAGCCGCTGGTGGCGCTGTGGCTGCGCTTCAAGCATTTCCTGCGCAGCAACACGCGCGGCAATTCGCGGAAAAACATCCAGGCGCATTACGACCTGTCCAACCGCTTCTACGCGCAATGGCTGGACGCCACCATGTCCTATTCCTCCGCCTTGTTCGAGGGCGATGCCGCGCGGCCGATGGAAGCGGCACAGATCGCCAAGTACGAACGCATCCTCACGGTGCTCGATCCGCAGCCCGGCGATCGCATCCTGGAAATCGGCTGCGGCTGGGGCGGGTTTGCGGAGCACGCCGCCGCCACGCGCGGGGTGCACGTGCACGGCATCACGCTGTCGCGGGCGCAGCTCGCCTTTGCCCGCGAGCGCATGGAGGCCAAGGGGCTGTCCGACCGTGTGAGCCTGGAGTACGTGGACTATCGCGACGTGCGGGGGCAGTACGACGCCATCGTGTCCATCGAGATGTTCGAGGCGGTCGGCGAGCGCTACTGGCCGACCTATTTCCGCACGGTCTACGACCGCCTCAAACCGGGCGGGCGCGCCGTTATCCAGGCCATCACCATCGACGAAGCCGCATTCCCGCGTTACCGCGCCACCAGCGATTTCATCCGCGAGTACATCTTCCCCGGCGGCATGCTGGCGCCGGTGTCGCGGTTCGTGCGGGATGCCGAGGCCGCAGGCCTGGCCGCGCGCGAACCGTTCCGCTTCGGATTGGATTACGCGGCCACGCTGGCCTGGTGGCGCGAGCGCGTCAATGCGGCGGCCGAATCGATCAAGCCGCTCGGGTTCGACGAGAAGTTCCTGCAACTCTGGCGCTTCTACCTGTGCTATTGCGAAGCCGGGTTTCGCACCGGCCGCACCGATGTCATGCAGATCGAGTTGGCCAGACCCTGAGGAGTGCAATCATGCGTCGAATGCTGGGAATCGTCTTGCTGATGTTGTGCAGCGCTGCGGGGGCGCAAATGCTGCCCGCGGCGGTGGTGATGGATGCGCCGATGCTGGCCCTGCAGGGCGAGGGCAGCATGCGCTGGTTCGGGATCAAGGTGTACGACATCCGGCTGTGGACGCTGGCCAAGCGGTTCACGCATGCGGAGCCCTTCGCGCTCGAACTGATCTATGACATGAACCTGTCGGGCAAGGACATCGCCAGCAAGAGCGTGGAACTCATGCGCGACCAGGGCCAGAAGGACGAGGACAAGCTCAAGCGCTGGGGCGAGATCATGGCCCGTGTGTTTCCGGACATCAAGAAGGGCGACACGCTGGTCGGCGTGTCGATTCCCGGCAAGGAGGCGCGGTTCTACACGCGCGACAGATTCATCGAGGCGGTGCCCGACCCGGAGTTCGCCAAAGCGTTTTTCGACATCTGGCTGGCCGAGTCCACCACGGAACCCAAGGTCCGCGCGCGACTGCTCGGCGGCAACGGAAAGTAGCGCGTGACCGAGCCCGGGCCCGCCACCCCCATTCCCGCGTGGCGGCTTGCGGCCTATGGCGCGGCCGCCGTGCCGCTGGCGATGGCGGCGCTGCCCATCTATGTGCACGTGCCGAAGTTCTATGCCGACGTCATGGGCCTGAACCTGATGGCGATCGGCGGCCTGCTGCTGATGGCGCGCGTCCTCGATGCCGTGCAGGACCCGCTGCTCGGGTACTGGAGCGATCTCACGCGCGACCGCAAGGTGGGCCGCCTGGTGTGGATGATGATCGGCACGCCGCTGCTCGCGCTGGGCATGCTGGGCCTGTTCCGCCCGCCGTCTTGGGAGGGCGGCGCGCTCACCGGTTGGTTCCTCGGCATGCTCGCGCTGGTCTACCTCGCCTTCAGCATGGTGCAGATCAGCTACCAGGCGTACGGCGCCGAGATCTCCGACCATCCCGTGGAGCGCACGCGCGTGACCGCGTTCCGCGAGGGGCTGGGCCTGGTCGGCGTGTTCCTGGCCGCCGCCCTGCCGCAGATGCTGGTGGAGTCGGCCGGCGCGCGCGAGGGCTACGCGCGCTTTGCGCTGCTGTTCGTTCCGCTGTTGCTGGTGCTCGCGGCGGTGACGCTGGTCGCCTCGCCGAAGGCCGCCATGCGCACCCAGGCGGTGACACGTGAGGCCTGGCGCGCCATGTTGAAGCCGATGCACAACGCGCGCTTCCGCACGCTGTTGCTGATCTTCGTGTTCAACGGCATCGCCGCGTCCATTCCGGCGACGCTGGTGCTGTTCTTCATCGAGGACGTGGTGCGGCGGCCGGATTGGAGCGCGCATTTCCTCATCGCCTACTTCGCGGCCGGCGCCTGCGGCATGCCGCTGTGGCTCAAGCTGTCCGCTGCGTGGGGCAAGGGCCGCGCGTGGGGTGCCGGCATGGCGGTATCGATCGTCGCCTTCGTGTGGGCGTTCCTGCTGGGCGCGGGCGACGCCGTGCCGTTCATGGTGATCTGCATCCTGTCCGGCCTCGGGCTGGGCGCGGACCTGGCGCTGCCGCCGTCGATCCTGGCCGACGTGATCGACGATGACGAAAAGGCCGGCCTCGGGCGCAACGAGGGGGCGTATTTCGGGCTGTGGAACCTGGTCACCAAGATGAACCTCGCGCTGGCGGCCGGCATTGCGCTGCCCGCGCTGGCGATGCTGGGCTACGAATCGCGCGGTGCGGCCACGCCGCAGGCGCTCACCTACCTGGCCGCCATTTATGCGTTGCTGCCGTGCGCCCTCAAGGCGGCGGCGGCGCTGGCACTGGTCACATCCCCCTTCTTCAAACCCGCAGGATCCGAGGAGGCCAAGCCATGAAAATCCTTGCCGCCGTTGCGTTGGCGCTGTGCCTGGGCGGTTGCGCTGCCGTGTCCCCCGCCGACTACGCCGCCGAGTCCCCGAAGCTCGACCTCGCCGTCTACTTCAACGGCAAGGTCGATGGTTGGGGCATGGTGCAGGATCGCTCCGGGAAGGTGGTGCGGCGCATGGTGGTGGAGATCGACTGCACCTGGCGCGGCAACGAGGGCGTGCTCGACGAGTCCTTCGTCTGGTCCGACGGCAAGACCGAGAAGCGCGTCTGGCGCATCCGCAAGGAGGGCGACCGCTACGTGGGCACGGCGGGCGACGTGGTCGGCGAGGCGCAGGGCGCGGCGGCCGGCAACGCGCTGCAATGGCGCTACACGCTGAAGCTGCCGGCGGACCTGGGCGGCCACGAGATGAGCATGGACGACTGGATGTGGATGGTGGATGACAAGACGCTTACCAACCGGACGGCGATGAAGAAATTCGGCCTCACTTTTGCGGAGATCACCATCTTCTTCCGCAAGAGGGAAAAGATGTGAAACCCGTTTGCTGGTGCGGCGTTCGGGGCGAAAAGGTCCCAAACGCCGCACCAGTGCTTGACTTTTGATGAGCGGCCCTGCGCCCCGCATGGCCGAAGACGACGAGCAGACCATGGCCCTCAACCCCAAGATCAAAAACTGGAAAGACAAGCGCGTGTGGATCATCGGCGCCTCCACCGGCATCGGCGCGGCGCTGGCGCGGCTGCTGCATGCGCGCGGCGCGAGGATCGCGGTCTCCGCGCGCAGCGCCGACAAGCTGGATGCGCTGGTCCGGGACCTGGGCGGCGACCGCGCGCTGGCGGCGCCGCTGGACATCACCGAAGTGGAGTCGATCCGCAACGCCGACGCGCGCATCGGCAAGGCCTGGGGCGGCTACGACCTCGTGGTGTTCATGGCGGGGGATTACCACGCGATGCGCGCCTGGGAACTCGACCTCAAGGTGGCGCGGCAGATGGTGTCCATCAACTGGGAGGGATTCCTCAACGGCCTGTCGATCGTCATCCCGCGCTTCATGGCAGCCAAGGCTGGGGGCATTGCGCTGGTCTCGAGCGTGGCGGGCTACCGCGGGTTGCCCAAGGCGCTGGTGTACGGCCCCACCAAGGCGGCGCTCATCAACCTTGCGGAAACGCTCTACGTGGATCTCAAGGACAAGGGACTCGACGTGTACGTCATCAACCCCGGCTTCGTGAAGACGCCCATGACGGCGCAGAACGATTTCGAGATGCCGTTCCTGATCGAGCCCGAGGAAGCGGCGCGGGAAATCGCCAGGGGCTTCGAGGCGGGCGAGTTCGAGATCCATTTCCCGAAAGCCTTCACCCGCATGCTGAAAACCATGCGTCACCTGTCGTATCCGCTGTATTTCCGGGCGGTCAAGAAATTCACAAGACTATGAACCGCAGCCCGCAACTCCAGCGTACCGTCACGTTCTGGGAAACCATGTCGCCCGGGTCGCTCGCGGGCATTGCCGCCGTGTACACCGAGGACGTCAGGTTCCGCGATCCGTTCAACGACATCGCGGGCATCGACCGCCTGCGCCACATCTGCGAGGACATGTTCGTGCGCCTGGACGATCCGCGCTTCGCGATCCTCGAGACCGTGGAGCAGGACGGCCGCGCGTTCCTGACCTGGGACTTCACCTTCCACATCAAGTCGCTCAAGCCGCAACTCAAGCGCACCATCCACGGCGGTTCGCACCTCACGTTCGCGCCGGACGGCCGCGTGTGCGTGCATCGCGACTATTGGGATGCGGCGGGCGAACTCTACGAGCAGCTGCCGGTGGTGGGAACGCTGATGCGCTTTCTCAAGAAGCGCGCGGGCTGATTTCCGCAGGCCGGCCTACTTGCGGCCGCGGCGTTCCTTGGGCGCGGTCTTGCTGCGCAGGCCCTCGAGCAGGTTCTTCTGCATGGCCATCGCATCGACCGAGGTTTCCAGCACCTTGGTGGTGGCCTTGAGCCAGGCGATGACGATCGTGAGTTCGTTGATCTTCTTTTCCAGCGCCTCCGGGTCGAGCAGGGCCTTCATCGAATCCGCGCCCTTGGCCACCGCCGGGTTGATCAGCGACTGGAACAACTCGAAGTAATCCGGCAAACCGCCGGGTGTCTTGCCGCTCATGCCGTCCTGCCTCAGGCGTGCTTGGCGATGAACTCGCGGATGCGCGGGTAGATCGTCTCGCGGAACTTGCGCCCGCTGAAGATGCCGTAATGCCCCACCGCGGGCGCGGTGTAATGCTGGCGGCGGTTGGCGGCCAGGCCCGTGCACAGGTCGTGCGCGGCCTGCGTCTGGCCGCAACCGGAAATGTCGTCGAGCTCGCCCTCGATGGTGAACAGCGCGCACTTCCGGATCGCCTCCGGCCGCACGGGTTCCCCCGCCACTTCCAGCGTGCCGCGCGCCAGCCGTTGTTCGTGGAACACGCGCTCGATGGTTTCCAGGTAGTACTCGGCCGGCAGGTCCATCACCGCGTTGTATTCGTCGTAAAAGCGACGGTGCTGGTCCGCGCTGTCGCCGTCACCCTCGACCAGGTGGTGGTAATAGTCCACATGGGATTCGAAGTGGCGGTCCGGATTCATGGCGATGAAGCCGGCCAGCTGCATGAAGCCCGGATAGACGCGGCGCATGCCGCCCGGGTATTTCATCGGCACGCGCTGGATCACGTTCTGCTCGAACCACGACAGCGGGCGGCGCGTGGCGAAATCGTTGACCAGGGTCGGGCTCTTGCGGGTGTCGATCGGCCCGCCCATCAGGGTCAGCGTGGCGGGCAGTTCTTCGCCCTCGGCGGCCATCAGCGAGACGCCGGCCAGCACCGGCACCGTGGGTTGGCAGACCGACATCGCATGGATGGGCCGGCCGGCGCGCGCGCGCACGGCGCGGATGAATTCCCGGACGTACCCGACGTAATCGTCGAAATGGAACACGCCCTCGGCCAGCGGCACGTCGCGCGCATTCTTCCAGTCCGTGATGACCACGCTGTGGTGCGGAAGCAGCGACTTGACCGTATCGCGCAGCAGGGTGGAAAAGTGGCCGGAGAGCGGTGCAAAGACCAGCACGACCGGTTCATTCTTCGGCGCCTTTGCCTTGCGGAAGTGCAGCAGCTGGCAGAACGTGTGGTCGAGCCACACTTCCTCGGTCACGTCCACGGGCTTGCCATCCACGATCACCGAATCGATCCCGAAGTCAGGCCGCTCGTAGCGGGCCGTGATGCGCAGCATCAGGTCCAGGCTGGCGGCGACTTTCTTGGCATTGGGCGCGTAGGAAAACGGCAGCAGCGGATTGCCCAGCGTCTGTGCGCTGGCCTGCGCCCACCAGCGCCAGGGTTCAAGCGCGGCGCGTTGGAATTCGTGAAGCTGATATAGCATGTTGCCTCCCGGACGGGCCTGACCCGTCGTGTGAACGCGACGTTACACGAATTTTCGTGCACTGCAACACTAAACGATCCAGCCCGGAATCGGTGCAATTTGCTGGAATGAGACACAACCGTTGACAAATCGACTGTAAGCACACGCTTACTTCAGTAAATACCCTTGCTGCCATGCCAGAAAACGCCACACCCATGACCTTGTTTCCGCCGTTGGAAGCGTACGAAATCGGGCGTCTGGCGGTGGACCCGCCGCACGAGTTGTATTTCGAACAGTCCGGAAACCCGTCCGGTGTGCCGGTGCTGTTCCTGCACGGCGGGCCGGGATCCGGCGCCTCGGCCACGCATCGGCAGTTCTTCGATCCCGCGTTCTGGCGCATCGTGATCTTCGACCAGCGTGGCGCCGGGCGCTCCACCCCGCACGGCAGCACCGCGGACAACACCACCGGGCATCTGGTCGCCGATATCGAGGCGTTGCGCCGGCATCTGGGCATCGAACGCTGGGCGGTGTTCGGCGGGTCCTGGGGCTCCACCCTGGCCCTGGCGTACGCCGAACATCATCCCGAGCGCGTGCTGGCGTTGTGTTTGCGCGGTATCTTCCTGTGCCGCCCGTCCGAGATCGAGTGGTTCCTGGTCGGCATCCGGCAGGTGTTCCCGGAGCACTGGCGGCAGTTTGTCGCGGCCTTGCCGGCAGGCGTCGATCGCGACGATTGGCGCGCCATCCTGGCCGGTTACCAGGCGCTGCTGACGCATCCGGATCCCGCCGTCCACGTGCCGGCCGCGCGCACCTGGAGCACCTTCGAAGGTTCCTGCTCTACGCTGAGGCCGAATCCGGGACTGGTCGCCAACTTCGCGTCCGACCGCGTCGCACTGGGCCTGTCGCGCATCGAGGCGCACTACTTCGCGCACAACATCTTCCTGCCGGACAATTTCCTGCTCGACCACATCGGCCGCATCCGCCATGTGCCCGCGCTCATCGTGCAGGGCCGCTACGACATGGTGTGCCCGCTGAAGTCCGCGGACGACCTGGCCCGCGCGTTTCCCGAAGCCGAGTACCGCGTGATCGACGATGCCGGCCATTCGGCGTTCGAGCCGGGTATCTGCGCGGCGCTGGTCGAGGGCATGGAGCGCCTGAAGGCGCGGGTCCGGTAGCATGCCCAAGTTCCTCAAGGCGGTCCGCCTCGACGACTCCGACGCGCAGCTGTTCGATGCCGTCTGCGATGCGGACGAATGGGTGACCACCGGCGGCTTCGCCGTCTGCGACCTGGCCGAGGGCATGCACCGCGCGCCGCGCTGCCGGTGCGCCAGCTCGTTCCTGTCGATGACGCGCGACGCGCGCGTGACGATCGCCGAGGTGGTGCAGGTCAGCGAGGCCGACGTGGCGATCTTCCGCGACCAGATGCGCCAGCACCTGGTGTTCCACTGGAAGGCGCCGGACGCGGACGCGCGCGAAACGGCGGACGCGGAGATCGACTACACGCTGGACCTCGCCTCGAGTTTTCCGGAGGAGGTGTGGATCACCGTCCAGCGCACCGTGAACGCCGAGGGCCTGCTCGACGAGCAGTACAACCAGTACGACCGCCTGATGATCGGGTCGCATCCCGTCTAGCGCGGGTCGGCACCGGAAGATTGCCCGCCGGGATCGCGGTTCCGGTGCCGCAATGCCCCGAGGCTAGCGGTGCACCCGCGGCCGCTCGTGCGCTTCCTTCGCGGTCCGCTGTTCCGCCTTTTCCTCCAGCTCGGCCTTGCGCTCCGCCCGCCGCTGTTCGCGCTCGCGCTTGGCGGCCTCGCGTTTCTCCTGCGCCGCGGACTGGCGCGCCGCGTTGGCGCCCTGGGCGCCGGCCTTGCGCTGCTGGAGCTTCTCGCGGATCGCGGCGCGCCGTTCCTCGCGGCGCTTCTCGATGCGCGCCTGCACTTCCGCATGCTTGGTCTTGAACACGTGGTCGTTCTTGGTGATTCGGAAAAACGCCGGGTGTTCCTTGAGCACGCGCGGGCGCTCCGCCTTGCCGTGGGACACGAAGCCGGACTGGTTCGCGCCGATGTCGGTGCGGCCGGCGGCATTCTTGATGAAGGTTCCGCCTTCATGCACGCGATCGTAGGTGCCCGCCTCGCCTTCGGTGGAGCCCGGCGGGATCACGTACGGCTCGTGGTCGGTGCCGCGGATGCCGATCGTCGCCGTCGGCGTGCGCACCGTGTAGTTGTTGCGGTTGTACTTGCCCAGCCAGCCGGACACCGACCGGAAGCTGCCTTGCAGCAAACCGAGGATCGCCGAATCGCTGTCCTCGCCCTTGGCCTGGAACTTGACGATGCGCATCTTGGTGTTCGGCCTCACCGAGAGGAATCCGCCGTCTTCCATCTCCAGTTGCAGCTCGCCGTCCTTGCCGGTGACGATGCTGTCGCCCTCGCTCACGTGGTCGCCCACCTTGACCGCGCGCTTCTTGCGCGCCGCGTCATACACCGTGGCCTCGCCTTCCAGGAGTGCGATGCGCGCGGCCACGCTGATCTCGACGGCCTTTTCGGCCGGCCTTTCCGCCGCCTTCTCCGCGGCCGTCGGCGCGGCGGGTTGCGCCCCGCAGGTCGCCGCGGTAATCGCAAAGATCAATGCGCCGAGGCCCCCCGCCCGCCTTGCCGCCTGGTTTTCCATCCCCGCATTCATGTGCACCTCCTATCCACCGGAATCCGCCGCCGCGCGCACCGGCGCGCCCGCGTCAATCCCAAGACCGGAATACAGGACGCGCGTGAGCGATACCAGCATGCCCGCCGTGGCCCCCCAGATATAGCGATGCAGGTAGGGAATCGCGTAGTAGCTGCGCATGCGCCCCTTGTACATCGCCTGCTCGATGCGCTGGTTCCGCACGTCGGTCAGGAACCGTGCGGGCACCTCGAAACATTCCTCGACCTCCGTCGGGTCCGGCCGGTACGGGCCGACCGCCTGCGCCCAGCCCACCACCGGCGTGATGCGGTAGCCGGTGCCCGTGGTGTAGTAGGGCAGCTCGCCAAGCACGTCCACGCCGGAGACGTCGAGCCCGGTCTCCTCCTGCGTTTCCCGCAGCGCCGTTGCCGCGACATGGGCGTCCGATTCCTCCACGCGCCCGCCGGGAAAACTGATCTGCCCGGCGTGGTCGGTGAGGTGGGCGGTGCGCTGCGTGAACAGGATGGTGGGGCCGGACGCGCGCGCGATGAACAGCACCAGCACGGCGGCCGGCTTGAGCGGCGCCTGCGCCGGGTGGAGGGCGCGCAGCGCGGACTCGCCGTCGTCGGCGAATCCGTAGTCCCCGGAATCATGCACGCCGTGCCGCGCGCCCAGCAGGTCGCGCAGCAACCGGGCGTCGATTGGCGGCAGCGCCGCGGGAATTAGAATGTCCCCGTTCATCAAAAAATTATAGTGCGCCCATGGTCCTCTACGATTACTTCCGCTCGTCCGCGGCCTTTCGCGTGCGCATCGCGCTCAACCTGAAAGGCCTGGCCCCGGAGCGGCGCTACATCCACCTGTTGAACGGCGAGCAGCGCAGCGAGGCCTACAGGGCGCTCAACCCGCAGGGCCTGGTGCCAAGCCTTGCCGAGGGCGGGCACGTGCTCACCCAGTCGCTGGCGATCATCGAATACCTGGACGAGACCCATCCGTCGCCGCCGCTGCTGCCCGGGGCGCCCGCCGATCGCGCCTGGGTGCGCGCGTTCGCGCAGGTGGCCGCCTGCGACATCCACCCGCTCAACAACCTGCGCGTGCTCAATTACCTGCGCGACACCCTGGGCCAGGACGAGCCCGCACGCAACGCCTGGTACGCGCACTGGGTGCGCGAGGGCTTCCTCGCCATGGAGGCGCTGTTGGCGGCGCGCGAGCAACAAAGCCCGTTTTGCCACGGCGATGCGCCGACGCTGGCGGACGTCTGCCTGATCCCGCAGGTGGCCAATGCGCAACGCTTCAAGTGCCCGATGGACGATTACCCGTTGATCCGCGCCATCAACGCGCGCGCGCTGGCCCTGCCGGCGTTCGATCTGGCGCAGCCGTCCAAACAGCCGGATTTTCCGAAGGCGAACTAAACGCAACGCAGGGCGTTGACGCCCGCGCGTCATGCCGCAGGGCGGCGCGATTGGGTGGTCTCGAGCAAATGCTCGCGGAACACTTGGGCAATGGGCGTCAATTGCTTGCCGCGCGGGTACACCAGGTGCCATTGCGATTCGATCGGAAAGCCGGAAACCGGCAGTTCGATCACGGCATTGGCATGGCCGCTCAACGCATGCCGCGAGACGATGGCCACGCCGAGGCCGCCGGCCACCGCCTCGCGGATCGCCTCGTTGCTGCCCAGTTCAAGCTTCATCGTCGGTGCGAAACGCAGGCGCCGGAACTCGCGGTCGATGGCCATGCGGGTGCCGGACCCGCTTTCGCGCAGGATGAAGCGTTCCGCCTTGAGCGAGGCCAGCGTCAGGCGTTTGCGGCCGGCCAGCGCATGCGACTTTGGCGCAATGAGTACCAGCGGATTGGGCAGAAACACCTGATCGACCAGCCGCATGCCGGTCGGCGGCATCGACATCACGTACAAGTCGTCGCGGTTCTCGCGCAGCCGCGCCACCACGCCGTCGCGGTTGAGGACTTCGAGCGCGATGTCGATCTCCGGATGCCGGTGGCAAAAATCGCCCAGCAGGCGCGGGATGAAGTACTTGGCCGTGCTCACCACCGCCACCTTGAGCTGCCCGCGCAGCAGGCCGCGCGAGGCGTCGACATCCTGCTCGAACGCCGCCCAGGCGTCCTGGATGGTGCGCGCGGTGCGCACCAGCGCGTGGCCGGTGGCGGTCAGCATCACCTTCTTGCCGATCACCTCGTAAATCGGCAGGCCCACGGCGCGCGCCACCTCGCGAAGCTGCATCGACGCGGTGGGCTGGGTGACATGCAGGCGCCGCGCCGCGCCGCTGACGCTGCCGGTCTCCGAGAGCGCCAACACCAGGCGCAACTGCCGAAAGGTGACGTTCATCGAAAATTATCTATGGATGAGCGTTGAAAAATCGATTTTTCATTTTCGCACGATCCGTCGAGAATGCGCGGCATTCGAAACCCGGGGAGTGAACCGATGAACAATTTTCTGGATCCGGCCATCCTGTTCTTTGTCTTTGGCGTGCTGGCCGGTGCGCTCAAGTCGAACCTGGAGATTCCGCCGCCGATCGCGAAATTCCTGTCCTTGTACCTGCTGATGGCCCTCGGGCTCAAGGGCGGATTCGCCCTGGCGAAGTCCGGCCTCACGCCGGACATTGCCCTGAGCCTGGGCGCGGCGATGTTCATGGCGGCGCTGGTGCCGATGCTGGGCTACGCGTTTCTCAAATCGCACATTTCACGTTTCGACGCCGCGGCCGTCGCGGCGTCCTACGGTTCGGTGAGCGCCGTCACCTTCGTCGCGGCCATGCAGTACCTGGAGAGCAACGGCATGACTCCGGGCGGGCACATGGCGGTGGCGATGGTGGTCATGGAGTCGCCCGCCATCATCATGGCGGTGCTGCTGGCCAATGCCCTGCGTCATGCGCAGGCCCCGCTGGTGGTGCAAGGCGGCGGCACCGCGGTCTTGGGCGGCATGGGATCGCCCGGTCCGTCGCTGTCCAAAATCCTGCACGAATCGTTCACCGACGGCGCGCACCTGTTGTTGCTGGGTGCGATGGCGGTGGGCTGCATCAGCGGCGAGGCGGGGCATTCGGTGATGAAACCGTTCTCCGGCGACCTGTTCAAGGGCATGCTGGCGTTTTTCCTGCTCGACATGGGCCTCATGGTGGCGCGCAACGTCGGTGCGGTACGCGGCACCACGCCGGTACTGCTCGGCTACGCAGCGCTGGGGCCCATGGTCCACGCAATGCTTGCGCTGGGACTGGCATCGCTGCTGGGATTGCCGGCGGCCGACGCGGCGCTGCTGATGGTGTTGTCGGCCAGCGCGTCCTACATCGTGGTCCCGGCCGTGCTGCGTTACGCCGTTCCCGAAGCCAATCCGTCGATCTACTTTGGCCTGTCGCTCGGGATCACGTTCCCGATCAACATCCTGGTCGGGATCCCGGTCTATGCCTGGGCGGCGCAACGCATGTTGGGGTGAGGCGCATCCCGCGCGGCCGCGCGATCGGGCGGGCGGTTCCGGCCCTAGGCGTCCAAGCCCAGTTCGTGGCGGTGCTTGCGCGTGAGCTTGGCGGCGACCAACGCGTGCGAGCGGGCCAGCAGGGCCTTCAATTCGGCGGCGGGAACGTCGCGGGTGTCCTGCACCTGCACCCACTTGGCGCGCGCAAGGTACGGCGCGGGAATGAACCCCGCGCGGTCGGTGTATTGCAGGAAAAGGTCGTCATCGACCTTGAAGGACACTTGCACGCGGCCGGATTTGTCGGCGAACGCCACGGCAAACATCTTGCCGCCCACCGAGTACACGCCGTCCACCTCCCACTTCACGTCGTAGGTGGCGGCGGGCAGTGCCAGGCAATATTTGTGTAGGGCGGTCTTGTTCATGATTGATCTTTGAAACCCCAGCATTGGCGCGGGGTTTCAGGCAAATTTGCCTCAAACATCGCGCCAATGCTGGGGTTTTGATCTTTGGACCGGGCGTCAGGCCTTGGGTGCCTGACCCACCTTGGCTTTGTCCAGCACCGTCATGGCGGCGGCCACGAAGCCGCCGGCGTCGGCGATGTTGGCCGGCAGGATCAGCGTGTTGGTGGACTTGGCGAGGTTGCCGAATTGCTCCACGTACTTTTCCGCCACCTTGAGGTTGGCCGCCTGCATGCCGCCTTCGGCGCTGAGTGCTGAAGCCACCTGCCGCACCGCGCTGGCGGTCGCTTCGGCGACGGTGGTGAGCGCCGTGGCCTCGCCCTGCGCCTTGTTGATGGCCGCCTGCTTCTGGCCTTCGGAGGCAAGGATGGCCGCCTGGCGCTGGCCGTCGGCGATGTTGATCTCTTCCTGGCGGATGCCCTCGGACTTGGCGATCAGCGCGCGCTTCTCCCGCTCCGCGGTGATCTGCGCCTGCATCGAGCGCAGGATCGATTCCGGCGGCGTCAGGCTCTTGATCTCGTAGCGCAGCACCTTGATGCCCCAGGTGCGGCCGGCCTCGTCGAGCACCGAGACCACCTTGTGATTGATCTCGTCGCGCGACTCGAACGTCTTGTCGAGCTCCATCTTGCCGACCTCGGAACGCAGCGCCGTCTGCGCCAGCTGGGTGATGGCCAGCGTGTAATCGGACGTGCCGTAGCTGGCCAGCCGGGGATCGACCACCTGGTAGTAAATGATGCCGTCCACCGCGAGCTGGGTGTTGTCCTTGGTGATGCAGACCTGCTCGGGAATATCGAGCGGCACTTCCTTGAGCGAGTGGCGGTAGCCCACCCGGTCGATGAACGGCACGATCAGGTTGAAGCCCGGCTGCAGCGTTGCATGGAACTTGCCCAGCCGTTCGACGACCCAGGCATTCTGTTGCGGCACGATGCGCACGCCCTCGATGATGAGCGCGATGAAGAATGCAGCCAGGAAAATGCCGATGGCGGCGCTGGCGCTCTGGAACGCGAAATACGACACCAGCGCCAGGACCGCGGCAACGATGGTTTTGACAAACATGGAGACCTCCTTCGGATATGAAGCAACAACTTCTGGAACGCTTGAAATGACATCTGCAATTGGATCGGAATCGGACTTTGCCGCCGGGGGCACGTGGGCCTTTTTGGGAGCGGCCTTCATCACCGGGGACGCGGCGGGCTTGACGGCGGCGGCGGACTTGCCGGTGATCGTGCCGGTGCCCGACGCCGGTTGCCTGAGCTTGGCTTCAGCGGCGGCCTTGGCCTTCTCGGCCTCCTTTTTCAGGCCCTCGGCAATCTCTTTCCACCACTCCCATTTGTTGCCGGAGAGCCCGGCCACCGCGCCGAAGGCGATCAGCGCCACGAACTTGCTATTCGTGACCCCTTGTGCGATTGCCGCCGCAATCAGGCCGTGGATCAGGCGCTCTTTCATGGTGTCCGCTTGTGCTGGAGGCCCTATTGGGGGCGCTGGCTTCCCACCACCAGCGTCGGGCCGTCCTGCGCGAGGATAAACAGAAACGCCCCTTCACCCAAGGCCGAGGACGCCAGGTCTCCGGGCTTGACGCGTGCTTCCCACTCCGCGCCGCGATACTTGACCTTCAAGCTGCCATCGGCCGGATTGATCCATCGCACCAGGGTCACGGATTGCCCGACATCCAGGGCGTTGCCCGGGTCGTCGACTTTTTGCTGCCTCGCGTGCCACCTGAAGACCAGCCAGGTGCCCACCACCGACACCACGCCCGCCGCGGCCACCTGCACCAGGAATGGCGCACCCAGCCAGGCCGCCAGCGCGCCGGCGAAGGCGCCGATGCCCAGCACCAGCAGATAAAACGTCCCGGTGACCATCTCCACGATGATCAGCACAAAGCCCAATAGGGTCCAAATCAGATAGTCCTGCATGGCTGCCTCCTGTTGAACGGCATCTTGGGCCGGGGGGGCGGGGGCGTCAAGCCGGACGGCACGAATGGCGAGTTTGCGCGACGAATGCCCATTTTCGGGTGCGCTCGGGCAGGACGAATCGGCCTTCACAGTGTGCGGCGCGGGATTCGGCCGGAACTGGCGGGCGCCCTCCCGGGACCGCGCCCGGCAGGGTGCCGAAGGCGTTGAGCAGGCGATGCAGGATCAAGCCGCCCGTTTTGCCGAAATCACCTTGGTGTTCACGCCGGCAAAGTTGAGCCCGCCGAACAGTCGCCCGTGCTCGATCTTGACGCACCGGTCCATGATCACGTCGAGGCCGGCGGCGCGCGCCAGTGCCGCCGCGTCCTCATTGACCACGCCGAGCTGCATCCACAGGCAACGGGCGCCGATGGCCACGGCGTCGCGCGCCAGCGCGGGGATTTCCTCGGATTTGCGGAAACAGTCCACCATGTCGACCTTGTCGGGAATCTCCAGCAGCGATGGGTAGCACCGCTCCCCGAGGACTTCCGTGTACGCCGGGTTGACCGGGATCACGCGATACCCTTGGTCCTGCAGGTACTTGGCGGCAAAATAGCTGGGCCGCCACCAGTTGGCGGATAACCCCACGACTGCAATGGTCTTGGTCGATTTCAGGATCCGGCGCAGCGTGGTGATGTCGTCCATGGACGGGTTCCGGCGTTATTGGGGTTTGGGTAATGGAATGCCAGGCGGCCGCCGCAAGCGCCGGCACCGCCCACGCGAAGGATGCCAGAAATGTACCGACCATTGCGGTTCACCCTTGCGGGCTTGCTGGCGCTGTGGATGGCCGCGTCCGGCGCCGCGCCGCTGCCCAATCACGCCACAACCCTGGCGCCGATCGCGCCGGGACCCTATCCCGTGGGGTGCACCAACATCGCGGTCGATGCCAACGTGATGACGGCGCTCAACCTGCCGATGAACCAGGCGTTCAACGGCGAGGGCGGTTATGCCACCGACATCCTGGCCGATCCGTCCGCCGTGCTGATCGCGCGGCCGCGCGTGCCGGACACCGACCTCTACCCCGGCCGGCACAACCAGATCGTGCCCTTCGTCGTCATCGTCTGTTATCCGACGACGGCCGACAACAGCCGCCCAACATATGTGTTGCCGGACGGCACGCGCATCCCGCACATGCAGCGTGGCACGGAGCGGCCGCTGTTCGCCGCGCAGGCCTGCACCCTGCAGTTCCCGCCGCCGCCCGGCTGCGGCAAATTCCCGATGGTGGTGTTTTCGCACGGGCTGGGCTCGAACCCGGTGGAGACCAAGTCGGTCGAGTTCCTCACGCGCCTGGCCGGCTACGGCTACATCGTTGCCGCGCCGTTCCATGGCGATGCGCGCTTCGCGCGCCTGCGCCTCGAGGACCTCGGTGACGCGTTCTGGCTGCTGTTCAATTTCGACCGCGCCGTCGAGGCGCAGGCGCTGCGGCCGTTTGCGATCAAGAGCGTGATCGACGGCCTGCTGGCGCATCCGGACTTTGCGCCCGCCATCAATGCCGCGCAGATCGGCGGCGTCGGTGGCAGCCTGGGTGGCGCGGCGTTCACCTGGCTCGCCGGTGCCGAGATCACCTGCACCTATCCCGGCCTGTCCTCGCGCGCCACCGAGCGCGACCCGCGCGTGAAAGCGGTGGCCGGCTATGTGCCCTATGCGGGACAGCGCCTGCTGCCGGCGTTCGGCGACGACAACGCCACTGCGCGCAATGTCTCGATCCCCTACCTTGCGTTGAGCGGCACGGCGGACAGCACCGCCCCAAAGCTCCTGATGGAGCAGGCGATGAACAACTTCCGCGGCGCGCGCTTCATGGTCGCCCTCGAGGGCGTGGAGCACACCTACGACCCGGCGTACGCAGACGACGTGTTCGGCTGGATCGTGCCGTTCCTCGACGCCTATGTGAAGGAAGACCGCGCGGCGATGGACCGCCTGGCGCGCCAGCGCGCGATCGCCGCCGGCCTCGACGACCACCTCACCATCGACTACACCGGCGTGCTGCCGCTCGCTTCCGGGGAAGTGGTGGTCGACGAGTTTTACAACTCGATCCTCCGCCACTACGGCCTGCTGGCGAAGGATGCGGACAAGCTGTTCGTCGACCAGGGCCGCGCCGGGCCGGGCTGGGGTCGCACGGGCTATCGCTTCAAGGGATACACGGTGCCGGGTCCGGCGGAGCTGCGCCCGGCCACGCAGGCGCCGGTCTGCCGCTACTACCACCCGGTGGTCAACACGCACTTCTATTCGGCCGAGCCGTCCGATTGCGACCTGGTGCGCTCGATCGGCGGCATTTTCGAAGGCATCGAATTCTGGATCGCGCGCGCGGCGGGCGCGAGCTGCCCGTCGGGGACGCAGGCCGTCACGCGGCTGTACAACAACCGCTTCGCGCAACTCGATTCAAACCACCGCTACACGACCAGCCGCTCGGAAGTCCGCCGCATGACGGGCGAGGGTTGGCTCGACGAAGGCGTGGTGATGTGCGCGCCGCTCTAGGCGCGACGCGGCCGGCTCAGTCGCCGTCGAGCAGCTTGCGCGCGCGGTCCTGGTCCGCCGAAGCGGCTGCGGCCGGCGCGGATGTTGCGACGGGCCGGCGGCGGTTCATGAACAGGAAAATACCCGCGCCCAGCGCCAGCAACGCGAACGGCCCGCCCCACAGGAGCCAGGTTTTCGGTTCCACTTCCGGCTTGTAGAGCACGAAGTCGCCGTAGCGCGCGCGCAGGTGTGCCTTGATTTGCTCGTTCGATTTTCCCTGGTCAGCCAGCAGGCGGATCTCGCGGCGCAAGTCGCCGGCCAGGCCGGCGGGTGAGTCGGCCAGGGTCTGGTTCTGGCAGACCAGGCAGCGCAATTCGGTTTCCAGTTTTTTCAGGCGCGCTTCGAGCGCGGGAGAACCCGGCGGCACATCGGGGGTGGGCAATTGTGCCGATGCGAAGGTGGTCCACAGCAGGGCGGTGCCGAGCGCGGCGACGCACGCGTGGATCAGGCGCATGGTCGTCCGTCCAAGGCGTTGCAACGTAAAACTCAAGCAGGGGCGCGGGTCGCAGGCTGTTTTTGTCCCGATCGCCGCGCCGGTGCTGGGGTTTGCCTTTGGAATTCGTCGTGGAGAATGGAAGTCCGGTTCGGGCGTGTGCATGGGGTCATCCACGGTTCAGGGACTGGATCAGGGGCAGCAGCGTGTCCTGCACGATGGTCTCGTCCACCGGGCCGGTGTGCTTGTAGCGGATGGTGCCGGTCTTGTCGATGACGAAGGTTTCCGGCGCGCCGTACACCCCGAAGTCGATCGCCACGCGGCCATCGAGGTCCATGACCGACAACTGGTAGGGATCGCCGAAGCGCTGCAGCCACGCGCGCGCGGTTTCCGGCTGGTCCTTCCAGTTGAGACCGATGATCGGCACCACGCCCTGCTTGGACAGCGCATTGAGGTGCGGATGCTCGTAACGGCACGAGACGCACCAGGAGCCCCACACGTTGAGCAACCACACCTTGCCCTTCATGTCGGCTGCGGAAAAAATCTTGTCCTTGGCGTGCAGTTGCGGGAGCGCGAACTGCGGCACCGGCTTGTCGAGCAGCGCGGAAGGAATCTCGCGCGGATTGAGCGACAGTCCCTTCCACAGGAACAGGACCAGCCCGAAGAAAATGGCGAGCGGCAGGAAGTAGCGCCAGATGCGCACGGCGTTTGACACCGCGGGCGGGGGCGGCGCCGCGGAGGAGGGCGGGGATGCGGACGGGACGGTGTCGCTCATGTCACTCCGCTCCCTGCGGGGCGATGCGCGGCGATGCCTTCTTGCCCTTCTTGCGCGACGGCGGCCCCGGCGGCACCGGCGGTGAGGCGACATCCGCCGCAGCGGCCTTCACCCTGATCCGGTAGCGCCGGTCGAACATGGCCAGCAGGCCGCCGAGCGCCATGAACAGGCAGCCGAACCAGATCCAGTCGATGAACGGCTTGACGTACACGCGCACGCCCCAGGCGCCCATGCCGTGGTTGGCGTCCAGCGGCTCGCCGAGCGACACGTACAGGTCGCGCGTGAATCCGGAGTCGATCGCCGCTTCCGTCATGGTGTTCTGGTGCGCGAAGTAGTTGCGCTTTTCCGGCTTCAGCTTCTGCACCAGGCGGCCGTCCTTGTAGACCTCGAACTCGCCGACCACCGCGTTGTAATTGGGGCCGGGCTGGTTGCCCACCGAGATGAACTTGAATTCATAGCCGCCCAGTTCCACGCTGCGGCCCGGGAGCAGCAACACGTCCTTCTCGGCCTGGTAGCCGGTGACCAGCGCAACGCCGGTCACAAACACCGCCACCCCGACGTGCGCCAGGTGCATGCCGTAGAAGCTGGTGGAATTCGCCTTCAGGCGCGTCCAGAATCCGTCTCCCGGCGTGGACCGGAAGCGGTGCACCAGCGCGGTCACGGAGGCGCCGACAATCCACACCGCCAGCGCCATCCCGATCGCCACGAGGATCGAGAAGCGGCCCATCAGGAACGGGATCGCCACGCCGCTCACCAGCGCGATGCCGAACGCCCATTTCAGGCGCACGGCCAGTTCCGGCACGGTGGCATCGCGCCAGCGCGCGATCGGACCGACCGCCATCAGGAACAGCGCGGGCGCCATGAGCGGATAGAACACGGAATCGAAGTACGGCGGGCCGACGGAGATCTTGCCCAGCTTCAATGCATCGAGGAACAGCGGGTAGAGCGTGCCGAGCATGACCGCCAGCATCGCCACCAGGAACAGCACGTTGTTGGCGAGCAGCAGCGATTCGCGCGAGGCCGGCGCGAATGCACGCGGCGCCTTGGCGAGGCCGAGCGTCGGCGCGCGCCAGGCGTAAAGGGCCAGCGAGCCGCCGATCACCACCGCGAGAAATGCGAGGATGAACACGCCGCGCCGCGGG
>CAZTYC010000013.1:0-26610 GCA_964617435.1 uncultured Burkholderiales bacterium
GACCGCGGGTGCGCTCACGGGAGTCGCAGCCACCGGCCGCTCCGCCGGGGCGGCGGCCGTCGAACCCGGCGCGGCCACCGGCTTGCCGGAAGCATCCTTGAGGTTCTTCATGTCGTCCAGGTAGCTGAAGGTCTTGCGCGGGACGTGGAAGTTCTTGTCGGTTTCCTGCTGTTGCTGGACGGAGGCGAGCCGCTCGGCGGTGGTCGGGATCTTGTCGGACTTGCCACAGGCCACGGCAAGCAAGGCCGCCGCAGTCGTGACAAGGAAAGTGCGAATGGACGCGAAACGCAGGTGTTGTGTCATGACCCGTGCTCCAGAGTGCGGAAATTGGGGAAGTGGAATGGCGGTGGAACGCCCCGTGTTTGCCGGGGTTCCCGCCTTGCCGCGATTATCGCATTTTGACCGGGGTTGCCGGATGTGAAAACTTGTCACCCAGTCGTGCCGCGCCGCGGCGGATGCGCCTAGGGCCGGCGCACCACCGAGTACATGGCGAAGATGGATTGGTTGAGATCCACCACCTCACCGCTGGCCGTCTTGTCCCAGCCGAGCGCGCGTCCCATGGCGCGCACGGCGGCATCATCGGTCTGGTCCAGCGCAATGACCTGGAACCCGGCGCGTTCAAATTGCTCGCGGGTGAACGGCGAGCGGCCGTCGGCCTGCGGGTTGTAGCCGCCTTTTTCGGCCTGCTTGGGAGAAATGTTGTAGATCAGGAACAGTCCGCGCGGAT
The DNA here is from genome assembly GCA_964617435.1 of uncultured Burkholderiales bacterium. GTDB lineage: Bacteria > Pseudomonadota > Gammaproteobacteria > Burkholderiales > Usitatibacteraceae > UKL13-2. The sequence goes on from CAZTYC010000013.1 coordinate 728, forward strand.
TGAGCGCGTTGTACACCATGCGCAGGAAGGCGTCGTCCGGCACGCCCAGTTGCACCTGCTGGCGGCGGTCGGTCTTGCGTTCGGGCTTGACGTAGCCTTTCTTGAGCGTGTTCTTGGACATGAACAAGTCGAACCCCTGACCGACGCGTTCAACAACCGGCGCGTCCTTGGGCCAGTAGCCGTGCGCCAATGTCACGGACCCGTAGGCGCTCCTGCGCATGGCGCGCGCCGGCGGCACGGCGCCCTGGTCGGATCGCTCGGAATACAGCGCATCGAGATAACTGTCCGGATCGATGCCGATGGCATGCGCGCCCAGCGACGCCAGCAGGCGCAGGTGGCCGATGCTGCCGTAGCCGTAGTCGGCGATGCGCCGGCCCGCCACGTCGGTCATCCCCTGGGCGGCGGCGATCTCGATGGGGCGCAAGTAGGACAGCGGCGAGCCGTACTTGGTGTAGTAGTAACGGTATTCATCGAGTTCCACCGGCACGACGCGGGTTCGCTGGGCATCGGGCAGGCGCTCGCGCTCGGCCTGCGAGAAATATTCCCGCGTCGTCTCGTTGATGAACACCTTGCGCAGCGGCACCGGCGGCAACGCCTGGACCGCTTCCAGGAAGCGCAGCGTCAGGCCGCTGACCGCCTGCGGCTTGAGGGCTTCCGCTTCATCCGCAAGGCGCTGGAGCACCGGCGATGCGGCGCGCACCGGCCGCGCGGTGAAATCCGGATCCGCCGGGCGCACGATCACCTCCGGTCCGCTCGGCCGGCGCATGTCGGTGGCACAACCGGCGACCACAAGCGAGAGGGCGAACGCCGCCCAAACGCGTGCATCGAAAAATGAAGTGATTCTCATGGCGTCGCCATTGTATCGAACGTCACCTTGGCGAACGGTGGGGACTTTGTGGCGGCTTGTGTGCGGTCAGCCCGTCTTTCAATGCAGCGTGCCTCCGCCGCTGGAGGGCGCCGGTGGCGGCGGGGGTGGCGCCCCCTCGGGCATCTTCGGCACCGGCAGCAGCGCGTGCTGCAGCATGTGCGTGAGCAGCACTGCGCGCGACGCGGGCGCGATCAGGAAATTCACCCAGCCCTTGCCGGGATCCTTGATCTGCAACAGCGTGCCGTTGCTCATGCCAGTGATGTACCACTTGGGATCGAACGTGGCCTGGATCTCCCCTTGCGGCTGGGCGTCGCCGATCGGCGGTTGCAGGGAGCCGCGGCGCTTGGCCGCGCGGTCGATCAGGTCGTCCAGTTCGGCGACGGACAAATGCGAGATGTCGATGCTCATGGGATTCCTTTGGGCTGAATGCATCAGGTGGCGGCAGCGCGGCGCAAATCAAGGGGCGCGAACTCGCGGCGCGCGGCGTCGCTCTGGAGGATGCGGGCGCTCCAGGCAAACAGTGCCGCGAAGACCAGCGCCGTGGCAGCGGCGGTCCACGCATAGGCACTCGACGTGGCGGACACCATGGGGCCGAGTATGCGCTGCCATTCGGGACTGAGGACCGACAGCAGTGGCGCGGGCGACAGGTCCACGAAGAACGGCAGTGGCACGCCGGCCAGATTGGCGGCCGCGCCCGCCCACAACAGGATGACGAATGCCTTGCGCGCCCACTCGCGCCGCTGCAGCAACGCATGCGCCGCCCACGCAGTAGCCAGCGACAGGACCGCAATCATCGCCAGCCACTGCGGCAGGTATCGGACGATCGCCTTGGCCCACGGCGGCCAAGCCAGCGATTGCGCCAGTTCGCGGGTCGCGGCCGTGATCTGGCCGATGGGAATCAGCGCCGCCAGATACAGCAGCTGGCCGGCACAGACAACCACCGCCACAACACCCAGAACGATGAAGCCCCAGGCGGTCAGGTCGATGAAGTCGGTTGCGGATGAGGGGTTGGGGTGCACGGCAGGGAATCCGGTTGGCTTGGAAAACTATACGCCGGCATCGCGGGCGAACTTGAAACTCAAGCATTGGCGGGCGTTTCAAGGCGAAACGGGCCCAAACGCCGCGCCAATCCTTGACTTTTGCATTGCGACGGGAAACTGGCAACCCATGCGGGCCGCAGGCCAAGGCGCCAGGTCATGTGCTCGGGAGGCCGGCATTGGAATGATCGCGCGCGCCATTCGTTCCAATCCAAATGAACAGGCGAAGCTGGCGATGCGGCGCGCGGTTTCGATGCGCCCCCGATTCCCGCTAGACTTTCACCATGATCGACCCCGACATCCGCGCACTGGAGGAACTGACCCTCAACACGTCGCCCGCCATTCACCAGGCGTTTTGCGATGGCTGGGTGATGCGCGCCTCGGGCACGGACACGCGGCGCGCCAACAGCGCCACCTGCCTCGCGCACGCGGAATCGGCAGCGGACGACACGATCGAGCGCATCGAGGGCTGGTATGCGATGCATGGGCAGCCGGCGCTGTTCCGCCTGTCCGCGGAAACCTCGCCCGCCGGATTCGATGACGCTCTCGCCGCCCGCGGGTACACGCGTGAGGTGCGAACCCTGGTGATGGTGCTCGATTTCGCGGAAGACCAGGTGCTCGACATCGATTTGCCGGCGGGTGCCAAGATCCTCGAGCGTGAACCGGATGCCGGTCTTGCGGACCTGCACGAACTCAAGCACAGCTCGCCGGAGGCCGAGACGCGCGACCGCGACCGGCAGGCCCTGTGGCGCGGGCCGCAGGTCTTTGCCTCGCTGAAAACCATCAACGGGCTGGCCTGCACCGGCATGGCGCGGTTGGAAAATGCCAGCCTCGGCTTGTTCAACCTGCGCACCGCCCAGCGCGCACGCCGCAAGGGATATGCGACGATGCTCGTGGCCTACCTGCTGACTTGGGGCCAGGCCAATGGCGCAACGCGCGCGTTCCTGCAGGTGGATGAGGAAAATGCGGCGGCCGTGGCGCTGTATCGCGGCATCGGGTTCACCGAGCGCTACGCCTACTGGCACCGGGTTGCGCCGCACGCGGTACGCGGCTGAGGCGCCGCTGCATGATTGACCAAGGGCGCACGGCGCAGGGATTTGCGCACTTGCAGGCTGCGCAATGGCGTGAGGCGGAAATCGCGTTTCGCGGCGCGCTGCAGGCAGCCCCCGGCGATGCGCGCGCGTGGATGGGTCTCGGCTTGGTCGCGCACAAGATCGGCCGATGGACGGATGCGCTCGATTGCTTCGAGCGCGCGTTGAAGGCCGCGCCGGACCTGGCCGCCGCGTGGGTCAATCGCGGCAACACGCTGGCCGTCGTCGGACGCTTCGAGGAGGCCTGCGCTGCGTTCCGGCGGGCGCTCGACATCGAGCCTGAACTGCAGAGCGCGCGCGTCAACCTGTCGAGTGCGCTGCACGCCCTGGGTCGGCTCGATGAGGCGGTGGACACGCTGGAGCAGGCACGCCGCGCGGCGCCGGACGCCGTGGACGTGCTCAACAACCTGGGCAACCTGTACAAGGACCAAGGCCGCGTGACCGATGCGCTGGCCGTGTATGAGCAGGCGCTGGCGATCGATCCGCTCTCGGCGGTGGTGTTCAGCAACCGGCTGGCGCTGCTCAAGCTGGACACGCGCATCGATGCCGCCGCCTTGCGCCGCGCGCACGAGGGCTGGTCACGCTGGTTTGCCCACCGCGGTGGCGAAGCGCCCGTGCTGGAGAACGCGCCGGATCCGGACCGCCGCCTGAAGATCGGCTATGTGTCGCCCGATGCGCACGCGGCGCTGCCGGCATTTATCGACCCGGTGATTGCCGCACATGACCGGGGGATGTGTGAAATCTTCGTCTATTTCAACCATCCGCCGCCTGCGGCGCGGGTGGCCGCGCTCGGTGAGTTCACCCTTCGCGTGATGCGCGGGCAAGTCGATGCTGCCGTGGCGCGGCAGGTGCATGCGGACGGTATCGACGTGCTGATCGATATCGCGGGCCACACCGGACACAACCGGCTGGGCGTGTTCGCGCGCCGGCCCGCGCCGGTGCAGATGACGTGGCTCGATTACCTTTGCACCACCGGCGTGGCGGGCATCGACTATCGCATCAGCGATGCAGTGGCCGATCCGCCCGACAACGAGGCCTTCCACAGCGAAACGCTCGTGAGGCTGCCAGCGACGCAATGGTGTTGGATGCCGCCGCCCGATGCGCCGCCGGTGACCGAAGTGCCGCTGCTTCGCAACGGGTACCTCACGTTCGGCTCGTTCAATCATGCGCAAAAACTGACCGACGACACGCTGGTCCTGTGGCGCTGCCTGCTCCAAGCGATTCCCGACGCCCGCCTGCTGGTGGCGGGGCTGCCGGAGGGCTTCGCGCGCGAGCGTGTGCGAACAGCGCTGGGGGTGGATTCGATCCGCCTCGAATTTCTTCCGCGTGTGCCCGCCGCAGCGTACCGCGAGGCGTTTGGGCGCGTGGACATCGTGCTCGATCCCATGCCTTTCTCCGGCGCCACCACGACCCTCGATGCGTTGTACCAAGGAGTCCCCGTGCTGACGCTGCCGGGCGAGCGCTCCTGCTCGCGCTCGAGCGCGAGCCTGCTTGGCGCGTTGGGTCTGGGCGACTGGATTGCGCAGCGGCCGGCTGACTTCATTTCCCGTGCATCGCGAGCGGGCGCGGATCCCCAAAGTCTTTCCGCGCTGCGCGCTGGCTTGCGCGCGCGTGTGGCCGGCAGCGTCGTGTGTGATGTGGGGCGATTTGTCGGCCCGCTCGAAGACGCCTACCGGAACGCCTGGCGCGAATGGTGCGATTCCGTTGCGCGGCAAGCGGATCGAAGCGCGCTGCTGCGCCGGGTGCGGGACTTGCATGGACGCGGAACGAACGAAGAAATGTTCGAAGCGGCGGCGCGCTTGGTGCGCCGGCAGCCGGGGTGGGAGGCGGCGAAGATTGAACTCGTGCGCGCCGCGCTCGCCTGGGGCCTTGAGCACCCGGAAGCCAGGGCGGCGTGGCACCAGCCGGTGGAACTTGCAGCGCGGCAACGCGTGTCGGTGATCGCCTGCAGCATCCGGCCGGACTACTTTGCCTCGCTCAAGGCCGGCATTGAACGCCAGTTCGCGCGCCACGACGTGGAGCTCATCGGCATCCACGACGCGAAGTCCCTGTGCGAGGGTTTCAACCGCGGGGCGCGGCAGGCGCGCGGCGACCTCCTGGTGTTTTGCCACGACGACATCGAGTTCGTGCGCGCCGATTTTGGCGAGCGCGTGTTGTCCCATCTTTTGGCTGCGGATGTGGTCGGGTTGGCGGGGGCGTCCGCGCTGGTGAGCGGGGATTGGCGCCACGCCGGCCCGCCGCACCTCCACGGCCAGATCCTGCACCGGCCGCCTGCCGGGCAAACAGGCCTGCTCTATCACGTCATCGGCCTGCATGACGCCGAAGCCGCCCTACAGGCGCTGGACGGTGTGTGGCTGGCCATGCACCGGCGCGTGTGGGAGGCGATCCGCTTCGATGCGGACACCTTCGACGGCTTCCACCTCTACGATGTCGATTTCACCCACCGCGCCGCGCGCGAGGGATTCCGGCTCGTGGCGCCGAGCGATCTGCTCCTGATGCATTTCTCCACGGGGCGTTACGACGCAGCGTGGCAGAAATACAACCGCCGCTTCCTCGCAAAGTTTCCCGCATTGCCGAATGAACCCGATGCGCGCCGCTTCGGCGCCATCCATGTAAAGTTGCAGAGCCTTGAACAGGTCGATCGCGTTCACGCGGCGCTGGCGCATGCCGGTTTTGGCGCCCTGGATTCATCCCAACCCGACTCCCATGACTGAACTTCCACACGACGCCGATATTTCCGGCTTGGCAGAAGCGCTGGGCCAGTCCCTGAAGAACAAGGGCTTGATGCTGGCCACCGCCGAATCCTGCACCGGGGGCGGCATTGCCGAGGCCGTTACGCGGATTTCCGGTTCATCCGCCTGGTTTGATTGCGCGTTTGTCACTTACAGCTACGAGGCCAAGACCTCCATGCTGGGCGTGCACCGCGACACGCTGGTCGATCACGGCGCCGTTTCGGAAAAGACCGCGCACGAGATGGTGGAAGGGGCCATCGCCCGCTCCCGGGCGCAGGTTGCGATCGCGGTGACCGGCATTGCCGGGCCCACCGGCGGGCTGCCGGACAAGCCGGTCGGCACCGTCTGGTTTGCCTGGAAAGTCCCGAAAAAGCCCATTATTTCAACGGTTTGCCACTTCAGTGGCGACCGGGTTGCGATCCGCCAGCAGACCATCGTCCACGCCCTGAAAGAGCTGCTTCATAATCTTTCCTGACGGCACCGGTTGGAAGGCGATTTAAAAAAAACCGCTTGCCAACCCCCAAATTCTCCGGTACTGTACGCAAATACAGGCTGTAAACAGTTACAGCCTATTTTGTCTAGTTTCAGAACCCATCGAACCGGAGCCCGCCATGAACATGATGAAAGAATCCTTTATGGACGAAAACAAGAGCAAGGCCCTGCAGGCCGCGCTTTCTCAGATTGAAAAGCAGTTCGGCAAGGGCTCCATCATGAAGATGGGCGAGAGCAGCATTGGCCAGGACATCATTCCGGTGTCCACCGGGTCGCTGGGTCTCGATATCGCGCTGGGCATCGGCGGCCTGCCGCGTGGTCGCGTGGTGGAAATCTTCGGCCCGGAATCGTCCGGCAAGACCACGCTCACCCTGCAGGTCATCGCCGAAATGCAAAAGACCGGCGGCACCGCCGCGTTCATCGACGCCGAGCATGCGCTCGATCCCCAATACGCCCAGAAGCTCGGCGTGAACATCAATGAGTTGCTTATTTCGCAGCCGGACAATGGCGAGCAGGCGCTGGAAATTGCGGACATGCTGGTGCGCTCGGGTTCGGTCGACGTCGTCGTGATCGATTCCGTCGCCGCGCTGACGCCGAGGGCTGAAATCGAAGGCGAGATGGGCGACCAGTTGCCCGGCCTGCAGGCGCGCCTGATGAGCCAGGCGCTGCGCAAGCTCACCGCCAACATCAAGAAGTCCAACACGCTGGTCATCTTCATCAACCAGATCCGCATGAAGATCGGCGTGATGTTCGGCAATCCGGAAACCACCACCGGCGGCAACGCGCTCAAGTTCTACGCCTCCGTGCGCCTCGACATCCGCCGCACAGGCGCCATCAAGGCCGGCGAGGAAGTGATCGGCTCCGAGACCCGCGTCAAGGTGGTCAAGAACAAGGTGGCGCCGCCGTTCCGCACGGCTGACTTCGACATCCTGTACGGCGAGGGCATTTCGCGCGAGGGCGAGATCATCGAACTGGGCGTCATCCACAAGATCGTTGACAAGTCCGGCGCCTGGTATGCCTATAACGGCGAGAAGATCGGCCAGGGCAAGGACAACACGCGCAAGTTCCTCAAGGACAACCCGGAAATGGCGCAGGAGATCGAGGCCAGGATCCGCGAGGCCGTGGGCGTTGCCGGTGCCGCCGGTACCGAAGAGGAAGACGAGGCCGTCGAGGAGTAGCCGCGTCGCGCCGCCGCTCAGGGGTTACGGCGGCATTTCACAGCAGGTTGCGCAGTTTGAGTGAACCGCGGGTCGCCACGACCGGTGGAGCGGGAGCGGCTTCGCCCGCGGTTCACAACGGTTCGATGGTTGGGCCGCTTGATTGACCGAGTGAGTGATCAAAGTCCGTCAAGTAAGGCGGCCCCTTTTTATTCCGAAGGAGTCCGGCATGTTGGAGTCATTTTCGAATTCCCACCACGCATCCAGGGCGGCAAACTTTCTCCATGCCCTTCGCGGTGGCGGCGCCTGCAGTCCCCTCGGCGATGCCTTGGGGCGTCCCGCGCCGCGCGCGCAGCGGAAGTTCCTGAAGCCGAAGGCTACTTGCAGCCGCTGCGAGCGGTTTTCGTTCCTGGCGGCAGACCAGGGCCAGGCTTGCCATGCCATGGTGCGGGGCCAACGATGCGGCGGACGCATGATGCAGGCCGATGCCTTGGGCGACTGGTCCGCGTGCCAATGGTGCGCCGGCTTCGGTTGGCACCGCGGCATGTCGTGCATCAAATGCGAAGGCTCCGGTTGGGTGCGCTCGCTGCTGGCGGGCAGATTGCAACGGTCGCTCTCCTAATGCATTCGCCGGCTGCCATGCGGCACCCCGCCAATGTCCCGCCGGTCGATGCCGCCGACTCGGGAGATGAGCGGGCGCCCGCAGAATCCGGCGAACTGCGGGCGCAGGGCGCTCAAACCCGTCCGGAAAATCGCGAGCTCGTCTCCCGTGCGATCGCGCTGCTCGCCCGACGCGACTTGAGCCGCGCCGCATTGATTGCGCGCCTGCTCAAGGACGGCTTTGATCGGCAGGAATGCGAAATGGTGTCGCGCTGGTGCGAGGCAAGCGGCTTCCTCAATGAACAACGCCATGCGGAGTCCATGGCGCGCCGCCTCGGCGTCCGCTATGGATCGAGGCGCGTGGCCATTGGCATGCGGCAGAAGGGTTTGGGCGATGAGGCCGTCGCTGCCGCAGTGGCCGGGCTGGACCCCTCCGAGGTTGAACGCGCGCGTGCCTTGCTGGCGCGCCGCTTTGAAGACGGTGATGAGCGCCTGGAAACCAAGGCCAAGAAGCACCGGTTCTTGCTGCAACGCGGCTTTTCCGGTGACACCATTCGGCTCGCGTTGAAGCGCGGCGACTAGCTTTCGCTTTTGCACCCTGGCATATCGGCAGCGCGCAGGCCACGCGCTCCGGCAGAGGATGCGGCTCCGGCCAAAACAAATCCGGGTGTTCCGTTGCGGGCCGCGAAAGCGATCGGCGCGCCACAGGTTTGAACTCCAGTTGTTGCGAGTACACCCTTGCGCGTGGGCGCCGCTTCAGGCCGTTGACGCAACACGTCTTTCCCCAGCCTCGATCAAGGGGCTGAAATCGACCGCATGCGCGATCAGCGCAAGGGACGGGTCGGCGTCAGGCTCGCAACCTGCTGGGGTCCGCTGTTGCCCGTCCATCGAAGGAGTTTTTCACCTGCACCGGGATCCAGGTCCATCCACAGCAGCGGGGCAGCAGCCAGCATGAGGCCGAACGCAAAGAGTGAAATTCGCCGGTTCGACATGGCCTTACTGTACGCCAAACTGGCGCCGATGTGTTTTTGTCCGGCCGGGAATCGTCATGGATCCGGAACTTCGCTGTACTTAGCCCCAGAAGGACCGGGGCGTATAATTTTTCCCTCGAAGAAGGGGAAAACGCATGGCCAATATCCGCCAATTGCCCGTCAAGGGCGCCACCGCCGTCGATCCGGAAGATGGCCGCAATCCCGGCACCAAGTTCGACTTGGGCCCGGTGAAGGATGTGCGGGTCAATCGCAGTGCCGTCGAGCGCCGCGCCGCCACCATGGGCACGCGCCGCACAGTCAAGAAAGAATGGCAGGCTGCATGGCTCCTGCATGCCGTGCGCACCATCGATCTCACCACCTTGAGCGGCGATGACACCCCGGGCACGGTCAAGCGTCTTTGCGCCAAGGCGCGCCAACCCATCCGACCGGAGTTGCTCAAGGACCTCGGGTTTAACGAACCGCTCACGACCGGCGCCGTGTGTGTGTACCACACCTTCGTGAAAACCGCGGTCGAGGCACTGGAAGGTTCCGGCATCCCGGTGGCCGCCGTGTCCACCGGTTTTCCTGCGGGACTGTCGCCGTTTCCGCAAAAGATCGAGGAGATCAAGGCGAGCGTGAAGGACGGCGCAGCGGAGATCGATATCGTCATTTCCCGCGAGCACGTGCTAAACGGCGACTGGCGTGCGCTCTACGACGAAGTGAAGGCCTTCCGCGAAGCCTGCGGTCCCGCGCACATGAAAGCCATCATCGCCACCGGCGAACTCGGCACCTTGAAAAACATCATGCGCGCGAGTCTCGTGTGCATGCAGGCCGGTTCGGACTTCATCAAGACGTCCACCGGCAAGGAACCCACCAACGCCACGATTGCTGGATCGCTGGTGATGGTGCGCGCCATCCGCCAGTACCACGAGCAAACCGGCCACAAGGTCGGCTTCAAGCCCGCCGGCGGCATCCGCACGGCCAAGCAGGCGCTGGAGTGGCTGATCCTCATGAAAGAGGAACTGGGCGACGAGTGGCTGCAGCCGCACTTGTTCCGGCTGGGCGCCTCTGCGCTGCTCAATGACATCGAGCGGCAGTTGGAGCATTTCGTGTATGGGCGGTATGCGTCCATGCAATATCAACCGCTTGGGTAGTCGTGATGCCATTTTGTGTATCCCCAGCACAGGCCGGGGCGACAGCGTTAAGAATGGCGCATTTGCGGTCTGATCTCGTCAATGCAGAAGCAGTACTACGTCTACATTCTCACCAACAAACCTTATGGCACTTTGTATGTCGGTGTGACCAGCAACCTTGTTCATCGCATTTTTCAGCACAAAGAAGGATTGGCTGAAGGCTTCTCGAAAAAGCATGGCTTGAATCGATTGGTTTGGTATGAGGTTCACGAAGATGCCCGCGAAGCAATCACTCGTGAAAAACTCATCAAAAAATGGCACCGCGATTGGAAAGTCAGTTTGATCCAGTCAAAGAACGCAAACTGGGATGACCTTTACGAATCAATTTGTCGATAGACGTGAAAACCTCAATTCCGTCGCCCCGGCGCAGGCCGGGGCCCAAGTTTGCCAAACTCAAATTGGACCCCGGCCTTCGCCGGGGCGACAGTTTGACGAGCAATGCGGAAGTGAACCAAAACGCTTGAAAGAAAATAATGTCCAACCTCTCCCAACTCTCGAAATCCCTCCCCTACGGCGACGCCCCCGAAGCCGCCAAACCCGCCCAGGAGTGGATCGACCAGCACAATGCCAAGTTTGGCCTGTTCATCAACAACAAATGGCGCGACCCATCCGGCAAGGAATGGTTTGATTCCATCAACCCGGCCAATGGCAAGAAGCTCGGCAAGATCGCGCAGGCCACTAAGAAGGACGTCGACGATGCGGTGAAGGCCGCGCGCGCCGCGTTCAAGACCTGGAGCGTCACGCCGGGCCACATTCGCGCACGCTACCTCTATGCGATTGCGCGGCAGATCCAGAAGCACTCGCGCCTGTTCGCCGTGCTGGAAACGATGGACAACGGCAAGCCGATCCGCGAAACGCGCGACATCGACATCCCGTTGGTGGCGCGGCATTTCTATCACCACGCGGGCTGGGCGCAGTTGATGGACAAGGCCTTGCCGGATCACCAGGCCATCGGCGTGGTCGGGCAGATCATCCCGTGGAATTTTCCGCTGCTCATGTTGAGCTGGAAGATCGCGCCCGCAATTGCCATGGGCAACACCGTGGTGTTGAAGCCCGCCGAATTCACCTCGCTCACCGCGCTGCTGTTTGCGGAGATTTGCGATTCCGTTGGCCTGCCGCCCGGCGTGGTGAACATCATCACGGGCGACGGCCGTACCGGCGCGGCGATGGTGGACCACCCCGGCATCGACAAGATCGCCTTCACCGGTTCCACCGACGTGGGCCGCATCATCCGCAAGGCCACCGCGGGCACGCACAAGAAACTTTCGCTGGAATTGGGCGGCAAAAGTCCGTTCATGGTGTTCGATGACGCGGACCTCGACAGCGCCGTCGAAGGCGTGGTCGATGCCATCTGGTTCAACCAGGGCCAGGTGTGCTGTGCGGGTTCGCGTCTGCTGGTGCAGGAAGGTGTGGCCGAGAAGATGTACAAAAAACTCCGCGCGCGTATGGAGAAATTGCGCGTTGGTGATCCGCTCGACAAGGCGGTGGACATCGGCGCCATCGTGGCGCCCGTGCAATTGAAGCAAATCGAAGCGCTGGTGAAGAAAGGCGCGGAAGAGGGCGCGACGATGTGGCAACCCTCCTGGTCCTGTCCGAAGGAGGGCTGCTTCTACCCGCCTACGCTGTTCACCAACGTGGCGCCTGCATCGACCATCGCGCAAGTGGAAATCTTCGGTCCCGTGCTCGCGGCAATGACCTTCCGCACGCCGGAAGAAGCCGTGAAGCTCGCCAACAACACGCGCTACGGTCTGGCGGCGAGCATCTGGAGCGAGGACATCAACCTCGCGCTGGATCTCGCCACGCAGGTCAAGGCCGGCACCGTGTGGATCAACAGCACCAACCAGTTCGACGCCGCCAGCGGCTTTGGCGGCTATCGCGAATCCGGATTCGGTCGCGAGGGGGGCAAGGAGGGCTTGTACGAGTACGTGAAAGCCAAGCCGGCCGCCGGGACGGGCGGAAAATCCAAAGCACAATCTGCAAAAACACCAGCATCCGCGCGCCTTTCCGGACAAAATGCTGCCAAGAGCCGCGCCAGTGCTGGACTTTCACTTGTGGGTGCACCGTCGATCGACCGCACGGCGAAGATGTTCATCGGTGGAAAGCAAGCCCGCCCGGATGGCGGCTTGTCCATCAACGTCCTGGGACCCCGCAAGGAGTTGATCGGTGAAGTCGGCGCGGGCAACCGCAAGGACCTCCGCAACGCTGTCGAAGCCGCGCGCGCCGCCGCTGAAGGCTGGCGCAAGTCCACCGCGCACAACAAGGCGCAGATCCTTTACTTCCTCGCTGAAAACCTCGCCGCGCGCGCCGACGAATTCGCCCGCCGCATCGTCTCGCAGACCGGCGCCACGAACGCTGCCGCGCATGCGGAGGTTGAAGCCGCCATCGAGCAGTTCTTCATCGCCGCAGCATGGGCGGACAAGTACGACGGCGCCATTCACGGCGTGCCACAGCGCAACGTCACGCTCGCCGTCCACGAACCGATCGGCGTGCTCGCCATCCTGCTGCCGGACGATCAGCCGCTGCTTGCTTTCGCCGCGCTCGCAGCCCCGGCGCTGGCCATGGGCAATGCGCTGGTCGTCGTCCCTTCGCCCAAACATCCGCTGAGCGTCACCGACCTCTACCAGGTGCTGGAGACCTCCGACGTGCCGCATGGCACCGTCAACATCGTCACGGGCAAGCGCGACGAGCTCGCCAAGACCTTGAGTGAACACGAGGACGTGGATGCGATCTGGTACGCGGGTCCTGCGGAGGGACAGGCGGCGGTGCAGAAGGCATCCGCAGGCAACATGAAGCGCACCTGGGTCATGGAGGCCAGCGGGGCGCTGCCGGCGACGGAGTCCGTGCTGCGCGAGGCAACGCAGGTGAAGAACATCTGGGTGCCGTACGGGGCGTAGCCCGTGCAGGAGAGCGGATCTGGCATCCGCCGGATTGGCGGACACCGTTGCGGACGTTGCGCAGCGCGCCGGACATGCGGGTGTCCGGAAGTTGTTCGAATTTGTGGCATGACCAGCAGCAGACCCATTCACTGACTCCACACCAGGAGGCCCCATGTCCGCACTTGCAACGCTCTGGATGCCGATTCTTGCCACCGCCGTCGCCATCTTCATCGCCAGCAGCCTGATCCACATGGTATTCAAGTGGCATAACAGTGACTATCGCGCGCTGGCCAATGAAGACGCCGTGCGCGCCGCCATCAACGCCGGCGCGCCGTCGCCCGGGCTGTATGTGATCCCGTACTGCAAGGACATGAAGGACATGGGCAGCGAAACCATGCAGAAGAAATTCGTCGAGGGCCCCAACGCGCTGGTCACCGTGCGGGCCAACGGCCTACCCAACATGGGTTCTTTCCTGGGGCAATGGTTTGTGCTGACCCTGGGGGTGGCGGCCGCTATCGCCCTCGTCACCGCCTGCGTGGTCCCCGCCGGCGCCGCCAACGCCTCGAACGCTGGCTGCCTGGCCGGCATGATGACCTTCCTCGCTTACGTGGTGGGCAGCGCGTGCAATTCCGTGTGGATGGGCAAGACGTGGGCCAGCACCGCCAAGGATGCGCTGGACGCCGCGATCTACGGGGTCATCACCGGCGCGATCTTCATGAAGTTTTGGCCTTGATGGGTGACTCTCGGCGTCCTGTGCCGGGAATTGCGGTGAGAGCGCCGGCGGGCTTGCCCGCTTGATGGGAGAGGCCGGTTTCGCTGCGGCTGTCCTTTGACCTTGCTCGGCGCGCGTGCCGCCGGTTCTTGACACAAACATCCTGGATGCATGCGGATGCTAGAGTGCCCAGGATCCGCTCCGTCCCCTTCGATCTCTATTCCGGGTGCGCCTTGAACAAACTTTGCCGTCCACTTGGTGTTCTTCTCTTCCTGGCCAGTTTGAGTTTCGCCGCGCAGGCATTGACACTGACCGGCGTGCAATCGCGCAAGGTGCATGCGGGCGATGTGCGCGACCTGCCGGTCGACTCCACCAAGGCCGTGTCCGATGGCGTGTCCGTGGATCCTCGCCATGGCACGCCCGGACATGAAATCGTATTTCAGTTCGACACGATGATCACCCAGGCGGGCAACGCGGCCGTAACGGATGAAACCGGCGCGGCAATCGGCTTCACGATGCCGTCCGTCAACGGCAACGAGGTCAGCATCGCGATTCCGTCCCTGCCGGATGCCAAGCGCGTGACGCTGCGTCTGACCTCGGTAAACAACCTTGTAGGCGCGGATTTCTCCGCGTCCCTCGGGTTTCTGGTGGGCGATGCCAACGGCTCCGGCAACATCAATGCGGCGGACATTTCGCAGGTCAAGGGGCGCACAGGACTCGGCGCCGATGCCGGCAACGCGCGGTTCGACTTCAACGTGTCCGGTGTGGTATCGGCGGCCGATGTGTCCACGGTCAAGGCGCGCCCCAGCCGGACCTTGCCGCCCGCCTACACCGTTGGAGGCGCGGTCACCGGACTCACCGGCACCCTGGTATTGCAGCGAAACGGTGGCGACGACTTGTACATCTCCGACAATGGCAGGTATGTATTTCCATCCGCATCCAGCGGCTTGTACAACGTCACCGTCGCACAGCAACCCGCAGGGCAAGTGTGCACCGTTGCAAACGGGACCGGGACCGTCGCTGCGGCAAGCGTCGGCAATGTGGACATTGCCTGCGCCACGCCCTTCGCCGTGTCGATCTACGACATCAAGACCGGCGCCGTTCCCACCGGATCGTTGGTCCGATTGACCAATCAACTGGTCACCAGCATCAAGACCTCCAGCGGCTTCTTCTTGCAGACCAAGTTTGGTGATCCTGGGTACACCAACAGTGATTTTTCGGGTCTGTTCGTGGCCTACGCGCCGTCCTCCCCGGCCATCAGCGAGGGAAACCGCGTCGACGTGTTTGGCGTCGTGCAGACCTCCGGCGGACAGGTCCAGCTGGCCGCAAGCCAAGTCACGGTGGTCAACGCCTTCGTGGGGGCACTGCCCGCCGCCGTGGCAGTGGCCAATGCCGCGGACGTGGCCACCGGCGGTCCCCGGGCCGCAATGCTCGAGGGCGTCATCGTGAGCGTTTCCAGCGTTCAAGTGACGGCCACGAATCCAGCGCAGGGAGAATTCACCGTCACCGGCGGCTTGCTGGTCGATGACCTGCTGTTCGCCGCCAACCCAATGCCCACCGTCGGGCAGACGTTTGCGACCTTGACCGGCACACTGGCCACGCTTGGCAATGCAAGCAAGCTGCTGCCACACAAGGCGTCCGATCTGGTGCTTGCCGTGCGGACGTTTGGTCCGGCCCAGTCCTATGTCCGGGCTGGCGACATGGCCTCGCCCACCTTCCCGACCGCGCTCACGTTTTCGCTTGGCACGCCCTCGGTGGGCCCGACGTTCGTGCAAATCGTCTCGTCCGATCCTTCCAGCCTTTCCGTGCCGGGCGGCGGAGTGACGATCCCGGACGGACAATCAAGCGCCGTGGTCCTCCTGGACGGGCTGATGCAGAGCGGCGGCGTCACGCTGACCGCGACCCTCGGCGCGCAGGTGCTCACCAGCACCGTGCGCGTCCTCGGAAACGCCGAGCAGCCGGCGTTGACGTCGCTCACGCCGGCGGCGACAACTCTCGCGGCCGGCGGCAGCGCCACTTTCCAGGTCAATCTGGACATTCCGGCGCCGGCGGGGGGAACCAGCGTCACGCTCGTATTGAATCCTGCCAACGCCGGCCTCATTCCGGCCACCATCACCGTCCCGGCCAATGCGTTGTCGGCCAGTTTCCAGTTTATGGACGCAGGCACCGTGAACGCCGCCCAGCTCGTTGCGACGCTCGGTGCGGATTCTTTCGCCGCTGACCTGACCATGAGCAGCGGCGGCGAATTTGTCATCAACGAAGTCGATTACGACCAGGTGGGAACCGACGCGGCAAGCTATATCGAGCTGTTCAATGGTTCGAGTTCCGCCGTCAACCTCTCGGAATTCGCCGTGGTGCTCATCAATGGATCGAACAACACGGAATACGCGCGCTACGCGCTCGGGGCTGCCGGGTCGCAACTGGCACCCGGGCAATACCTGATCCTGAGAAATTCGACCGTGACAGTGCCGTCCGGCGTGCTGACCCTCGATGTTGCGGGCGATTTCATCCAGAACGGCGCGCCCGATGGCATTGCGCTCATCAACACCGTCACCCAGACCGTGATCGACTCGCTCTCCTACGAGGGGCCGATCACCGCGGCACTCATTACCGGATTTGCCAACCCCGTAAATCTGGTCCGCGGGACTGCATTGTCGGCGGCGGTGGCCGATTCCAACACCAGCAACGGCTCGCTTTGCAGGATCCCCAACGGGATTCGCACGAATAACGACGCGACCGACTGGCGGTTCTGCACGCAATCCACGCCGGGTGCGGCGAACACGCCCTGACGGTCTTGGGGCCCCATTCCGCGCAAACGTCCAAGTGCGCGCCGCCCGCTTGTGGGGGAGCAGCGCTCGGGGCCGTCCCGCCCTTCACGGGTCCTGATTGAGCGCCGCCAACGGTTGGAATTATCCGAACATGTCCGTGCCGCTGTACCGCGCCGTGACCTTGACGCTCTCGGGCGCGCGCGGATTGTTCACCGCGAAGTGGTAGAACTCGCGGGCCACAAGCACGAAGAACAGGCGTGCAGGCTCGTTGGTCAGGGCGGGCATGACCTTGTCGATGGCTGCGCGGAACAGGTCGGAATTGATGGTCTTGCCGCGGCAGAGATAAAGGAGCGCCTTGGCGATGCGGCCGCGCATGGCGGCGGCGGACGCATCGAGTCCCTTGGCACGCAGGACCGCCACGTACTTGTCATGCATTTCGATGAACGCCGGCGCATGGGCATGCGCCGCGGCGACCGCAACCAGGTCCGGCATGGTACGGATGCGCTGCTGGGTTTCCACGCCTCGCGCATCATTGAAGCCGCGATACCCGCCGGTTTGCACCACGGCAGCCACCAGCTTCAGGTCCGATTGCAGAAACGGAAAGAACTCGCGCGCCACTTCCACCGCCTGCTTCTTGTATTCGAGCGGCATGTCGGTGAGCGTGTCGTTGACCGCCTGGCGATACAGCGCGGGCGTGAGGTCCGCCTGGGGCAGGTGGGCGACGATCTCCTGGGCGAAGTGTTCCTTCAACGCGTAGTCGGCGGTCCCGGTATTGTGCTTGGACAACAACGACAGGTACGCTTCTAGCGCCTTGAGCTGGGACTTGTTCATTGCAACGCGGGACTGCGTGGAGAGAGTGGCTTGTCCGCCATCTTAGGCGATTCCGTTGCGTACGGCAGGGTAAAACAGACTTGATTGAAATCAAAGAATGCGGTTCGCCTGAAAACGGCTGGACCGGCCGGCGCAGGCCCCCGACTCGAATGTTTGGCAGGTAAACAGCCTTCGC
Source organism: uncultured Burkholderiales bacterium (assembly GCA_964617435.1). GTDB lineage: Bacteria > Pseudomonadota > Gammaproteobacteria > Burkholderiales > Usitatibacteraceae > UKL13-2. Next base: position 18,231 of record CAZTYC010000013.1, read on the forward strand.
GCGGCAGCCATTCGCGGATTCCGGCACGCGAGGCCACGGCGCGGTCCGTGGGCGGCGCTTTACAATGCGACGAATCGCGTACCGCAACCGATGTCCGGCATGCCAACCCCACCGCCCTCGCCATGAGCCTCTACCTGCGTTTTCAGAAGCCGGACCAATCCATCGCCTTCGGCATGCTGGAGGGCAACTCCATCGCCGTGCTCGAAGGCGACCTGTTTGCCGGCGCGCGCCCAACCGGAGCGTCCGTTGCGCTTTCCGGTGTCACCCTGCTCACGCCCTGTGTACCGGGCAAGATGGTCGCGCTGTGGAACAATTTCCATGCGCTGGCGGCCAAGCTCGGGCAGTCCATTCCGCCGGAGCCGCTGTACTTCCTCAAGGCCAACAGCAGTTTTCATCCGCACGGGGCGCCGATCCGCGTGCCGCCGTCGTATGCGGGCAAGGTGATCTACGAGGGCGAGCTCGGCGTGGTGATCGGGCGGTGCGCGCAGCGCGTGGACGAGAAAGAAGCGGCTGCCTGCATCTTCGGCTATACCTGCATCAACGATGTGACCGCAGTCGAGCTGCTCTACAAGGACGCCAGTTTTGCGCAATGGACGCGCGCCAAGAGCTTCGACACCTTCGGGGTCTTCGGGCCGGCGATTGCCACCGGGATCGACCCTTCCGCGCTCTCCGTGCGCACGCTGCTCAACGGACAGGAGCGGCAGAACTATCCGGTGTCCGACATGGTCTTCTCTCCCGCGCAGCTGGTGAGCCGCATTTCGCAGGACCTGACCCTGGAACCGGGCGATGTGGTCGCCTGCGGGACGTCGGTCGGCGTGGGATCGATGAAGCCGGGCAGCGAAGTCAGCGTCGTCATCGAGGGCATCGGCGCGCTGACCAACCGCTACGAATAGCCCCCGCAACGCGCGCCCCGCGGATTGACGTCGGCCGTCTCCGCGGCGCATCATGCCCCGGCACCGGATGGAGAGCGGTGCCCACAAAAAATGGGAGATTCGCATGCGCACACCCACACCCGATATTCCGGATTTTCATCTGCATGGCGTCGCGGACCACCCGCCGGCGCCCGCATTCACGCGCCGCCAATGGCTGGCGGGCGTCAGCGCGCTTACGGGCGCGGCCTTTGCGGGCGGCGCGCTGAGCGCGTCCGCGCAGTCGAGTCCCGGACGGGTTCCCCCCACGCCGTTCCAGACCATCGGCCCGTTCTATCCGGTGGAAGTCCCGGAGGACCAGGATGCGGACCTGACCCTCCTGGGCAATCACACGGAACGTGCCGCTGGAACAGTGATCTATGTGGCCGGGCGCGTGCTCGACACCTCGGGCGCGCCGGTTGCCAATGCCACGCTCGATATCTGGCAATGCAACGCCGCGGGGCGCTATGCGCATCCGGCCGATACCAACAAGGCGCCGCTGGATCCGAATTTCCAGGGCTTTGCGCGCATCCGCACGGCCGCCGACGGCACCTACAAGTTCAAAAGCATCAAGCCGGGCGCCTACCCCACAGGCGCGGGCGACTGGATGCGCCCGCCGCATATCCATTTCGATGTGCGCGGCCGCAAGAGCCGCTCGATCACGCAGATGTATTTCGAAGGCGAGCCGCTCAATGCCAAAGACCGCATCTTGGCGGAAATCCGAAACAAGGAAAGCGTTGTGGCCAAGCTCGATGCGGCCACCGGCGCCGCGGAGAAGGGTGCGCTCAACGTGCGCTGGGATGTTGTGCTGATCGCCGGCTAGCCAGCGCTGCAAAACTCAAGGATTGGCGCGGCGATTGGGGCAAAAATGCCCCGAACGCCGCGCCATTGCTGGTTTTTTTGTTTTCTTTCCAGAGGGCTTGCCGTGCGTCGGGATCGCCCGCCCGCATTTGGCGGCAGCGGCGCGGCCAGGCAACCCGGCACGCGGACAGTGCGGATCATCAGCCCGCGAATGCCTTTTCCAGCGCGGCCACGTCCATCTTCTGCATGCCGAACAACGCGGTGAACGCGCGCTGCACGGCGGCCTTGTCGGCGGAGTGCATGATGCGCCACCACACGCGCGGAACCACCTGCCAGGACACACCGAATTGGTCGGTGAGCCATCCGCACTGCACCGGTTTGCCACCCCCAGACGTGAGCGCCTCCCACACGCGATCCACCTCGGCCTGGTCCGCGCAATCGACGGAGAGCGAAATCGCCTCGTTGAACCGATACATAGGCCCGCCGTTGAGGGCTTGGAACGGCTGGCCGTCGAGTTCGAACTCGATCATCAGCACCTTGCCTTCATGCGCGGGCGATTCGGCGCCATAGCGCGAGACAAACGTGACACGGCTGTTCGGGAAGACCTGGAGATAAAACGCCACAGCCTCCTCGGCGTTGAAGTCGAACCACAGGCAGGGCGTGATGCGCGGAGGCGGGTTCATGGGCGTGGTCCTTGGTTATTGTGTGCGCACGATTGTAGCGGCCCTGCCCAACATGCAGCGCGCGCGTGCCACGGGAAACGCACCGCGTCTCCGGCGCCGGTGAAGCAACTCGTTACAACCCCGGGTGGCGCCGGCGAAACTTGCGGCGCAAGATTGCTTCTGACGTTCAGGCGTCGCGCGTTGCGCCGCCCATGACCCCCAGGAGAATTCCATGCGCCCCTCTCGTTCCGGACGTTTAACCGCCGCGCTGGCGGCAAGTGTCACTGTGTTGTCCCTCGGTTCCGCGTTTGCGGACGCGCCTCCCGCGCCGCCACCCTTCGCGCATCGCGCCGCCCAAGGCGGCCCGGGCATCGAGGGTGCGCTGCAGTTCGCGCGCGCCAAACTGAACCTCACGACCGAGCAGTCGGCCGCGCTCGACGCCATCCTCGCCAACGCCAAGATGCAGGCCAAGGCCGCGCACGAGGCCTCGAAGGCGACCCTCGAGCAAATGAAGGCCGAGCTGGCCAAGCCGCAGCCCAACCTGCGCACGCTGGCGCAATTGCAGGAAAGCCTGGCGCCGCAGCGCGAGGCGATCCGCAAATCCGTGCAGGCGCAGTTGCTGGACTTCTACGACACGCTCAGTGCCGCCCAGCAAGCCACGGTCATCGAAGGCGTGCGCAAGATGGCCGCCCTGCGCGAGCACCGCGCCGCGCGCTGGACAAACTGACAATCGACCCATGCGGCGGCCTGCGAAGGTCGCCGCGGTGCTCGTCGGGTTGCAGTCCAATCGATCCGCGTGCTGGCGGTGTGACCGGCGTCAGTTCGCGCGCTTCTGGCGCCACATCGACGAGATGTGCCCAAACCGGCGGCCGTACCATTCCGGTCGCGACGCGGGCGCCCCTTCCAAGGCCGGGCCGCGTTCAGCGACCAGACCGGCGAACAGCTGCGTGACGTAGTCCGCGAACGCGCGCACGCGCGCGCTTCGGCGCGGCCCGGGCCGCAGCAGGAGGCTGACCGGCGGTGCATCGCGCATCGTCCAGTCCGTCAGCACTGGTGCCAGGTGTCCTGCAGCGAGGAAGGCGCGGGCCGACAAATCGGAAATGCGCGCGACACCTTCCCCCGCCAGCACCGCCTCGAGGTTGATGTCGCGATGGTTGCTGCTCATCCATCCGGTCACCGCGACCGACACTTCCTCCGCGTCCCTCGAAAAGCGCCACAGGTCGATCACCGCGCCCTCGGGATTGCGGAAACAGAAGCAGGGGTGGTTCGTGAGTTCGGACGGATGCGCGGGAACGCCGTGCTTCGCCCAATACTCGGGCGAGGCGCAAACCAGCTGGCGGGTCTCGGCGATGCGCCGATGTACCAGCCCGTCCTTCTCCGGCCAGCCCATGACCAGCAGGGCATCGGCCGCCTGCGCCTCCGGGTCGGTAACGCGGTTGACCACGCGCAGGTCGAGCTGGATGTCCGGGTACCGCCGGTGGAATTCCGGCAGGGCGGGCGCCAGGCAATGCATCGCCAGCTGCGGCATGGCCGCCACGACCAGCGTGCCCCGGATGCGTTGCGCGGCGCTGCGCACTGCATCGTCGGCCAGGCTCGCCTGCTCGAGCACGCGGTGGCAGGCTTCGAGGTATTTTTCGCCGTCCGCGGTCAGGGTGAGGCCCTGCGCGTGGCGGTCGAACAGGCGGACGTCCAGTCGCTGCTCGAGCGCGTTGACCATCTTGGCCACCGCCGGAATGCTGACTTCCAGCCGGCGTGCTGCCGCCGAAAAGCTTTTCACTTCCGCCGAGGCCACAAAGACCTCCATCGCACGCAGCTTGTCCATCCAGACTCCTGGGAAGTGGCCCGGGCACGCGGCCCGTATCCGCCCAAGCTTAAACCAAAAGTTAAAGCGGATTGCTGCCGGACAAGGGGTTCTCGACCCGCCGATTCGCCGGTAATGTCTGGTGAGTCCATCAGTAAAAGGAGGAAAGAGCAGATGACCCGCCTGACCGTGACATTCATTCGCCTGCTGGCAGCCTGGAGCCTGTGCCTGGCACCGGCGTTTGCGCAATATCCGTCAAAGCCGGTGAAGCTGGTGGTGCCTTTCCCGCCGGGGGGCGCCTCGGACGCGGCCGCACGGGCGGTGGCGCAGGCGATGTCGGCCTCCATGGGGCAGGCGGTGCTGGTGGAAAACCGGCCGGGCGCCAGCGGCGCGATTGCCGCGCAAGGCGTGATGACCAGCCCGCCCGATGGATACACGCTGCTCTGGACAAGCGGTTCGATGGTGTCGCTGCCGCTGGTGATGAAATCGCCGCCGTATGGATCCCTCAACGACATGGCGCCGGTGTCTCTGGTCGGGCGGCTCACGTTCTGCCTGTTTGTCCCGGCCACCCTGCCGGTCAAATCGGTGGCCGAGTTGGTGGCCATGATGCGCGCCAAGCCGGACAGCCTGAGTTACGCGTCCGGTTCACTGGGCGAATACATGACCGCCGAGCAGTTCCTGAAGTCGGCGGGCGCGCGGGCCGTGCAGGTGCCGTACAAGGGTGGCGCGCAGGCGATGCCGGACCTGATCGCCGGCCGCCTTCAACTCAATATCGGGCCCTTCGCAGGGGGGTTGCCGTTTGTCAAGGACGGGAAGTTGCGCATGCTGGCGGTGCTGGCCGCGAACCGCCATCCGGCGGCACCCGACGTGCCGACGCTGGATGAGGCCGGTTTCAAGGGCGTGGGCAGCCCCACCTGGCAGGCAATTTTCGCGCCGCCGAAAACGCCGCCGGATATCATCAACCGGCTGGCAAAAGAAGTCGAAAAAGCCCTCAGCAATCCGGTGGCCCGGGAGCAATTGACACGCCAGGCCGTGGTCGTGGAGGCGTCAACGCCGGCCCGCCTTGCCGATCTGGTGCGCGAGGATTTTCCGGTCTGGCAAAAGTTCATCAAGGATTACAACATCCCGCGGGAATAGCCGGGCCGGGGCGGTCTCGAAGCGCCGCGCCGATGCGAAATGAAGCGCTGGACGAGGGCTACGTCACGCCGTGCCCGACCGGTGCGGTGGGCAATGCGGGCCCGCGCTAAGCGGTTTCCATCAGTTCAAACGTGACGCCCGCATGGCGTGTGAGGCGCGCGTGCAGGGCCGCACCCATGGCGGTGGAGGGCGTCCAGAACCCGCCGGCGACTTCGGTCTTGGGAACCTCCAACGCAAGGCACGCGGCCGCTTCGCCGAGCATGCGCGCCGTGGAGCCGTAACCCGGGTCTCCGGTGCCCGCGACCCGGGCGCGCAGGTCGCGCCCATCCGCCGTGCGTCCGATGAAACGGAAGTCCCATGAACCGCTTTGCTGCGCCGCCTCGCCGGGACCTTCGCCCGGCGCGGGGAGGACGGTCTTTTCCATCAGCCAGCGCGTGGGTGCCAGCGCCGCGCCGGCGGCGAAGGCGGCGAGTCCGGCCGTAAAGGTTACGGCCCGGGTGCGGCCCTTCAAACCGCGTCCGGTCATCATGCCTTCGTCGTACTGGAAATCCCGGCCGTAGGCATTGTCGAGCAGCGCATTGCTTCTCAGGACCACGCGCGCGTTGATGGCCGACATGATGAACGGCGCGACCCACGCATCAAAATCGGCGTCGAACTCCGCGCCCTTGACGTTGTGCTGGCGCACGGCGGGCTGGGCCGCCCCGGTCTCCTGCGGGCAGAGCGAGTAGGGGTTCGCGTAGATCTTGCGGATCGCCGGGTTGCCCATCGCTTCGCGGATGATGTTGAGCATGCTGGCCACCGTGCCGCCGGAGGCGCCGCCGCGCATCGAGCGCACGCGCATCTTGACCTTGGGGAACGGTTCGCCGTAGTGCAGCAGCGATTGCTGCTGCAGCCACCAGGTTCCGAGGTCGGAGGGGATGGAATCAAACCCGCAGCATGGCACGATGCGCGCGCCGGACTGCATCGCCGCGGCCTCGTTGGTGTCGATCATTTTCCTCACCCAATGCGCCTCGCCGGTGAGGTCGCAATAGTCGGTGCCGCCTTCCGCACAGGCCTTGACCATCGCATCGCCGTAGAGCGCGTACGGGCCGACGGTGGACACCATCACGCGGGTCTTGGCCGCCAATTGGGCAAGTGCAGGCGCGTCCGCGGCGTCCGCGGTGAAGACCGCCAGCGACGCGGCGCCCGACCCCAGGGAGGCTTGCACCTCCTTGAGTTTGGCCGACGAGCGACCGGCCATCGCCCAGCGCAGTGCGCGCGGCCTGGGTGAATCCGGGGTGCCAAATTCCTGGACCAGATACCTGCAGAGAATCTGGCCGACGAAACTGGTGGCGCCGAACACGATGACGTCGAAGGGGCGTTGGGACATGGGCGGGATTCCGGGGGGTGAGGCTGAAAGTATGGCGGAGGCTTGCCGAAACTAAAACTCCAGCAAAGACGCGGTTCCCGGGCCGAAAATGGCTCAAACACCGCGCCAGTCAATGACTTTTGCATTTCGCGCCGCCTCGGGCGTCAAATAGGACACGCCAACAATTACAGGGAGAAGCCGATGAAAACCTTGCTCATGATCGCCGCCGCGGGCCTGCCGCTCGCGCTCTACGCGCAATCGCCGTTTGATGGCGATTGGAAGACCGACGTGGCCAGCATCGATCATCCGGCCAAGCCGGTGACCTATGAATTCCGCGACGGCAAGTACGAATGCAAGACCTGCGCGGTGAAGATCCACGTGAAGACCGATGGCAAGGACCAGAAGATCGAGGGCAGTCCGTACCTGGACACGCTGGCCGTGAAGATCATCGACAAGAACAACCTGGAGATGACCGGCAAGAAGGGCGGCAAGGTGGTGGCCAGGCGCAAGGTGGCGATCTCGGTCGACACCAATTCGATGCAGGTCAGCTACGAAAACACCTGGCCGAACGGCGAAACCGTGAAGGGCGCCACCGCCTACCATCGCACGGCCTACGACCGCCCGGCGCCGCACCTGATGTCCGGCTCCTGGAAGGCGCTCAAGGAGGAGCGCGTGTCGGACAACGGGCTGAAGGCCAGTTACAAGAGCGAAGGCAAGATGCTTTCGATGAGCAGGGCCACCGGCGTCCATTACAAGGCGGAAATCAACGGGGCCGATGCGGAGGTGAGCGGCGATCCGGGCCTGACCCACGTGTCGGTGAAGTCGCCCAAGAAGAATGCGCTGGAGGAAACCTACAAGCGCGAGGGCAAGCCCGTGTTCGTGAACAAGATCGAAACGATGGCCGACGGCAAGCGTCTGCGCGTGGACTGGATCGACTATCCCACGCGCACCAACGGCAACTACATCATGGTGCGGCAGTAGCGGTTGAAGGGGCGGGGCCGCTCAGTCGAAGGACTCGTGCGGCCCCAGGTAGCGCCACTGGCCCACGGGCAGGGCGCCCAGCGTCACCTTGCCGATGCGGATGCGCTTGAGGCCGGTGACTTTCAGCCCCACCATCTCGCACATGCGGCGGATCTGGCGCTTCTTGCCTTCGCGCAACGCAAAACGCAGTTGGTCCTCGTTCTGCCAGGACACCTTGGCCGGCTTCAAGGGCGTGCCATCGAGCGACAGGCCGTGGCGCAGTTTTTCCAGCCCGCCCTCCGCCAACTGCCCGGTGACCCGCACCAGGTATTCCTTTTCGATCGCGGAGTTCTCGCCGATGAGCTGCTTGGCGATGCGGCCGTCCTGGGTGAACACGATCAGGCCGGTGGAATCGATGTCCAGGCGGCCCGCAGGGGCCAGGCCTTTGGCTTGCAATGGATGGAACTTGGCGGGTGAACCATCCTGCGCCCAACGGTTTTCCGCCTTGAACAGCACGGACGCCGGCTGGTGGCCATCCTCCGCCTGCCCGGACACATACCCCATCGGCTTGTGCATCAGGATGGTGACCCGCCCGCGCTGCTCGTCCTTGGCGGCCGCGTCGATGGTGATGGTTTGCGACGGATCCACCCGCGAACCCAGTTCGGACACCACCACGCCATCCACGCGCACCCAGCCCTTGGCAATCCATTCGTCGGCCTCGCGGCGCGACGCCAGGCCCAGTTCCGACATGCGCTTGGACAAC
>CAZTYC010000014.1:0-25698 GCA_964617435.1 uncultured Burkholderiales bacterium
GAGATGGGCCGCTTCCTGCTCGGCTCCACCGTGGTGATGCTGTTTCCCAAGGGCGCGTTCGATTTCAACCCGCAGTGGCAGCCGGGCGGTGCCATCCGCATGGGCGAAGCCATGGGCACGCTGACCCCCGCGGCCTAGCACGCTCCGCTACAATCGCACCATGAATTCCCCCATCCCCAAGATCCGCAAGGGCCTGCTCGACCCCGAGCGGCGCAAGAAGGGCATCTACATCCTGCCCAACCTGTTCACTTGCGCGGCCCTGTTCGCCGGGTTCTACGCCATCGTGATGGGGATGAACGGCCGGTTTGAAAATGCCTGCATCGCCATCTTCTTCGCCATGGTGCTGGACGGCCTCGACGGCCGCGTGGCGCGCATGACCCGGACGCAAAGCGAGTTTGGTGCGCAGCTCGACAGCCTTTCCGACATGGTGTCCTTCGGCGCGGCGCCCGCGCTGGTGGCCTACGTCTGGGCGCTGCAGCCGCTGGGCAAGTGGGGCTGGGTGGCGGCGTTCATCCATTGCGTGGGCGCGGCCTTGCGGCTGGCGCGCTTCAACACCAACATCGGCACGGTGGACAAGGCGTATTTCCAGGGCATGCCCAGCCCGGCGGCGGCGTGCCTGGTGGCCGGCATGATCTGGGTGCTCAACGATTGGCAGGTGAAGGGTGGCGACGTGGCGTGGATCGCTTGGTGCGTGGTGGTGTTCACCGGCATCACCATGATCACCACCGTGCCGTACTACAGCGGCAAGGACTTCAACCTGCGCCGCAGCGTGCCGTTCTGGGTGATTCCGATGGTGGTGCTGGTGTATCTGCTGATTTCCCTCGATCCCGCGCACGTGCTGTTCGGCCTGTTCGTCTGCTACGCGGTGTCGGGGTACGTGCTGTGGTTCTGGCGGCTGGGCAAGGCGCAGGGCGGCAAGCCGGCCGCGCCGCCGAAGCCCTAGGGTTCGCGCGCATTGCGTGAACCGGCGAGCCGCGCTATAGTCAGCCCATGATTTTCGCCGCCTCCTGCCGAATTTCGCTTCTCCTCCTGGCCCTGCCGCTGTCGTTGGCCGGCCTGCTGCTGCGCCCCGCGCGCGCATAGACCCCCTCCCCCTCCCTCCGGTTTTCCGCACGTTGACGCAGCGTCAACGTGAACGCCACTTCGCGTGGCCCGTCCAATGCATTGGAGCACCCCCATGAATCAACTCATCATTTTCGACACCACCATGCGCGACGGCGAGCAGAGCCCCGGCGCGTCGATGACCAAGGAAGAAAAAGTGCGCATCGGCAAGCAGCTCGAGCGCATGAAGGTGGACGTCATCGAGGCCGGCTTTGCGGCGGCGAGCCCCGGCGATTTCGAAGCCATCCACGCCGTGGCCACGGCCGTAAAGGATTCGACCATCTGCTCGCTGGCGCGCGCGCAGGCGGGCGACATCCAGAAGGCCGGCGACGCCATCAAGCCCGCCGCCCGCGGTCGCATCCACACCTTCATCGCCACCTCGCCTATTCACATGCAGCACAAGCTGCGCATGAGTCCGGACCAGGTTTTGGCTGCCGCGATCGACGCGGTGAAATTCGCCCGGACCCTGACCGATGACGTGGAGTTCTCCGCCGAGGACGCGGTGAGGAGCGAGATGGACTTTCTCTGCCGCGTGTTCGAGGCGGTGATCAACGCAGGGGCGAAGACCATCAACGTGCCCGACACCGTGGGGTACAGCGTGCCGGAGTTGTGGGGCGAGCGCTTCAGGACGTTGATCGAGCGCGTGCCGAACTCGGACAAGGTGGTGTGGTCCACGCACTGCCACAACGACCTGGGCATGGCGGTGGCCAATTCGCTGGCCGCTGTGAAGGCCGGCGCGCGCCAGGTGGAATGCACCATCAACGGCCTGGGCGAGCGTGCGGGCAACGCCTCGCTGGAGGAGGTGGTGATGGCGGTGCGCACCCGCAAGGACTACTTCGGCGTGGAGACGCGCATCGACGCCACGCAGATCGTGCCGGCGTCCAAGCTCATTTCCACCATCACGGGTTATCCCGTCCAGCCCAACAAGGCCGTGGTGGGCGCCAACGCCTTCGCGCATGAATCCGGCATCCACCAGGACGGCGTGCTGAAGCACCGCGAGACGTACGAAATCATGCGCGCGCAGGACGTGGGCTGGCACACCAACAAGCTCACGCTGGGCAAATTGTCCGGCCGCTCCGCATTCCGCGAGCGGCTGAAGGAGCTCGGCATCGAGCTCGAGAGCGAAGTGGCGTTGAACGCCGCGTTCAAGAAGTTCAAGGAGCTCGCCGACAAGAAGCACGAGATTTTCGACGACGACCTCCACGCGCTCGTTTCGGATGAGATCGTGACCCCAGAGGTGGAGAAATACCAGCTGGTGTCGATGACCGCCCACCTGGAGACCGGCGAATCGCCGTACGCCAAACTGGTCATCACCGATGCGGGCCGGGAACTGGCCTGCGAAGCGCAGGGGGCGGGGCCCGTCGACGCGACCTTCAAGGCGCTGGAATCCGTGGCGAAATCGAATGCGGAACTGCTGCTCTATTCCGTCAACAACGTCACTGAAGGCACGGATTCACAAGGCGAGGTGACGGTGCGGCTTTCAAAAGCGGGTCGAGTCATCAACGGCATCGGCGCAGACACCGACATCGTGGTGGCGAGCGCGAAGGCGTACATCAATGCGCTGAACAAGCTCGCCCACGGCGAGCGCATGAACCCGCAGACGGGTGACTGAGGGCGGGGTTTGTCGTTCAGCCCTGCGGCTGAACGACCCGCCCGAAGCTCCGAGGCCATGCAGGGCCGAGGAGGAGAAAAGCATTAGCAGACAGGCGGCTGAATGTCCCCTCTAGGCCTGGCAATCAAGCTGAAAAGCCTATGGTCGCCTACACATCCCATCCCCGCGTCATGCAAAGAAACAAGGATAATTGCGGGCGCAAAACCAGTCGGGCGCAATGTCCTGCCATCCGGGACGCAGCAGCCCCACGCAACTCCCATACCGATACCTAAAGTCCCATGCAAGCCAAAGACCTCCTCTCCCAACTCGGCGTTGATCTCGCCAAGTACGCCGGCAACGACCTCATCGCCCGCTCGCCCATCGACGGCGCCACGCTCGCCACGCTGAAGTGCGACACGAAGGAAACGGCGGCACGGAAAATCGCAGCCGCCCATCGCGCCTTCGAAACCTGGCGCAATGTGCCGGCACCCAAACGCGGGGAACTGGTGCGTTTGCTCGGCGAGGAATTGCGCGCCAACAAAGACGCGCTGGGTCGATTGGTGACGCTGGAAGCCGGCAAGATCCTGCAGGAGGGCCTGGGCGAAGTGCAGGAGATGATCGACATCTGCGACTTTGCCGTCGGCCTGTCGCGCCAGTTGCACGGCTTGACCATTGCCTCCGAGCGTCCCGGGCACCGCATGATGGAGCAGTGGCATCCGCTGGGCGTGGTGGGGGTGATCAGCGCGTTCAATTTCCCGGTGGCGGTGTGGGCCTGGAACAGCGCATTGGCATTCGCCTGCGGCGACGCCGTGGTGTGGAAGCCGTCGGAAAAGACGCCCCTGACGGCACTGGCGTCGCAAGCCTTGCTGGAGCGTGCCATGGCGCGTTACCAGGCGGCGGGCGGAGTGGTGCCGGAAGGCTTGTCCTCGGTGCTCATCGGCCGCGCCGATGTGGGTGAAGCCTTGGTGGACGACGCACGCGTGGCGTTGATTTCCGCCACCGGTTCCACGCGCATGGGCCGCGCCGTGGGTGCGCGCGCCGCGCAGCGCTTCGCCAAGACCATCCTGGAACTGGGCGGCAACAACGCCATGATCGTGACCCCCAGCGCGGACGTGAAGATGGCCTTGCCGGCGATTCTCTTCTCGGCGGTCGGCACGGCGGGACAACGCTGCACCACGTTACGGCGCCTGATCGTGCACAAGAGCTTGTACGACGATGTCGTGGCACGCATCAAGACCGCGTATGCATCGGTGCGCATCGGCAATCCGCTGGAGGCCGGCACGCTGGTGGGGCCGCTGGTGGACAAGATGGCATTCGACGGCATGCAGGCGGCGCTCACCAATGCGCGCAATGAGGGCGCCCAAGTCACCGGCGGTGAACGCGTGCACTTGGAGGCGGGCGCGGACGCCTACTACGTGCGCCCGGCCATTGCGGAAGTCGCGCGCCAATCCGACACCGTGTGCCACGAAACCTTCGCGCCAATTCTCTACGTGATGAAGTACGACACGCTCGACGAGGCCATCGCATTGCAGAATGCGGTGCCGCAAGGCTTGTCCTCGGCGGTGTTCACGCTCGACGTGCGCGAGGCCGAGCGTTTCCTGTCGGCCTCTGGCAGCGACTGCGGCATTGCCAACGTCAACATCGGCACCTCGGGTGCGGAGATCGGCGGCGCGTTTGGTGGCGAGAAGGAAACCGGCGGCGGTCGTGAATCCGGCTCGGATGCGTGGAAGGCCTACATGCGCCGCGCCACCAACACCGTCAACTACTCCACCGAGCTGCCGTTGGCGCAGGGCATCAAGTTCGATCTCTGAACACGGGTGCCCGGGCGGCCGGCAGGGCAGGGCCGTCAGCCGAACACAAGCACTGGCGCGCCTTTTGGGGCAAAAACGGCCGAAACGCCGCGCCAGTGCTTGGGTTTCAAGCCAGCTTCTTGCGTGGAGCGATTCCTGTAATGCGCCCGGCGGGCTTGCGACCAAGTCCGCGCATGGCAAATCGTTGCCAGCGGCCCAATACAGGAGAAGAACATGAAAGCCACCCGAATGCATGCAGCCCTTGGCGCCGTGGCGCTGGCGCTGGCGAGCCTTTCCCAGCCCGCGCTCGCGGACCTGAACGCCGACGAGATCAACCTCTTTGTCAGGATGAGCGACACCAACAAGGACGGCATGGTGTCCAAGGACGAAGTCATGAAGCGCGCCGAGATGGCGTTCGGCAAGATGGACACGGCCAAGAAAGGCATGGTGGACGATCGCAAGACGATCGCGCTGCTCGCCGAGTTGTCCAAGAGCGATGGCAACAACGGCACGATGGTGTCGCGCGCCGATTTCATGAAGCGCGTCGAAGCCGCTTTCGCCAAGGCCGACAGTGCGAAGAAGGGCATGATCGATGCCAAGCAGGCGATGATCTTCCTGCAGGCGCTGATGCAGGGCGGCAGCTGATCCGCCAACCGCCCGCCTGAACCGCGTCGCCACGCCGCCGCCATGTGCGGAGGCGCGGCGATGCGTCACAGCACGGCCGGTTCGAGCAGGGTCAGCGACTGGTCCTCGGTATCCAGCCGCGCCCGCACGCCGATCGGAAGGGTCATCTGGTGCGCGATGTGCCCGACGGAATACCCCGCCACGGCCGGCACCTTGAGGGGCCCGAGGTGATGCGCGATCACCTCCTCCATGGTGAGGGTGCGGTCGTCGTCGCGCACGTCTGCGCGCGTGAAGACGCCGAACATCACGCCCGCCGTCCGGGCGAACGGATCGGCCTGATCCAGTTGCGTGAGCATGCGGTCGACGCGGTAGGGCGCTTCGCGCACATCCTCCAGGAACAGGATGCGGCCGTGCGTCTGCGCGGCGAACGGCGTGCCGGCCAGCGCGGCCACGATCGACAGGTTGCCGCCGATCAGCGGCCCTTCAGCCACCCCGTGGCGGTAGGTGCGGATGCCGAACAGCGGATCCTTCTCCGCGCGGCGTTCGTTTTCCACCGACATGTGCATCGTGTAATTCGGTTGCGGCTCGGTGAGGATGCGGAGGAAATGGTAGTGCCAGTAGTCGTTCGGGCGCGAGGTGGCCACCGGGGAATGAAACGTCACCAGCCCGGCGCGGCGGTGGATCGCCAGGTGCAGCGCCGTGATGTCCGAATAGCCGGTGAGCACCTTCGGGTTTGCGCGGATCAGGCGGTAGTCCAGGCGCGGCAGCAGGGCGCCTGCGCCTGACCCGCCGCGGATCGCAAAGACGCCCCTGACCTCGCGGTCCGCGAACATGGCGTGGAGGTCGGCCACGCGCTGGGCGATCGATCCCGCGTATCCGCCCCAGGCGGCGCGGATGTTGGCGCCGTACCTCGGCTTGAAGCCGAAGGTCTCCAGCGTGCGGGTGGCGCGCTCGATTTCGCTGTCATCGGTCACGCCCGAGGGCGCGACCAGTCCGATCACGTCGCCGCGCGCGAGGCGCTTCGGGCGGATCACGCGCGGAAGGGCGCCGGCCCAACTGCCGGCCGGTGCGGCAAACGCCACGCCCGCCGCGCCGAGGGCCGACGCGAATTGACGGCGGTTCATGCGATCTCCAAAGAAAAAGGGCGCTCCGCGGAGCGCCCTGGTGCAGCCTTGTTGCGATTACTTGAACGTGTAGGTTGCGGACAGCGTGTAGGCGCGGCCGCGCGGATCGCCCACGCGGGCTTCCCAGCCGGTGCCCGGCGAGAAGTCCACGTTGTGCGCGGTGAACGGCGGATCCGTGTTGAAGATGTTCTTCACGCCCACGCGCAGCGCGAGGTTCTTGAAGCCCTTGTACGCGGCGGACACGTTGTAGAGGATGTAGCTGTCCACGTCGGGGTTGAACCCGGGCGGCGGCGCCGCCGGACGCTCATCCCGGTAGCCGCCCGTGTATTGCTGCGTGAGGCTCAAGTCCCACGGACCCTGGCTGTAGGTTGCCGTGGCCACGTGCTTCCAGCGGATGTACAGGTTCGGGAAGGTGTGCGTGCCCACCTGTTCGGTGTAGTCCTGGGTGGCGAAGATGCGGGTCTTGGCGCTCTTCATGTACGTGCCGTTGACCTCGCCCTTGAGCTTGCCGTCACCCACACGCGTGTTGCCCTGCATGTTGATTTCGTAGCCCTTCAGGATGTCGCCGTCGGCATTGACGAAGCCGGCGCGGATGTAGCCGCCGGGCCCGTTGAGCCGGCCGTCCGTGCCGCGCACCAGGTTTTCAGGAAAGGTGGTGTAGTTCGTTACCACCTGCTGCGGTGTCAACTGCGAGATCACGCCCTTGCGGCGCAGTTCCCAGTAATCGACGCTGGTGCTGAACCAGTCGGTCGGCGCAAAGACGACGCCGATGGAACGCTGCTTCGACTTTTCCGGTTCCAGGTCCGGATTGCCGCCCTGGCGGGCCAGCGGACGGATCGCGCACACGGCCGGATCGTTCGGCGTTTGCGGGCACAGGACCGGGTCGGCCAGGTTGCCCGGCACGATGGCTTCCGTGGTCGCTGCATACAGCTGGAAGAAGCTCGGTGCGCGGAACCCGCGGTTGTAGGACCCGCGGAACAGCAACTCCTGGACCGGGTTCCACTTGAACGAGTACTTCGGGTTGGTGGTGGCGCCGAAATCCGAGTAATCGTCGCGACGCACGGCCACCGAAAGTTCAAACGTCTTGTCCAGCGGCAGCGCGGCTTCCGTGTAGATCGCCTTGATGTTGCGCGAAACGCGCGGGAATGCCGCGTCGAACGGCGCATCGCGGATGACTTCGCCGGCCGTCACGGACGTCGACCCATCGACAAACTTGTAGCCTTCCTTGCGCACGTCGAAACCGGCCGCGACGCCGATCGGGCCGCCGGGGAGGTTCCAGAACTCGCGGGAGACCTGCCCGTCCACCTGCTTCAAGGTGGCTTCGCCGCCGAACAGATTGGTCCCGGTGGCTTTGGCTGCGTCGATCAAGGCTTGGGTCGATGCCGTCTGGGTCTGGCCGGGCAGCAGGAAAATGTTCACCAGGCCCGAGGCGAGCAGCGGATTGAACAGCGAGTTGCGCATGTAGCCGTCCACCAGGGTGGAGTCGGCGCGGCTGTTTCCGGTGGACATGCCCAGCTTGTAGTCCCAACCGGCAATGACGCCTTCCAAGGCCAGAAGCGCGCGGTAGGCTTTGGTCTCGGTGTCGATGGTGCGCTTGCCGCACGAGACGCAGCGCCAGCTGTAGATGAACGGCTTGGTCGGGTCGAACGACGGGATGTATTGCTGCAGGTTCTGGTAGAACGGCCCGCCGACCGGATACGCGTTGGTGCCGACCGCCGTGGTGATCTGGCTGTATTCAAACGCGCGGCGCGCCTTGGTCTTGTAGCCCGTCACTTCGGCGATCAGGTTGTGATTGTCCGAAATGCTCCAGGTCGCACGGCCGACCGCGTTGGCACGGTCCAGGTTCTGGATCAGCAGCTGCTGGCCGCCATAGTCGTAGGCGCAGGCCCAGCGGAACGACGGCGTGTTCCACAACGTGTAGTCATACTGGGACATCTGGAAGCCATCGCCGCATCGGCTCTGGAACGACAGCAGGTTGGCACGGGTGAGCAGGGTGGTGCCGGAGAGCGGCGACGTAAACGAGGCCGTCAGCGCCGAATTGGCCGCGCCGCGCAGCGTGGCCCACGGGCCGCCGACGGTGTCCGGCGACAGGCCGCGCGCCGGCTGGTAGCCGTTGACGAAATCGCGCTTGTCCGGATCGAGTTTTTCCTGGCGGTCGAGGGTCAGGCTGACGAACGCATTGAACCGCTGCTTGGCAAGGTCTCCGAAACCGGCGAGCACCGAGCCGCGGTAGATGTTGCCGCCGCCGTCCTGGGTCACGTCGCCGAACGCGGTCACCTGCACCCCGTTGTATTCCTTCTTGGTGATGAAGTTGATCACGCCGCCCACGGCATCCGTGCCGTAGATGGCGGAGGCGCCGTCCTTGAGGATTTCCACGCGCTCGATGGCGGCGAGCGGAATCGAGGACAGGTCCACCGAGAAGCCCTTGGCGCCGTGCAACGACACGCGGCGGCTGTTCAGCAGGACGAGGGTGCTCGACGAGCCGATGCCGCGGATGTTGGCGGAGGCGTTGCCGAAATTGTTGCGGAACGTCGGGCCGTTGTTGATCACGCCCATGTTGGACGACAGGTTATCCGCCCCGTTCCCGTTGGCGCTGATCAGCGTCACCAGCTGCTCCGCGCTGACGATGCCGGCCTTGTCGATCTCCTCCTTGGTGATGACTTGCAGGGGAAGCGCGGTTTCGCTTTGCACCCGCTTGATGGACGAGCCCGTGATCTCGATCTTTTCCACCTTCTGCGTGGAGGGCGGGGGAGGCGTGCTGGTCTGTGCGGCGGCGGGCAAGGCGATCGGCCCGGCGATGCACAGCAAGGAAATAACCTGGGCGAGCTTTTTGACTTTCACTTGGGTTCTCCTGAGGTGGCGGTTCTGAATCGGTCCACTGCAATCACGGTCTGTCCGGGGCTGCCACAAGCGTGCGAGACAAGCGGAACTTGTCCGGATAGTGACCATACCACTATACTACCAATTGAAATTAATCATTAGTCTGTTGTCAAAAAACAACAGGCGAATCGAGGGATTGGTGCCGGCGCGAACTTCTGTCTTCTGGGGATTCCTCGTGTTGGCGAATGCGCTGGTTGCGAGCGCTGCCGCACCTCCGCCGCTGTCAACGCGCGCGCAAGCGATGCTGGCGAGTGCCGGCATCCCGGCTTCCGCGGTCGGCTACACGGTGTTGCGCGCGCGCGATGGCGTTGAACTGGCCGCCTTCAACGCCCGCACGCCGTTGCAACCGGCCTCCACGCTGAAGACGCTGACCTCCATCGTCGCGCTGGAAACGCTCGGGCCCGCGCATCGCGCGCGCACTGAATTGCGCGGCCCGAAACCGGACGCCCAGGGCGAGATTGCGACGGATGTCGCGTTGGTCGGCCGCGGCAGCGTGGACTTCAACGCGGAGGCGCTCACGCGCATGCTCGCGCAACTCCGGCTGATGGGGGTTCGCTCGATCCGCGGGGACATCGTGATCGACCGCGAGTGGTTCCAGCCATCGCGCAGCGACCTGGGCCTGCCCGCGTTCGATGAAACCCCGGAGTTCCAGTACAACGTGATCCCGGATGCGCTGTCGTTGAACGGCAATGTCTTCCGGCTCGACATGGTCTCCGACGGCGAACGCGTGCGCACGCGCATGACGCCCCCGCTCGATGGCGTGAGCATCGACCCGGGCCTCACGCTGGTGGACGGCAAATGCGCCGATTGGGAAGACGGCTGGAAAGTCCCGGTGGTCACCCGGTCCGGTCCCGCCACCGATGACGATGCCGGCACCGCCCTCTCCGTGCGCATCCACGGGACGTTTCCGAAACATTGCGCCGCGGGCACCGAACTGAATGTGATCGACCGCGCGGACTTTGCCGCGCGGCTGATCCGCTCCACCTGGAGGACCCTGGGTGGCGAACTGCATGGCACGGTGCGCGAGCGGCAGCCCGGCGAGCCGGAGGCCGGCCAGCCGGTGCTTGCATCGCACACCGGCCGCAGCCTGGCCGAGATCGTGCGCGACATCAACAAGCGCAGCGACAACCCGGTGACGCGGGTGGTGTACCTCCAATTGGGCAAGTCGCTCAGGGATGTCCCCGCAAAGACCACCGCGGAACTCTCCGAACGCGTGGTGCGCGGATGGTTGGCCGGCAAGGGGATCAGCGACGAGGGCCTGGTGCTGGACAACGGGTCCGGACTGTCGCGCAGCGAGCGCATCAGCGTCCACACGCTGGCGCGCGTGATGTGGGAGGCCACGCGCAGCAGGTGGGCGCCCGAGTTCATGGCCGCGTTGCCGGTCGTCGCCACCGACGGCGGCATGCGCGGCCGGCTGAAGGGCAGCAGCGCGGTCGAATGGGGCCGCTTCAAGACCGGGACATTGCGCGACACGACCGCGCTCTCGGGCGTCGCGCCCGGAAAGAGCGGCGACATGCTCGTCATCAGCACCATCGTCAACCACGACAACGCCACCAGCAAGGTCGCGCGGCCGATCGTGGACGCCATCGTGGAAGACCTGCTGAACCAATACTGAAGGCCTGCCTCGTGCGGAGACCGCAAAGGCCACGTCCGCTAGTCGACCCGCAGGAAATTGGCCCGGACATCCGCCCGGTCGCCGAGGTCGAAGTGCCACCATTCCGTGCGGATGCCCTGGAACCCGCCGGCGGCCATGGTGTCGCGCAGCAAGTGGCGATGTGCAACCTGCACAGGCGTGAGGGTACCCTCGGCCAGAAAGCGCGCCTCGAATTCCGGGTGCGATCGTTCATTCAACTCATCGAAGCCGGTCCCCATGTCCAGCCACGTGCCGTCCGCGCGCGCCAGGGTGATGTCCACCGCCATGCCATGGGAATGGATCGATCCGCGCGCCGGGTCCGCAAGGTAGATCCTCAGCGGTGTGTCCTTGAGCAGGGCCCACATGGCCACCTGCACCCGGTGCGGGCGCAGGGCGTCAAGCACCAGCAGATGGAGCGAGGGGTCCTGCGCTCGGAGAAATTGCGCGCATCGAATCAAGGCCTCGGCCGCCTGCGCGTGCACCCAGGCGCAATCGTGTCCGCCGTAGAGGTCTGTCCCGGCAAAGTTGTCGGTGCCGGCGTACTTGAGGTCGTAGCGGATGCCGGGGAGGGTGCCGAGATGCCGGAACGTTTCAAGCGCCGGAACATCCTCGATTCCGACTGCGCCGGGTGTTGGGGTTTTCATCGATTGCTAAACTGTCCGCGAGCGGGCATTTTGCACGTTTCGGGCGCCGCGCCGCAGGGTCTCGTGCAGGGACCGAGCCGGTTGTCGCCGCGGTGTGTGCATGGCGGGTTGCGTGCAGCGTCCGATGAATTCGATTGGGATTCGTGCGGCTGTGCGGACTGTCGCACGCCCATGCGTCGGTGCATCAAAGAGAATTTTGCTTTCAGGGAAGGCAGCATGAACGAACACCACCAGTTCCACGCCGTCGAATACGCCGGGCTCAAGCGCGGCCACAGGCTCATTGTCACCGGCGGCGTGCATGGGAACGAAATCTGCGGCCCGATCGCGATCCGCCGCATTCTTTCCGACTTCGAGCGCGGCGAGCTTCGCATCGTGGCCGGCCAGGTGACCTTCGTGCCGGTGGCCAATCCGCTGGCGTACGCGCACCGCCGCAGAAACGGCGACCGCAACCTGAACCGCAACCTTGCACCGACGCCGTCACCGAAGGACTTCGAGGATCACGTCGCCAACTGGCTGTGCCCGCTGTTCGCGCGCCACGACATCCTGCTCGATGTGCATTCGACCACGGCCAGGAATCCGGCCTTCGCGATGCTGGGTCCGCCGAACAACGACGGCCCGGTGGAGCCGTTCAGGCATTTCGAGAAGGAGCGCGCCTGGGCCTTGCGCCTGGGGGTTCACCGGTTTGTCGACGGCTGGCTGTCCACGTACGCCACGGGAGTCGAGCGGCGGCGCGCCGCCGGCCACGGCAATCCGCTCAACACGGATTCCAAGTACGGGGTGGGGACCACGGAATACATGCGCTCGGTCGGCGGATGCGCCATCACGCTGGAAGCCGGGCAGCACGACGCGCCCGAGTCCCCCGAGGTTGCGTACCGCGCCATCCGCAACACGCTGGCCTACTTTGGCATCACGGACGAGGCGCCGCCCATGCCGGTCACCGACACCGAGAAGCTGCATTTGTATGAAGTGATCGACAAGGACCATGAGGGCGACACGTTCACCAAGGCTTGGGCCAGTTTCCACCCGCTCAAGGCCGGGGAGGTCATCGGCACGCGGCACGACGGCACACCGGTGGTGGCGCCCGAGGATGGTTGCATCCTGTTCCCGGATGCGAAGGCGCAACCGGGAAACGAATGGTTCTACCTTGCGCGCACGGTGTCTTAGCGGGTGCGCGAAAACTCAGGCTGCGGATGGCGCGACTCCGGTGGGCGCACAGGCGTTGGCGTCGAATGGATGGCCAATCCACGCCAGGTTGCGGCAAATTCCGTGCTGCTAGACTAACCCCATGAATGGCAATCCCCTCGCGATGTTCGCCCTGCAGGCCGCCTTGCTCGCGGTCTTGTTCATGGTCTACCACTTCTGGGGATTCAACGCGGCCCTGGCCGGTATTGCCGTCTTGGTGGTGGTCACGATGATCCTGAATTCACGCTCCTGAGGGGGGTGCCCGGGCATTCAATCCCGCCTCCGGCGCCCCACGTTCCGTTTCCTACGAGACCTTGCTTTCCACCGGGGGCGCACTCGCCAACCATTCATCGAGCGCCACATTGGCCTCGATCACGCGGCTGCTCAAGGAGATGAGCAACTGGTTGACTGTTGTGGGGCTGGCATCGGGCACCCGCTGCATCTTTCCCGGATTGCCGGCCAGCGTGCGCGCATGCGCCTCCACGTCCTTGCACACCGAGGCCACGCGCGGGAATCCGATGCTGGCCGCCGCGCCGCGCAGGCTGTGCGCCGTTTCCGCCAGGCCCGCCCAGTCTTCGACCTGGCGCTTGGCGCTCATGATGTCGAGGCGCTCGATCGTTTGCGCGCGGAACAGGTCGATCAGGCCGCCGGCGCCGTCGTCGGCCGGGTTCTCGCCGGGCATCGCGGGGAGGCCGCGCAGGTCGTTGAGCTGGTCCACATCCAGGACCGAGGGCAACACGGGCGCGGCATCCCTGCGGGACGGCGCGCCCGAGTCGCCCGGGTGTGGGGCATCAGACTTGGCGGGCGCGACCTTGGCCAACACGGCGGACAGCGAACTCACGCGAATCGGCTTGGACAGGTAATCGTCCATGCCGGCGGCGATGTAATGCTCGCGATCTCCCGGCAGCGCATGCGCGGTCATGGCGATGATGGGCGGACAGGCCGTCCCCTTGGCGGCGCGGATGCGCCGCATGGCCTCGATGCCGTCCATGACCGGCATTTGCACATCCAGCAGGATCGCGTCGAACGTGCCCTGCAGGCCCGCATCCACGGCCGCCTGCCCGTCGGCGACCAACTGCGCGCGGTGCCCGAGGTTGTTCAGCATGCCGATGATGACGCGCTGGTTGACTTCATTGTCCTCGGCGACCAACAGGTTCAGCGCGGCGACATTGAACAGCCTGGCCGAGGTCATCGCGCGCGGGTCGCGCTCCTGCGTGCCTGGAGCGTCGCGCTGCGAGTCCGGCACAAACGGGCGGGCTGCGAAGTCACCCTGGCGCTGGCCGGATGCGGCGCGCGAAATCAGCTCGAACATGCGCATGCGGCCGGCCGGGCGCACCACGAACATGTCGTGGCGCGGCAAGGCGGCCGGAGGCTCGGCCGTGAGGTCCGCGCGCGCGAGCGTGGACGCCAGGATCACGATCGCGGGCGGCTTGCCGTGGCGTTCACGCAGCGCGTCCTGCGCCGCCACGGCATCGGCAAAGCGCCGCGCCACGGCCGCATCGACGAGGACCTCGGCGACGACGATGCCGATGTCGGCGTCCTGTTCCAACAGGGCGGCGGCGGCCTGCGGGTCGGCGCTCACCACATCGAGCCCCCAATGCCGGTAGCGCCGCAGCTGGATTTCGCGGCGCAGGGGATTGGAGTCCGCAAGCAGCATGCGCCGTCCGGCCAGCTCGGGCACGTCGCGCTGCATGTACCCGCGCGTGGGCCCCTTGGCCGGCTCGGTGATGATGTGGAAGATGAACAGCGACCCCTGGCCCTCCACGCTTTCCACGCGAATGTCGCCGCCCATCAGGTTGACCAGGCGCTTGCAAATCGCCAGCCCGAGTCCGGTGCCGCCGTACTTTCGGGTGGTCGAGGCATCGACTTGCGTGAAGGGCTGGAACAGCGTGTCGATGCGATCGACCGGGATGCCGATGCCGGTGTCGGCAATCGCAATCTCCAGCCGCAGGCGCGAATCCATGGTCGAACGGCTGGTGATCGAAAGCGCGATGTGCCCGCGCTCGGTGAACTTGATGGCGTTGGCCAGCAGGTTGAGCAGGATCTGACGCAGGCGCGTGGTGTCACCGAGCACGTAGTAGGGGACGTTGTCGGCCAGGTCGAACACCAGCGCCAGGCGCTTGTCGCGGGCGCGCTCGGCGACCAGTTCAAACGCCTCCTCGACCAGCGGCACCAGCTCGACGGGGACGGATTCGAGCATCATGCGGCCGGATTCGATCTTCGAAAAGTCGAGGATGTCGTCGATGATCCGCAGCAGCGTGTCGCCTGAGGCGCGGATCAGGCGGATGTGGTCGCGCTGCTCGTCGTCGAGCGCGGTCTCGGCAAGCAGGCTGGTCATGCCCAGCACGCCGTTCAGGGGCGTGCGCATCTCGTGGCTCATGGTCGCCAGGAAGGCCTCCTTGGCGCGCGCGGCGTCGAGCACCCGCACGTTGGCCTCCATCAATTCGAGCTCCGCCTTCTTGCGGTCTGTGATGTCGGTGATCGATCCGGTGAAGCGCTTGGCGCGCCCGTCAGGGCCGTACTGCGCGATGCCCCGGGCGCGCACCCAGGCAAAGTCACCCATCAGGCGGCGCACGCGCGCCTCCACGTCGAAGAGCTCGATCTCGTGTTTAAACAGGCGCACCATCTCGGCCTTGAAGCGCGGGGCGTCCTCCTCGTGCAGCATGTCCTTCCAGTCGAAATGCTCCGGAAACTCGTCCGGCGTGAAGCCGAGGATTTCCTTGAACCGGGCGGAATAGAACGGCGGCACGTCGCCGGATTCGGAGGCATCCCAGACACCTTGCTGCGAGGCGCGGATCACCAGGGCCTGCTGCTCGCGCTGGGCGCCCAGCTGGCGCTCCAGGGCCTTGATCTGCGTGACATCGGTGATCGTGCCGATCAATCCCGCCGCGCGGCCATCCACTTCGGCAATGACCTGTTTGGCGACGATCGCCTCGATCGGATCGCCGCGCGTGCTCGCCAGACGGGTTTCGATGACGCCGCGGCCCTCTGCGGAGGCCAGCAACGCGCGGTCATGGTTCTCGTTGGCGGAGGCCACGTCGGCAGGCATCAGGTCCGCGTAGCGCTTTCCCACCACCTCGACGCGCGCGTGCCCCGTCAGTTCCTCCCATGCGCGGTTCACCGACACAAAGCGTCCGGCCGCATCCATGCGGAAAATCGGATTCGGATTGTGCTCGATCAGGTCCTCGGTAAACCGCGTCTGCTCGGTCAGTTTGCGGGTCATCGACTGCGCCAATGATTCCGCCTGCGAACGCAACCGCGTGAGCAGCCAGATCAGGCCGCCCAGGAGCGCGCAACTGACCAGCCCCACCAACAGCACCATGCGGGGCGCCTGGCTCGTGAGCCGTTGCTCGAGCGCCGGCGTGGAGGTCACATTGAGCGTTGCCTCGCGGTCAAACAGCCGCACGGGCGAGGTCAGGCTTCTGACTCCGGCGGATGACGAGCTCCGCGCAGGGGGAATGCTGACATTGCCGTCGGTCAGGGAGACCTCCAGTTCGGCTCCGTTGGCGGCACCGCGCAGCAAGGCGCCCATGTCGATCAGCGCATAGATGAACGTCGGGCGGGTCTGTCGCGGCACGCTGACGCGCAAGATGCAATGCACGCCGGTCTCGGTGGCAATCGGTGCGGAAAGCGCCATGTCCGCAGTTCCCGACTTGCCAAATTTGGCGGTGGTTTCCCAAGAAGCCGGCCACGCGGCGGTGGCTGCGGCACCCCAGCGCAGCAAGGGGCTGCCGGTTTCGGCGTCCCGCATGGCGACCAGCCCGGGCAGCGCGGCGGGATCAAGCCGCAGGTCGTCCACGAAGCGCTGCCATTGCGCGGCGTTTGCGCCGGTTTGCGTCGCGCCAAACGCTGCAACGCTGGACGCGACCACGCGGATCGATTCCAGGCGCTGTGAAAGGCTCTTGCGCTGTTCGACGGCCAGCTCGCCGAAGCGCTGCCCGGCCTCGCCCGCCTGTTGCTTCGCCGCCTGCCAGCCACCGAAAACGGTGGAGATCAGAAGCGCCGCCAACACCAGCCATGGGAGCTCGATCTTCCGCGCCGGCGCCGGATTGGCGGCATCCTTGGCCGAAGCCTCCAGCGCTGGAAATGGCGTGCTCATGCGAGTAGATTACCCGATCCCTTCTCTACCTCCAAACGCGCGCCTGCCCGGGGTGCATCGACAGGGAACTTGAATTGACTTTACAATTCAAAGGCTTTTACCGTGGTCTTGATCCGAAATATGCGTTTGATGACATTTTTGCCCTTCCCCGCCCGCCTGCATGCCCGATGCGCTGCCGGATTTGCCGCGCTTACGCTGTGCTGGCCGGCCGTCGGCGAGGCGGACACCAACATCTATTCGTTCCGCGACGAAAAGGGCGTCACGCATTTCACCAACATGCCGCACCTGGACCGGCGCTACAAGCTGGTCTATCGCGTGCCGACCTCCGGCGCGTACCGGCCCAACGCCTGGTCGGTGCGTGCGCCGTCGATGGTGGAATTTTCGCGCCTGGTGCCGATCATCAACGACGCGGCGCGGCTGAACGGCGTGGACGCGAAGCTGATCCATGCGGTGATCCGCGCCGAGTCCGGCTACAACGCGAACGCGACGTCCAACAAGGGGGCGATGGGATTGATGCAACTAATTCCCGCCACGGCGCAGCGCTACGGCGTGAACGACAGTTACGATCCGCGCCAGAACATCGAGGGCGGCACGCGCTACCTGCGGGACCTGTTGCGGATGTTCAACGGCAACATGGAGCTTGCGCTGGCGGGTTACAACGCGGGCGAGAATGCCGTGATCCGCGCCGGCAACCGCATCCCGCCCTATGCGGAAACGCAGGCCTACGTGCCCAAGGTGCTGCACTTCTATCGCAGTCCGGACCTCGCCAAACTCTAGATTTGGCGCGGAGTTCCGGCCGAAAAGCGCTGGAAAGCGGCGCCGGTTCTCGATTTTTCCATTTGCCTGCAATGAAAAACGCCCCGTGAACGGGGCGTTTTCCTTGGTGCGGACGGACGTCGCGTCCTAGTCGAGCTTGATGTTCTTCTTCACCACGATGGCTTTCATCTTGTCGTACTCGACCTTGATGTCCTTGGCGAAATCCGCCGGGCTGTTGCCGACCGGATCAGCGCCTTGCTGCGAAAGCTTTTCCTTGACTGCGGGATGATTGACCGCCTTGACCGACGCGGCGTGCAGTTTTTCGAGGATTTCCTTCGGCGTCTTGGCGGGCGCGACCAGGCCATACCAGGCCGGGTCGTTCACTTCGGCCATGCCCAGTTCCTTGAACGTCGGGATATTCGGATAGGCCGCCAAGCGCTGCGGTGCCGCGACCGCAAGCAGCTTCAGCTTGCCGGCGTCCACCTGCGCCTTGGACGAGGGCAGGTTGTCGAACAGCACGGGCACCTGGCCGCCGACCACGTCGATGACGGCGGGACCGGCGCCCTTGTAGGGAATGTGCACCATGTCGGTTCCGGTGGCCGACAGGAACAGTTCCCCCATCATGTGGCCGATGCCCGCCGTGCCGGACGTGGCGAAGGAATACTTGCCCGGGTTCTTTTTCAGCAGGTCGATGAACTCCTTGATGTCCTTGACCTGCACCTTTTCCGGATTGACTGCCAGCAGGTTGGGCACGCCCACCCACTTGGTCACGGGCGCGAAGTCCGTGAAGTTGTTATAGGGAATCTTCGGGTTGGCGGCCGGGTTCACGGCCATCGTCGAGACTGTGGCCACGCCCAGCGTGTAGCCGTCCGGCGTGGCCTTGGCCACTTCATTGGCGCCAACCGAGCCCCCGCCTCCGGCCTTGTTCTCCACCAACACGAGCTGTCCCAGCTCCTTGGCGAGCTGGTCCGCGACGATGCGCGCGACGATGTCCGTCGTGCCGGCGGGCGCGAAGGGAACGATCAGCTTGATCGGCTTGTTGGGGTACGCCTGGGCGTCCGCCGCAGACGGGGCGACCAGCGTGACGATGAAGCCGGCCAGAAGACCGGCCAGGATTGAAATGCGTTGCATGTGCTTCTCCTCGTGGTGTGGTGTGCGATGCCGCGGCGCCTCGGCGCCGTGGCGCGGTTGAAGAATCGCCCAAAAGCCTCAGGGCAGCAATACGGTAGAACCCGTGGTTTTTCGCGCCTCCAGGTCGCGGTGCGCCTGCACGGCATCCTTGAGCGCGTAAGTCTGGTTGATTTCCAGCCGGACGATGCCGGCGGCCACCACCTGGAACAGGTCGTTGGCGGTGTTTACGAGATCCTCGCGCGTCGCCACATGGGTGTCGAGCGTCGGCCGGGTGACGAACAACGAGCCTTTCGCGGCAAGCACGCCCAGGTCCAGCGGTTCGACCTTTCCCGAAGCGTTGCCGAACAGCGCCACCAGCCCCCGCGGACGCACGCAATCGAGCGACTTGAAGAACGTGTCCTTTCCCACGCCATCGTACACCACGGCACACTTCTTGCCGCCGGTGATCTCCGCCACGCGCGCGACAAAGTCTTCCGTGCGGTAATCGATCACATGATCGCAGCCGTGCGCCTTGGCCAGCGCCGCCTTCTCGGGGCCGCCCACGGTTCCGATGACCGTGGCGCCGAGGTGCTTCGCCCATTGGCAGAGGATCAGGCCGACGCCGCCGGCCGCCGCATGGAACAGGATCGTATCCCCGGCCTTGACCGGAAAGGTGCGTCGCAGCAGGTATTGCGCGGTCATGCCCTTGAGCATCATGGACGCCGCCTGCTGGTCCGTCACCCCTGCCGGGATCTTCACCACCCGGTCCGCGGGCATGAGCCGCACTTCCGCGTAGGACCCGATCGGCCCGGCCGCGTAAGCCACATGATCCCCCGTGCGGACATCGGCAACACCGGTCCCCACGGCCTCGACCACGCCCGCACCCTCGCGGCCGATCACGCTGGGCAGCGGGATCTTGTACAGGCCGGAACGATGATAGGTATCGATGTAATTGAGGCCGACGGCGCTGTGCCGGATGCGCACTTCACCGGGGCCGGGTGCGCCGACATCGACGGCTTCCCACTTCATCACGTCGGGACCCCCGTGTTCATGAATTTGCATCGCATGGGTCATGGCATGTTTCCTTTCTGTTCGTTCAGGAATGATTGCAAGGCGTGAAGCTTGGCGTCGCGGATGGCTGACGGAATGTCTTTGCCAGCCGCTGCCTGCGCGACCGCGCCAAGATCGAGCGACTGGAGCCGGGCCAGCGCCCGCGAAAGCAGGCGCATCGAGTCCTCGACTCCAGCGGCACTGGGAGGACGCAAGCGGGCCGCCTGCCGCGCCAGGAGTTCCATCAATGCTTCCGCGCGGTGCGGGCGCCGCAGCGCGTCCCAGAGGTCAAACAACTCGAGCAGTTCGGCAGGGCGGAGAGATTCGAGCCGCGCCGCATGGGGCGTTGCGCGGATCGCGGCAAGCGCAAGATCGCGGCAGGCGGCGGGTACTTTCCAGCGATCGCACAGTTGCTGGGCGGCATCGGGATCGAGTCCGAGGCAGAGCGCCGCGAACCGGGCCTCGACCCCGGGCGGGTGGCCACCCGTTTCGCGCAGCAGTTGCAGGTCAATCGTTGCCTGCGCGAGCTCCGGGCCGATTCGCGCCAATGCCCCGCACCGCTGCAGGACGTCGACCATCGCATCCGGCCGGGCTTCCACCAACCCCTTGGCCATTTCCTGCCACACGCGCTCGGCAACCAGGTGATCGGCCTCCCCGGATTGCACCATGCCTTGCATGAGCGCCAGGGTGTCCTCGGCCACGCGGAATCCGCGGTCCGCAAAACGCGCCGCGAATCGCGCCACGCGCAGGATGCGCACCGGGTCCTCGGCAAAGGCGGGGCCGACATGTCGCAGCAGCGTCGCGTCGATATCGCGCCGGCCGCCGTACGGGTCGACCAGGTTGCCGGCCTCGTCCATCGCCATGGCGTTGATGGTGAGGTCGCGCCGCGCCAGGTCTTCCTCCAGCGTGACCTCGGGCGAGGCGTGGATCGTGAAGCCCTTGTAGCCGGTCCCGCTCTTGCGCTCGGTGCGCGCCAACGCATATTCTTCCCGCGTGTCCGGGTGCAGGAACACCGGAAAGTCCGCCCCTACCGGCTTG
Organism: uncultured Burkholderiales bacterium; assembly: GCA_964617435.1. Lineage (GTDB taxonomy): Bacteria > Pseudomonadota > Gammaproteobacteria > Burkholderiales > Usitatibacteraceae > UKL13-2. Next base: position 20,623 of record CAZTYC010000014.1, read on the forward strand.
AACCCCTTGGCCACCATGGCCTCGGGCGTGGCGCCGACCACGACGTAATCGCGGTCCTGCACCGGGAGTCCCAGCAACTGGTCGCGCACGCTGCCGCCGACGCGGTAAGTCTTCATCGCTGATTCAGCTCCCCGGGGCGGGGCAGTAGGGCTCGTCCTCCGGGACGAACTCGGTCTCAAGCTTCGCCGCCGCGATCCAGGCGCAGACTCCGGGGGCGCCCGCCACCGCCTCGCAGTAGCGCAGCGTGGGGTCCGACAAGGGTGGGTGATACGTGGCAAAGCGCATCACCACCGGCGCGAACATGGCGTCAGCCGCGGTGAAATCGCCGAACAGGAACGGCCCGCCCGCGCCGAATTCACGCCGGCAATCGGCCCAGATCTGCTCGATCCTGGCGATGTCCCTCGCCGTTTCCGGGGTGAGCCCCTTGCCGGGATGCTGGTTGCGGATGTTCATCGGCATGGTGTTGCGCAAATGGCGGAATCCGGAATGCATTTCGCAGGCCACCGAACGCGCGCGGGTGCGCGCCCGCAGGTCGGACGGCCAAATGCCCTTGCCCGGAAACCGCTCCGCGAGGTACTCGGCGATGGCCAGTGTGTCCCATACCGCAGTCGAGCCCGCGTGGCCGGGTTCGCCGTCCCACAGCACCGGCACCAGCCGCGTGGGAGACAGGCGCGCAATGTGCTCGCTCCACTCCGCGCTGTGAAACTTGAGCATGTGCTCGGCAAAGGGAATGTCCTTCTGCCTGAGCAACACCCACGGACGCATGGACCAGGATGAATAGTTCTTGTTGCCGATGACCAGGGTGAGCGGCATGACGAAGTCCTTCGAGGTTTGCGGAGGGGGCGTCAGCGCCCCGCGCGACCGCGGGCCGGCGCGTACGGGTCGATGGTGCCCGCAGGGCCCAGCCAGCGGGCCGCCGTGGTTTCCAGATCGTGCGCGGCAAAGAACGGGAACGGCGCGTCGGAGGTGTTGGGCACCCGCATGGACAATACGTTATCCCGGGAGATGAGCTTTCCGGGCAGGCGCTCAAAGATCGCCGCCTGAAGCATCGACAGCGACGGGCCGAGCGGCACGATCGGGCGCACCTGCCCGCTCATTCGCATGACCAGTTCGAGCAATTCCCGCAGGGTGTAAATCCTCGGCCCCACTAGATTCCAGGTGCCGCCCCCGGCCGGGACATGGGTCAGGCATTTGAGCACCGCCTGGGCCACGTCCTCCACCCAGACCGGCTGGAACAGCGCCGAGGGCGAGCCCAGCGGCACCACCGGCGACCAGCGCACCAGGCTGGCGAACATGTTCAGGAATTTGTCGTGCGCCCCAAACACGACCGAGGGGCGCAGGACCGTGACGGCCATCCGCTGCCCGTCGGTCACCTTGTGCAAGTCAACCTCGCCTCGCTCCTTCGATTGCAGGTACGCTGACGGCGCCGTCATGGCCGCGCCGAGCGCGCTGAAATGCACGAAGTGCTGCACGCCGCATTTGAGGGCGATGCGCGCCGCGCGTGCCGGCCAGTGCACATGCAGTTCCTCGAAGGGCGCATGCAGGGTCGCGATCAGGTTGACCACCGCATCGTGGACCTCCATCAGGCGCGCCAACGCGGCCTCATCGTCAATCCCGGCCTCGGCGATGGCGAGCGTCGGCAGGGTCGTCAGGTGCGATGCGCGGGCCGCCCGGCGGGTTTGCACCGTGACCTGGATGCCCTGCCCGCACAAGGCCGCCGCGATCGAGGAGCCGATGTAGCCGCTGCCGCCCAGCAGCAGCACGCGCGTGACGGGCCTCATTTGGCCGCCGCCATGGCGACCGGGCCCAGGGTCGAGGCGGCACCTTCGCTGATGCTCTTGCCCGGCACGCGGCCGAGCATGTCGGTGAGCCGCACCTTTGTGTTGCCGGCTTGGCGCGCGTAATACCAAGTGTTGGCCATGACGTTCTTCACGTAGTCTCGCGTTTCATTGAAGGGAATGGTTTCGGCATAGATCGCGCCCTCAAGCGTGGCCTCCGAGCGCCAGCGGCGCGCCCGGCCCGGCCCGGCATTGTAGGCGGCGGTGGCCAGGACCGGATGCCCGAGGTCATCGAGCACGTGCTTGAGATAAAACGTGCCCAGCGCCAGGTTCACGGGCACGTCGGCAAGGTTTCTTGCCACCTGGGGCGCCAGCCCGACGCGTGCCGCGGCCCAGCGCGCCGTGGCAGGCATCAATTGCATGAGGCCCGTCGCGCCGACGCGCGACTTGGCATCCACCATGAAGCGGCTCTCCTGGCGGATCAGCCCGTAGACCCATGCCTCGTCGACCCCCCAATTCTTGGCCTGGGCCGACAAGTCATCGCGGTAGGGCATCGGGTAGCGCTGCGCGTAGTCATGCGTGACCAGGGTCCGGTTGGCCGTGCTGATGGCGCGGTCCGGGACGCCGTTCAGACGCGCAACCTCGGCGGCGGTCAGCAGGGACGCATCGTCGAGTTGACGAACCGCAGACTGCCATTCGCGCAAGCCCTCAAGGCGCAAGTCCAGACGATAGAGCGCCAACGCGCGCGCAACAGCCGGACGCGCGGCGAAGGCAGCCAGATCCTGCTCGCCGGGCTTCCAGCCCTTCCATGCGGGCTCCACGGCGATGCCGGACTCCTCTGCGGCCAGCAGGCCGTAGAAGCCGGGTTCGCGCGCCAGCGCGTTGCGTCCCTCCGCCGCGACTGCCGCGTTGCCCAGCGCGGATTCGGCGCGCGCCAGCCAGTAGCGCCAGGCGGTGTCGCGCTGGTCGCGCGCGTCCATGGCCTGGATGGCTGACTTCACGGCAGCCCAGTCGCCTTGGCGCAGTGCGGCGCGCGCCTTCCAGGCGGACTGTGTGCTGCTGAGCTTTGAGGGTTCCGCCTTCTTGAACCATTCCAGGGCCTGTTCCTCGAGTTGCACGGCGCCATGCAGGGCGATGCGTGCGTAGGCCTCCTTGCGCTCGGATTCGGGCAGGGCCTTGCCGTGGCGCTCGAGCAGCAACGCAGCGCGCACGGCATCTGCGCGCGCCATACGCGTGATGGCGAACAGGAAGAGTTCGATCGACGCGCGAGACTTCGGGTTGAGTTTCTCCTTCTCCAGCCAGTGGCCCGGATTGATGCCGATGCCGGCAGTCTGGCGTTCGAACGCGGCGGGCAGTCCGTCGATCAGGGCCGCGCTGCGACGCGCGTCCGCCACCTGGTTGTCCTCCAGAAGCCGCCGCACCCGCATCCACAATTCGCCCGGCCCCAGGCCGAGACTGGCGCGAACTTCGGCAAACAGGTCGTAACAGGCGTCCGGCAACGGCGTGGCGGCATTCCACAGGGACCGGGCTTCAGGCCTGGCGTCGCGATCCTGGCGCTCAAGGCGCACGCGAAGATGATGGCAGACGATCTCGGAATCGTCGGTGCCGATGCGCGGCACCTCGGCGAGGAAGGTCTCCCAACTCGCCTGGCGGCCCAGCGCCTTCAGCCAATCCCTGCGCAGGCTGTCCGCCAGCGGCGAATCCGGGTGCCGGGACAGGAAGGCGCGAATCGCGTCGGCCTCGGCCAGCGCGTCGCCGCGCGCCGCCTGCAGGGACACGGAAAGAAACCAGAACTCGGGGTAGTGCGAGAGCAGGTGGGGGGTGCCGCGCAGCGCCTCGCGGGAGGCCGCAAGCGCTTTCAGATCGCGGCGTTCATATGCCTGAGCCGCCGCCAGCACCGCCTGGTCCTGCGCGGACAGGGCGGAGGTCTTGACCTGGGGCAGTGCGGCACCTGCCGGCTTGTCCGGCATCAATGAAAGGGCCAGGGGCGCGGCGTAAAAAACCGCCACGGCGACGCGCCGGAGCAATCCGCCCAAATGTGTCGGGCGCACTGTGGAAGGCGAACCGGCAGGCATGAATGGCGAACGGGCGGGCATGGTCAAACGGATTATGATCGCGGCATGGTTTGGAAATTCTATGTCACGTGGCGGGAATCCCCCCGCCCAGTGCGATTTTCCATTTGACCCACTTTCAATTGATCGGTTGCCTTATGGATCTCTCCGACCCTTTCTTCTGGACCGCGCTGGCCAAGATCATCGGCGTCAACATCGTGCTCTCCGGCGACAATGCGGTGGTCATCGCGCTGGCCGCCCGCTCGCTGCCGCCTCAGCAGCAGAAACAGGCCATTTTCTGGGGCAGTGGCGCGGCCATTGTCATGCGCATCGTGCTGACCCTGTTCGCCGTGGCGCTGCTGGACATCAACTGGCTCAAGATTGTCGGCTCGGCCCTGCTGCTGTGGATCGGCGTGAAACTGCTCGCCGGGGACGACGCGGAGGACGAGGACAAGATCAAGGGCCACGACTCGATGATCGCCGCAGTGCGCACGATCCTGATCGCGGACCTGGTCATGAGCTTGGACAACGTCATCGCGGTGGCTGCGGCCGCCAAGGGCAGCACGATGCTGCTCATCATCGGCCTGGCCATCAGCATCCCGCTCATCATCTATGCCAGCACGCTCCTCATCAAGCTGATGGAGCGTTTCCCCGTGATCATCACCATCGGCGCGGCGCTGATCGGGTGGGTGGCGGGCGAAATGGCCTGGGAAGACAAGGCCATCGAGGCGTTCACCGGCCAATTCCCGCACTGGGTGGAATATCTCGTCGCGGCGCTTTGCGCGGGCCTGGTCATCCTGGTGGGCCGCCAATTGGCCAAGTCTGCTTCGGCGTCAACGTCAACCGAATCCAAAGCGTCCTAACAGTGTCATTTGACTGAAAACCAAAACCCGACGGAGGGGATATGCAACGCAAAGCACCATTGAACAAGGTCAAGACGATGTGCGCCATGGTGGCGGGCGTGTTTCTGGGCGCCCTGTCGGCGGGCGCGCAAGCGCAGTCATGGGAGCCGACCAAGTCGGTCGATTTTGTCGTGCCGGCCGGAACCGGCGGCGGGGCCGACCAAATGGCACGGCTGTTCCAGGGGATTGTCACCAAGCACAACCTGATGAAGCAGCCCCTCGTGGTGGTGAACAAGGGTGGCGGCGCCGGGGCCGAAGGGTTCCTGGAAGTCAAGGGCGCGAACAAGGATCCGCACAAGATCATCATCACCCTGTCCAACCTGTTCACCACGCCGCTGGCCACCG
>CAZTYC010000015.1:0-15387 GCA_964617435.1 uncultured Burkholderiales bacterium
GCGCATCAAGGCCAGGACGGCGCTTCCCGTCGGCGTCGGCTTCGGCATCCGCGACGGCGAGACCGCGCGGCGCATCGCCGCGTTTGCCGATGCCGTCGTGATCGGCTCCCGTATCATCCAGGAAATGGAAGCGAACCCCGGCCGCGAGATTGAACAGGTGCGCGCGCTGTTGACCGACATCCGAAAGGCCATGGACGCATGAGCTGGTTCAAGAAGCTGCTGCCCCCCAAGATCAAGTCCAACGCGGCCACCGCGCGCAAAGCGGTGCCGGAAGGGCTGTGGAGCAAGTGCGTCTCCTGCCAGGCCACGCTGTATTTCACGGACCTGGAGAGCAACCAGAACGTGTGCCCCAAATGCAATTTCCACAATCGCATTTCGGCACGCACCCGGCTGGACATGCTGTTCGATCCGGAGGGCCGCGCGGAACTGTGCAGTGAAGTGGTGCCGATGGACAGCCTGAAGTTCCGCGACAGCAAGAAGTACGTGGACCGCCTGGAGGAAGCCGAAAAATCGACCGGCGAGACCGACGCGCTCGTGGTGCTGCAGGGCACGGTCAAGAACGTGCCGATGGTGGCCGCGGCGTTCGAGTTCAATTTCATGGGCGGCTCGATGGGCTCCGTGGTGGGCGAGCGCTTCGCACGCGCGGTGGAAGCCTGCTCCGACGAGAAGCTGCCCTTCGTGTGTTTTTCCGCCTCGGGCGGCGCGCGCATGCAGGAGGGCCTGTTGTCGCTCATGCAGATGACCAAGACCACCGCCGCCCTGCACATGCTTTCCTCGGCGCGCCTGCCGTTCATCTCGGTGCTGACCGACCCGACCATGGGCGGCGTATCCGCCAGCTTCGCATTCCTCGGGGACGTGGTCATTGCCGAGCCCGGTGCGCTGATCGGCTTTGCCGGTCCGCGCGTGATCGAGCAGACCGTGCGCGAAACCCTGCCGGACGGCTTCCAGCGCGCTGAATTCCTGCTCGAAAAGGGCGCGATCGACATGATCGTCGACCGCCGCCAGATGCGGGACAAGCTCGCGCAACTGGTGACGCTGCTGCAGAAGGAACCGTTGCCGGCGTGACCGTAAGGCTGTTCCTCACCCTTCAAACTCAAGGACGGGCGCGGCTTTCCAGCCAAAATGCCGCCAAACGCCGCGCCAGTAAACGAGTTTGACCTTCTCGTCCCATGACCAACCTGCCATCCTCGCTCGACGACTGGCTTGACTACATCGGCCGGCAGCACAGCGCCGAGATCGAGATGGGACTCGATCGCGTGCGGGCCGTCTGGCAACGCCTGGGATGCCCCCGCGCGCCGGTCAACGTGGTCGTGGGCGGCACCAATGGCAAGGGTTCGACCTGCGCCATGCTCGAGTCGATCTATCGCACCGCGGGGTACCGGACCGGCTTCTATTCCTCGCCCCACTTGCTGCGTTTCAACGAACGCGTGCGCATCGACGGGCACGAAGCCACGAACGCGGCCCTGGCGGACGCGTTCGCGCAAGTCGAGTGCGCGAGGCAGGCCGCCGCCGCGCCGGAACCGCTGACGTATTTCGAGTTCGCCACGCTGGCGTCCCTGGTGCTGTTCCAGGCGTCTTCGCTGGATGTCGCGGTGCTGGAGGTGGGCCTCGGCGGGCGGCTCGATGCCGTCAACCTGGTCGATGGCGATGTGTCGATCGTCGTGTCCGTGGACCTGGATCACCAGGCCTACCTGGGCAATACGCGGGAGGCCATCGGCTGGGAAAAGGCGCACATCTACCGCACCGGCCGCCCGGCCATCTTCGGCGACCGGAGTCCGCCGCATACCGTGATTGACCATGCCCGTGCCATCAACGCCCAGTGGCTAGCGCTGGACGACGGATTTTCATTCCGCACGCTCAACGGGCAATGGGACTTTGTCAGCGGGGCCGCGGCGCGCCGCGCGCTGCCGTTCCCGGCCCTCCGCGGGGCCTACCAGCTGAAGAACGCAGCGGCGGCGCTGATGGCCGTCGAATGCCTGCAATCCGCGCGGCCGGTGTCGATCGGCCACATCAAGCGGGGTCTGCTGGAGGTCGAATGGCCGGGCCGCATGCAGGTTCTGCCGGGGCGGCCCACGGTGGTGCTGGACGTGGCCCACAACCCGCACGCGGCACGCGCGCTGGACCACGCGCTGGGCGGCATGCCCTTCGCGGGGAACACCTTTGCGGTCTTCGGCATGCTGCGCGACAAGGAGGTGGCGGAAGTGATCGCGATCCTCGGCCACCGGTTCGACCATTGGCACATTGCCGGGCTCGATGGCGCAACGCCGCGCGGCGCAACCGTTTCGGAGGTTGCCGCGCACCTCAATGCGCAGGGGCAGGGCGGCCGGTTCACGCCGCATGTGGACATCGCCCATGCGTTTGCTGCGGCGCGGGATCAGGCGGGGCCGAATGATAGAATTGTAGTCTTCGGATCGTTCTTCACCGTGGCGAAAATCCTGCGCCTCGCCCCTCAACGAAATCCCCAGCCCGCCGATGGCCGATCAACCGGAACTGACGACCGCTGAACGCGAATTGAAGCGCCGTGGGCGCCGCCGACTGATGGGCGCCGTCACGCTCGGGTTGCTGGCCTTTGTCTTTGTGCCGATGTTTTTCGACAACGAGCCCAAGCCGGCGGGCGGCAAGGCGCGCACGGAAATCAGCGTGCAGATTCCGCAAAAGGAAGGCCAGCCTCCATTGTCCGCGCCCGCGCCGGTTCCCGCTCAGGACGCCCAGCGGCCGCTGACTGAACCGACCAAGGTGCAGATCCCGCCGGTCGAACCCGCCAAAGAACCGGTGAAGGAACCGCCCAAGGAAGCCGCCAAGGAACCGCCCAAGGAGTCCGCCAAGCCCGAGCCCAAGACTGCGCCGCCGCCACGTGAATCGCGGCCTGCCGCAACTGAAAAGCCGGCGGACACCAAGGCGTCGGCCAAGGCCGGCAAGGAGGCCTCGGCCAAGGGCGCGTTTGCCGTGCAGGTGGGCGCGTTCAGCGATGCGGACAAGATCAAGGAATCCATTGCCCGCATCAAGGAGGCCGGCCTTCCGCACTACACCGAAACCGTCGCCGTGAGCGGCGGCAAGGTCACCCGTGTGCGCGCCGGGCCGTTTGACACCCGCAACAATGCGGACGCCGCGCTGGCCAAGATCAAGCTCGCTGGCGGCGACGGCAAGGTCGTTCCCAGATAACGCGCGACCATGAACGGCCTGGATCTCTTTGTCGTGACCTTGGTGATTCTCTCGATTGCCGTCGGCGTCTATCGCGGCGCCGTGCGCGAAGTGTTGCACCTGGCAGGCTGGGTCGCCGCGCTGGTGCTCTCCACGGCCTTCGCCTCCACGCTGGCCCCGCACTTTGCAGACTGGATGAGCGAGCCGGCGTTCCGCGTCGCGCTGGCCTGGGTGGCGATCTTCATGGGCGTCCTGATGCTGGCCTCGCTGATCGCCAGCCTGCTGACCGAATTGCTGCGCCGTTTCGGCCTGGATGGGCTGAACCGCGTGGCCGGCGGCGCCATCGGGCTGGCGCGCGCGGGGCTGGTCGTGCTGGTGTTTTTCTGGCTGGCCGGCATGTCCAAGTTGCCGCAATCCGCGTGGTGGAAGCAATCGGTGACCGCGCCCTGGCTCACGCATGTGGCCATGAGCCTCAAATCCTTCCTTCCGGACAGCGTCGCGTCGCGCATCAGTTACGCGAGCGATGCGCCCAAGCCGGCCTTGCGCGGAGCCTGACCATGTGCGGCATCATCGGCATCGTTTCCAGGAGCCCCGTCAATCAGCTGCTCTATGACGGGCTGACCGTGCTGCAGCACCGCGGGCAGGACGCCGCGGGCATCGTCACGGCGGACGGCCGCACCTTCCACATGCACAAGAACAAGGGGCTGGTGCGCGACGTGTTCCGCACCCGCAACATGCGCGACCTCACCGGTACCATGGGCATCGCGCATTGCCGCTACCCGACCGCCGGTTCTGCGGCGAGCGCGGCCGAGTCGCAGCCGTTCTACGTCAATTCGCCGTTTGGTGTGGTGCTGGGCCACAACGGCAACCTCATCAACACCAAGGAACTGCAGCGCGAGTTGTTCCAGGACGACCTGCGGCACGTCAACACCAATTCGGATTCCGAAGTCTTGCTCAATGTGCTGGCGCACGAACTGTCGCAGGCGGCGCGCGGCATCCGCCTCGACCCGGAGGCGATCTTCAATGCCGTGGCAGGTGTGCACCGGCGCGCCAAGGGCGCATACGCCATCGTGGCGATGATCGCCGGCCACGGACTGCTGGCCTTTCGCGATCCGCACGGCATCCGGCCGTTGGTGATCGGCAAGAACGTCACCGAGGACGGCAGCGTCGAGTTCATGGTCGCGTCCGAATCGGTCGCCGTCGACACGCTGGGGTTTTCCGTCATGCGCGACGTGGAACCCGGCGAGGCCGTGTTCATCGACACCAGCGGCGCCTTCTTCCATCGCCAGTGCGCGGCCAACCCGCAGCTCAATCCGTGCATTTTCGAGTATGTGTACCTCGCGCGGCCCGACTCCGTGATCGATGGCATCTCGGTGTACGAGACGCGCGCGCTGATGGGCCGCTCGCTCGCCAAGAAGATCCAGCGCGAACATCCCGGCCTCGACATCGACGTGGTGATTCCCATTCCCGACACCAGCCGGCCATCCGCGGTGGAAGTCGCCCAGGTGCTGGGGGTGAAGTACCGCGAAGGCTTCATCAAGAACCGCTATATCGGCCGCACGTTCATCATGCCGGGGCAGAAGGAGCGGCGCAAATCGGTGCGCCAGAAGCTCAATGCCATGGGCATCGAGTTCCGCGGGAAAAACGTGCTGCTGGTGGACGATTCGATCGTGCGCGGCACCACCTCCCGGGAGATTGTGCAGATGGCGCGCGAGTGCGGCGCGAAGAAGGTCTACTTCGCCTCCGCCGCTCCGCCAGTGCGCTTTCCGAATGTGTATGGCATCGACATGCCCACGCGCAATGAACTGATTGCCAACGGACGCGATGCCGGCCAGATTGCCGAGGAGATCGGCGCGGACGCGGTGTTTTACCAGGACCTCGAAGACCTCATTGCGGATGTCCGCTCCTGCAACCCGGCGATTACCGAATTCGATGCCTCCTGCTTCGATGGGCGCTACATCACCGGTGGCGTGGACACGGCCTATCTGGAAGTCCTGGAGCGGGGCCGCGACCGCAGCGGCGATCCCGTCGATGTTTCCGACGAATCCGCCCGCGCGGAGCAGCTGGACCTGGGACTGTCGGTGGCCGAGCGGTAGCGCGGCGCGTTTGCGATCCTTTGCCCCTACCGAACCCGCAGCCGGACCATGAGCCCAGGACACTCGCATGAGTGAACAAGAACGACATCCCGCCTTCGATACCCTCGCCGTTCGTGCAGGGACGCTGCGAAGCGATTTCCAGGAGCATTCGGAGGCGCTGTTCCTGACCTCCAGTTTCACCTACAAGTCCGCGCAGGAAGCGGCGCGCAAATTCGCCAACGAGGAGCCCGGCTTCCTCTACAGCCGCTTCACCAATCCGACGGTGACGATGTTCCAGGATCGCCTGGCGGCGCTGGAAGGGGCGGAGGATTGTGTCGCCACCGCCACGGGGATGGCCGCGATTGCCAGCGCGGTGCTGGGTTTGCTGAAGTCCGGGGACCACGTGGTGGCGTCGCGCAGCGTCTTCGGCACGGTGGTGCCGCTGTTCGACCAGATCGCAAGGAAATTTGGCATCGACACCACCTGGGTCACCGGCGCCGATACCGCGCAGTGGCGTGGCGCGATGCGGGCCAACACGCGCATGCTGTTTTGCGAAACGCCGTCCAACCCGCTGGGCGAGGTCTGCGACATTGCCGCGCTGGCGGAGATTTCACGGGCGCACGGCGCCATCCTCGCGGTTGACAACTGCCTGCTCACGCCGGCGCTGCAACGGCCGCTTGAACTCGGCGCGGATCTCGTGATCCATTCGGCCACCAAGTACCTTGACGGGCAAGGCCGCGTGCTGGCCGGTGCGGTGTGCGGCAGCAAGGCCCTGATCGAACCGGTGTACGGATTCGTGCGCACCGCCGGGCCGGCGTTATCGCCGTTCAACGCCTGGATTTGCCTGAAGGGCATGGAGACCTTGCGACTGCGCATGGAAGCCCATTCACGGCAGGCGCTGGCGCTGGCCGAATGGTTGGCCAGGCAAAAAGGCGTCACGGCGGTGCACTATCCGGGTCTGTCGAGCCATCCCCAGCACGCGCTGGCAATGCGGCAGGCGCCCATGCAGGGCGCGGTGGTGTCGTTCGAGGTGAAGGGCGGGAAGGACGCGGCCTGGCGCCTGATCGACGCAGTCCGGATGATTTCCATCACCGCAAACCTGGGTGACACGCGCACCACCATCACGCACCCGGCCACCACCACCCACGCTCGCATCTCCCAGGCGGAGCGCGATGCCAGTGGAGTCGCGGACGGGTTGGTGCGTGTGGCCGTGGGCCTGGAAGGCCAGCAGGATATCTGCGCGGACCTCGCGGCCGGACTGGCTGCCGCATGACCCAGGGCGGCAGCGCGCTGGCATTTCCAGCGGGGCATTTCTATTCGCCGATCGTCGACCCGGAAGAAGCCAGGCAGCCGGCGGCGCGCCTGTGGCCGGATCAGTTGCCGACGCTGCCCGGCATCGACTTCAATGACGGGTTTCATGTCGAGGCGCTGACGCGCTGGTTTCCGCGCTTCATGCCGGAATACGACTATCCTGAGCATGAGAAAGATGCCGCATTCTCGTACAGCTTCTTCACGCAGAATTCCCAATTCAGCTGGCTGGACGCCCGCGCCCTGTTCGTCTTGCTGCGCGCGTGGGCACCGCGTCGCATCATCGAAGTCGGTTCCGGGTTTTCGTCGCTCTTGATGGCCGATGTGAACCGGCGGCACCTCGGCGGCAACATCGCCATTACCTGCATCGAGCCCTACCCGCGGCCGTTCCTGAAGGCGGGCGTTCCCGGAATCGGGACGCTCCTCGAATCCAAGGCGCAGGATGTGCCGCAGGAATTCTTTTCACAGCTGGAATCCGGCGACATCCTGTTCATCGATTCCTCCCACGTCTCCAAGACCGGCAGTGACGTCAACTTCCTCTTTCTGGATGTGCTGCCGCGCCTGGCCTCCGGTGTGCGAATCCACGTGCACGACGTGTTCCTGCCGCTGGAATACCCGCAAGACTGGGTGATCGACATGAACCGCAGCTGGAACGAGCAGTACCTTCTGCGTGCCTTGCTGACGCATTCGAATGCGTTCCGCGTGCTGTTTGGCAGCACCTACGCCTTCATGAAGCATCGCCAGCTGGTCATCGACGGTCTGGCCCATCCGAAGGGGCATGGATTCTCGGGGGGCAGCTTGTGGATCGAGCGCAAATGAAAACCGATCTACCCGTCGCATCTTGTGAGTGACCATGTTTTGAGATGCAAGAGACTCGATTTGTTTCACAATTTCCATACCCGCAAAATGCCAACTTCAAATTCCACCAAAGCTTCCGACGAGGTGATTCCCCCCCCCCCATCGCGCGCTTGACATTGGGCTGTTGAACGCCAGTTCGCGTGTTTTTCTGGAGGAGTTCCGCAAGGTCCGCGCAGCCTGTGCGCCAGCCGGATTTCCCTGGTATCCATGGGAATCACTGGGAAACTTTGAACATCTTGACCACTTGTTGAAGGGATCCCTCCGGGACTTGGCGTCATTGATCGATGGCCTTCCAGTCGCTGACGTGGGAGGTGCGGACGGTGACGTGTCGTTCTTCTTGGATCGATTGGGTCTTGAGTTGGATTTGATCGACTTTGGGCCGACAAACATGAACGGAATGCATGGCGCGCGACTCCTTAAAGCGGCGCTGCAGTCCGGGATCTCGATTCATGAAATGGACCTCGACTCGAAGTTTTCTTGGCCCAGAAAACAGTATGGCCTCGTGTTTTTCCTGGGGATCCTGTACCACCTCAAGAATCCATTCTTTGTTCTGGAGTCGCTTGCGCGCGTCTCCCGGTATGCATTCATCAGTACGCGCGTCGCGAGATTCTCGCCGGATGGAGACCCGATCGAGCTTCTTCCCGTCGCGTATTTGGTCAATCCGACGGAATGCAACAATGATCCGACGAACTACTGGATCTTTTCGGGAACCGGGCTCGCGCGTCTGCTTGATCGCGCAGGTTGGGACGTGCTTGCCCAAATGAGAAACGGCAACACCTCCAAGTCGGATCCCGCCACCGCCCATGGTGATGAGCGTGCGTACTTGCTGGTTCGCAGTCGCATTCTCAATTCCGGTTAAGGCATAGCACGGGCAGTTCATCGCCCGAAGCCACAAAGTCCCGGCGTGCCGCTTTGCGGCCTTCAGGCAGTTCGATGCAGTTCTGTCGTCGAATCCGAACCGCACAAAGCGGGTTCCTCGGCCGGCCAATCCGGCAGGACATGGCGCGTCCAGCGGGCCTGTTTGCCGTGGTGGTGAATTGCGGGACGGTGGGTATGGCCGTGAATCATTACGGCGCAGCCATTCCGGGAAAAGGCATTCTCGACTGCGTCAGCCGAAACATCCATGATCGCCTCCGCCTTCATCGATTTTTCAATATTGCTTTTCGACCGAAGGGATAAGGCGATGGCTTCGCGTTCCGCATAGGTCTTCGCCCGGAACTCCCGCTGCCATGCGGGTTCGCGGACTTGTTTCCTGAACGCTTGATAGGCGGCATCGTCCGTGCACAGCGTGTCGCCGTGCATCAGCAGCACCCGTTCGCCGCCCAGTACGATCACCGTCGGGTCGGACAGCAGCGTCATGCGCGCTTCGCGCGCGAAGCGCTCGCCAATGAGGAAATCGCGATTGCCGTGCATGAAATACTGGGTCACGCCCGCAGTGGCGTTATCGGCGAACGCCGCGGCCACATCGCGCGCCAGAGGATCGTGGTCAAGCTGGTCATCGCCAATCCAGTATTCGAAAAGGTCGCCCAGCACATAGAGGGCTCCGGCCGTGCGCGCGGTTGTCCGCATGAACTGGAGGAATGCCGCAGTGGTCTCCGGCCGTTCCGTGCACAGGTGGAGGTCGGAAATGAAATAGGTGTTGGGCATGGGCCGACTATAAAAGAAAAAGGGCGGTCCACGCCGCCCTTTGCCTTGCCGGTGAGGCGCCGCTCAGATGCATTCGGCCTTTTCAATCACCACAGGTTCCGTGGGCACGTTTTGGTGCATGCCCTTGTTGCCGGTGGCCACACCCTTGATCTTGTCCACCACGTCCTTGCCCTCCACCACCTTGCCGAACACGGCGTAGCCGTAGTTGGCGGCGCCGGCGTGGTTGAGGAAATCGTTGTCCTTCACGTTGATGAAGAACTGCGAGGTGGCGGAATCGACCACGTTGGTGCGCGCCATGGCGACGGTGTAATTGTCGTTCTTGAGCCCGTTGGTGGCTTCGTTCTTGATCGGCGCGCCGACCGGCTTCTGGTTCATCGACTTGTCGAATCCGCCGCCCTGGATCATGAAGCCATCGATGACACGATGGAAGATGGTGCCGTTGTAATGGCCGGACTCGACGTACTTGACGAAGTTCTCGGAGGAGATGGGAGCCTTGTCCTTGTTCAACTCGAGCGTGATGGCACCCAGGTTGGTGGTGAGCTTGATTTTCATGGTGTTCTTTCTATGGTGTGGGTGGGCCGGGGCTCAAAGGCACTCGGCCTTTTCGATGACGATGTCCTCCACCGGCGCATTGGGCATGTCCGGGGAGCGCGGGGCGGTCTTGGCGGACTTGATCTTGTCCACCACATCGGTGCCCTCGGTGACCTTGCCGAACACCGCGTAACCGAACTGAGCGGGATTGACATGGTTGAGCCCGTCATTGTTCACGACATTGATGAAGAACTGCGAGGTGGCGGAATCCACCACGCCGGTGCGGGCCATCGCGATGGTGTAGACGTCGTTGCGCAGGCCGTTGGCGGCCTCGTTCTTGATCGGCGCCAGTGTCGCCTTGGGCTGGTATTTCTTGTCGTACCCGCCGCCCTGGATCATGAACCCGTCGATGATCCGGTGGAACACGGTGCCCGCGTAAAACCCGCTCGACACGTACTTGACGAAGTTCTCGGTCGAGATCGGGGCCTTTTCGTTGTTGAGCGCCAGCTTGATGACTCCGAGGTTGGTGGTCAGCGCCACGTTGACCACCGGGGCGGACTTGTCATATTTGCACGCCGATTCATTCCTGGAGGCGGGCTTGACTGCGGTCTTCGCGGCGGCCTTGGATGCGGCGCCGTTGGCGTCGGCCGGCTTCTGGGCCAGGGCCAGGCCGGTGACGAACGGTGCGATCAACAATGCGGCGGCAGAGGCGAGGCGATACGTGGTCATGCTGGGAAACTCCTTGTGCGTTGCGGTTGAATTGAGCGGGGATGCCGCGTCACGCGGCGGTCGATTCGTACACGATGCGCCACTGGCCGCCTTCGCGCTGCCAGTACTGGCGCTTCTTCATGCGCGTGGCGTTGTTGCTGCTCTTGTATTCCTGGTCGAACGTGACCATGAGCATTGGATTGGCGTCCTGGGCGACGGCATATTCCAGGACGGAAAGATTTCTTACTTCAACCTTGACCCAGGTCTTGGCGGCGTTGATGCGGCGCTTGTTCTGCGACCAGGCGCTGAAGTCCTTGCCGTCCGCCTCGAACGCCTTGGAGTAATGGGAGAGGTAGCGCTCGGTGTCGAGGCTTTCCCAGTCGTTGATCCAGGCGCCCAGCGCGTCGTAGAACGCGCCGCGCTCCGCCGCCCACGATTCCGGTGATTTCCACTGCACGCTCGGGACGATGATCACCGGCGTCGATCCGGGCGTGACGAATGTTGAAAAGCGCGCAAAGTCATCGTTGGTCAATACCACGCAGCCGTCCGAGGCGCGCGGAGGGCGGCTGTAGGTATTCGACGGCGTGCCGTGGATCCAGATGCCCGAGCCGTTTTTGCCCAACCGCTTGTCCCACTCGTTGGGATAGTTCAATGGAAACGCGCCGGGTCCGTAGAAGTCGCTCAGTTTCTCCTTGCCCATCGACGACGTGACGTGATAGACGCCGAGCGGGGTGCGCTGGTCGCCTTCGCGCGTTTTTTCGAAGCCCTTCTTGCCGCCGGAAATGTAGAAATCCGCCACCTGGCGCGGCACGCCGCCGGCGTTCTCGAACACATAGATGCGCGATTGCTGGCTGTCCACCAGCAGCGCATGCGTGTGCTGCGGGGCCAGTTGCAGGAGCGCGGTGGGCAGGCTGCCGGGCGCGGGGCCGTCCAGGTAGCGCGTGAGGCGGACCTTGGCCTCATCCTTGAGGTTGGCGAGCGATTCCGCCTCGCCCTTGGCGCCGAAGGCCATCGGCACCCCCGCCTTGGCCATCAGCAGGTCGCCCTTGATCAAGTGTCCCAGGCGGAAATGCGGGTTCTTTTCCAGTGTCGCGTCGATTTCCTTGAGCGCCGGCTTGATGCCGGAATCGCGCAGGGATTCAATGGCCCGCACCAGCGAAGCTTCGACCTCGTTGGCGTAGGACAGGCCCGCGATGGCGGTCTGCGCGGAAACGGGTAAGGCGGTGACCGCGAGAGCGATGGCGATACTGCAGGCAGATCCGCGCGGAAAGCCGGGACTTCGCGCTTGCATCACTTCGCCGCGCGTTCGGAGCGAATAAACCATTTGTCCCCGTTGCGGACCATCTTGAGCACCTTGGTGTTGTCGCTTTTCACGGCATCCGACCGGTAGCTTTGCCGAAGGGTCACCGTCGCCTCGTTTCCGGCGTACGCAATCTTGGTGATCTTGGCTTCCACGGTGATTGACTTCGCGCGTTCGATGCGTTCCTTGCGCTGGGCCTCCCATGCGGCGCGCGTCATGCGGTCCGGCGGGGTGAAATCGGAGGAGTACGCCGCAAGATAGGCGGGGACGTCTTTCGCCGCCCACGCCTTTGCCCACGCGGCCACGGCGGCGGCCACCTGGCTGTCGGCATTGCCCGCGCCGGCCTTTGCGCTGTCCACCTTGGCCGGTTCGGTCTTTGCGGGTTCGGGTTTGACAGGCTCAGCCTTGGGCGGTTCCGCCTTGGCCGGCTCGGCCTTGGCGGTGGTCACGGGCTTCGCGGGTTCCGGCTTTGCGGGTGCCGCGGCCACCGCCACCGGCGGCGCCTTGGCAGGTTCCTGCACCGCCGATTTCGGCGCGCTGAACAAGTCCTTCACCATCGCCATCTTGGTCTGGACACCCGCGTTGTTCTTGTCGAGCTGCAGCGCCTTGTCGTACGAGCGGCGCGCCAGCTGGGCATAGACGTCCCCCAGGTTTTCATACGCAGTGGCATAGGCCGGATGCGTATGGATGGCAAGCTCCAATGCGGCCTTGGCCTTGTCATAGTTTCCCTGGCCGGCGTAGAGCACCGCCAGGTTGTTGTACGGCTCTGGCAGTTCCGGAAAGTCCTCGGTCAAGCCGGTAAAGATCTGGATGGCATCCGCGGTGCGCTTTTGCTCCGTGTAGATGAGGCCTTTGATGAATCGCCCCTGGGCATCCTTGGGCTGCTGCACCAGCGCGGCATTGACCTTGGCCAGCGCTTGATCAAACTTGCCGGACTGGTAGAGCTTGGTGGCGTCCTTGATGTCGTCCGTCGGTGTTGCAAACGCCTGGCCGTTGCCTGCCAGCGCGAAGGCACAGGCGATGATTGCAAGCCAAGGGGAGGGAAGCGTTGACGCCAAACGAGTGGTGGAAGGCACGGAGTCCCCGGACGTATTGTTATAATTCATTGAATTCATTGAAAAACGTGGTCTCGCCACGCAGGCGATATTCTACCCATTTTGCACCTGAACCACCGCTGGATGCGCCCCATTTCGCCAGTTCTTCCCGCATTGCCGCCGCGCCTTGACGCGGTGCGATGTTGACCGCATTCCCTCCCGTTCGCGATCGCGGCGCTGATGACTGCGATCCGGAATTCCCCGAAAAGTTGCGCGCACCCCGGCATGGTGTCCCCGTGATGGCCATTGCATTCCGGCGGCGCCGCCAGACCCAACCTTTTTCCCATTTCCCATGCAAACGCTCTACAACACGCTGACCCGCCAGAAAGAACCGCTGCGCCCGATCGAGCCGGGCAAGGTCTCGATGTACGTGTGCGGTCCGACGGTGTACGACTTTTTCCACATCGGCAACGCGCGCACGTTCACCGTGTTCGACATGGTGTATCGCTGGCTCACCGCCAGCGGGTTGAGCGTGAACTACGCGCGCAACGTCACCGACATCGACGACAAGATCATCGAGCGCGCCAATGCCAACGGTGAATCGATTGCCGCGCTGACCGAGCGCATGACCGCCGCCATGCACGAGGATTTCGACCGGTTGAAACTGCTGCGGCCGACGTCGGAGCCGCGCGCAACGCAACACGTGGCGGGCATGCTCGACATCATCAGGTTGCTCGAAGACAAGGGCATCGCCTACCGAGCGCCGAACGGGGATGTGTATTACGCTGTGAGGAAGTTCGCCGGCTACGGAAAGCTCTCGCGCAAGAATCCGGACGACCTGATCGCCGGCGAGCGCGTGGCCGTGGACGCGAACAAGCGCGACCCGCTCGACTTCGCGCTGTGGAAAGCGGCCAAGCCGCAGGAGCCGCATTGGGAATCGATGTTCGGCAATGGTCGGCCGGGCTGGCACATCGAGTGCTCAGCCATGTGCCGCGCGGTGCTGGGGGAAAAGCTGGACATCCACGGCGGCGGCTGGGACCTGCAGTTTCCGCACCACGAGAATGAGATCGCGCAATCCGAGGGCGCGCTGGGGCATCCGTTCGTGAACGTGTGGATGCACGCGGCATTCCTCACTTTCGACAGCGAAAAGATGAGCAAGTCGCTGGGCAACTTCTTCACCATCCGCGAGGTGCTGAACAAGCTCAACCCGGTGCGCGGCGGCGAGGAAGTGCGCTTTTTCTTGCTGCGTGGGCATTACCGGAGCGAGATCAACTACACCTATGACACCCTGATGGACGCGGCCAACGCGCTGATGGGGATCTATCGCGTGTTGAAGGATGTGTCGCCGGCCGCAGGATTCGCCCTGGAATGGTCGCAGCCATTGGCGGCGCGTTTCAAAGCGGCGATGGAAGACGATTTCGACACGCCCGCCGCATTTGCGGTGCTCTTCGAGTTGCGCGACGAGGTTCGAAAGACCGGCGACGCGCGCCTGGCGGCGCTCCTCAAGGCGCTGGGCGCCACCATCGGGCTGTTGCAGGCCGACCCGGCCGCATTCGTCGCCGGTGCAGATGCAAGCCACGATGTGCAGGCGCTGGTGGACGAGCGCAACGCGGCAAAGAAGGCCAGGGACTTCGCGCGCGCAGATTCGATCCGCAAGCAACTCGATGCGATGGGCATTGTCCTGGAGGACAAGCCCGGTGGCGTGACGGAGTGGCGCAAGAAGTAAAACTCCAATCCTGGTGCGGTGTTTGGGGCAAAAACCCGCGAAACGCCGCGCCAGTGCTTGAGTTTCAATCTGCTCCGCTTGCGGCGCATGGCGCGCCGCAATGGCTACCGGAGCCGTGCGAGCTGCGCTTGCAATTCCGACAGCTTGCTTGAAAAGTCGGCCAGGCGTTTCTTTTCCTGATCGACCACCGCCGCCGGCGCCTTGTCCACAAAGCTTGCGTTGCCCAGCTTGGCGTTCGCCTTGGCGATCTCTCCCGCGAGACGGGAAATCTCCTTGCCCAGACGGTCTTTTTCCGCAGCCACATCGATGGGGATGTCGAGCATCCACTTGCCCAGCGCGGTCACGGCCACGGGCGCGTTGGCCTGCGGCAGCGGGGTGGTGAACTTCGATTCGGAAATCCTTGCCAGCGCTGTCAGGTACGGCAATTGCGGCCCGATCGCCGGCTCGGCGCCATCGATGATCAATGCCACGCGCGCTGCTGGAGAGACGCCCATCTCGCCGCGCAGGTTGCGCACGGCGTTGATCGATTCCTTCAAGGAGGCCACGAAGGACTCGGCGGCCGCATCGATCTTCTCCGGTTGTGCGACGGGGTAGGGCGCCAGCATGATCGTCTCGCCCGCCTTGCCGGCCAGCGGGGCAACCTTCTGCCAAAGTTCCTCGGTGATGAACGGGATGATCGGGTGCGCGAGGCGCAGTGTGGTCTCGAGCACGCGCAGCAGGGTGCGGCGCGTGCCGCGCTGCTGCGCCGGCGTGCCGGACGCGAGCTGCACCTTGGCCAGTTCCACGTACCAGTCGCAGTATTCGTCCCAGACGAACTTGTAGATCGCCGCCGAGGCGGTGTCGAAGCGGTATTCGGCGAATGCCTTCTCCACTTCCGCTTCGGTGCGCTGCAACTGGCTGACGATCCAGCGGTCCGCCGGCGAGAAGTCCTTGTCGCCGCCCGGGCCGCAGTCGCCGGTGCATTCGAGGAGGCCGCGCTCGGCGTCGTCCTTGCCCTCGACCTGCATGAGCACGAAGCGTGTCGCGTTCCACAGCTTGTTGCAGAAGTTGCGGTAACCC
>CAZTYC010000015.1:15397-21060 GCA_964617435.1 uncultured Burkholderiales bacterium
AATTGAGCGTCAGCGACAACGGCGCCAGCGAGGTGAACGTGAATCGCAACGCGTCCGTGCCGTAGGCGGCAATGCCGTTCGGGAAGTTCTTCCTGATGTACTTGGTGGCGCGCTCCTGGTGCGCGGCCAGCATCAGCCCCTTGGTCGATTTCTCCAGCAGGGCGTCGAAGCCGATTCCATCGATCAGATCGAGCGGGTCCAGCGTGTTGCCCTTGGATTTGGACATTTTCTGGCCTTCCGCATCGCGCACCATGGCGTTGATGTACACGTGGCGGAACGGCACCTTGTCCGTGAAGTGGAGCGTCATCATGATCATGCGCGCCACCCAGAAAAAGATGATGTCGTTGCCGGTGACCAGCACGTTCGAAGGCAGGTACTTCTCGAGGTCCGCCGTCTTGTCCGGCCAGCCCAGCGTGGTGAACGGCACCAGGGCGGAGGAAAACCACGTGTCGAGGACATCCGGGTCGCGCGTGACCGGCTTGCCGCCGGCCTTGGCGCGCGCCTCGGCCTCACTGCGCGCCACGATGACATTGCCGTCCGCGTCGTACCACGCCGGGATCTGGTGGCCCCACCAAAGTTGGCGCGAGATGCACCAGTCCTGGATGTTCTTCAGCCAGTGGTTGTAGGTGGCGGACCAGTGGTCCGGGAAGAAACGGACCTCGCCGGACTCGACCGCCTTGAGTCCGCGTGCGGCCAAGCCGTCCATCTTCACGAACCACTGGTCGGTGAGCATGGGCTCGGTGATTTCGCCCGTGCGCTCGCAGACGGGTACCTGGTGCTGGTGCGCGACGATTTTCACCAGCAGGCCTTGCGCCTCCAGGTCGGCGACGACCTGCTTCCTGGCCACGTAGCGGTTCAGGCCGCGATACTTCGCAGGCGCTTCGCCCGCCATGTTGGCGTCGAAGTCCATGATGACCACCAGCGGAATGTTGTGCTTCATCGCCGCCTGGTAATCGTTGAAATCGTGCGCGCCGGTGATCTTGACG
The DNA here is from genome assembly GCA_964617435.1 of uncultured Burkholderiales bacterium. Lineage (GTDB taxonomy): Bacteria > Pseudomonadota > Gammaproteobacteria > Burkholderiales > Usitatibacteraceae > UKL13-2. The sequence goes on from CAZTYC010000015.1 coordinate 16,384, forward strand.
CACCCCGAGCCGAACGCGGGATCAACGAAATCGTCCGCAATGATGGGAATCTTGCGGTCGCACAAGGGCAGGTCCACGAACTTGCCGACCAGGTGCTTGTAGCGCTCGTCGTCCGGGTGCACGCACAGCGCGCCGTCGCCAAGCATGGTCTCCGGGCGGGTGGTTGCGATGGTCATGCCGCGCATCGACTGCCCCGCGTTCTCGCCGCCGCCCGGTTGCGGACCGTCGCTGAACGGGTAAAGGATGTGCCACATGTGACCCGCGCGCTCGGTCATTTCGATCTCAAGGTCCGAGACCGCCGTCTTGAGGACCGGATCCCAGTGCACCAGACGCTTGCCGCGGTAGATCAGGCCCTGTTCATACAGGCGCACGAAGACTTCCGCCACGGCGGCCGACATCTTCGCGTCCATCGTGAAATAGCCGCCGCGCTGTCCCTCGGTGTCCGCGTAGTCCCAGTTGGCGGAGTCGCCCAGGCGGCGCATTTGCCGCGTGATGGTCGATCCGGACTGGTGCTTCCACGCCCACACCCGTTCGATGAACTTTTCGCGGCCGAGATCGTGGCGCGACTTGCCTTCGCCCTGCAACTGGCGTTCGACGACGATCTGCGTGGCGATGCCGGCGTGGTCGGTGCCGACGACCCAATTCGCGTCGTTCCCCTTCATCCGGTGGTAGCGGACCAGCGTATCCATCAACGTCTGCTGGAACGCATGCCCCATGTGCAGCGTGCCGGTCACGTTGGGCGGCGGCAACTGGATGCAATAGCCCGGCGCGCCGTGGCCGTGCCTGAAATAGCCCTTCGATTCCCATTCGGGATACCAGCGTGCTTCGATGGCTGCCGGGTCAAAGGCCTTGGCCAGGGCGTTGTCGATCGGATTGTGGTCAGGCATTGCGGTACTCACGAACTTCGGCAGTCAGGTCAAAGTGGGGCGCCCCGCGCGTCCGGCGAGACGGGAAGAAAGTCGGATTTATTTTCTGCGCAGCTGGTCCGCCAGCGCGGCGTTTACGGCATCGCCGATCTCGTTGGCGATCTCCTGGCGCATGTCGGTGATGACATCCGTGATAGCGACGTTGATGTGGTTTGCGAGGGCGGCGGCAATCCGGTCTTCCAGCTTGTTGGCAAGGTCGCGGTCGATCTTGCCGTAGACGCGCGCGAAGATTTCCTGGGACAGGCTGTCGAGGGCGGCATCCGACATTCCCGCCAGCGGCGTTGGCTCCGGCGCGCTGGCGGGCGACCATTCGGGCGCGTTGATGATTTCCGTCAGTACCGGGACATTGCGGTCGTCGATGTGGTCGCCCGGGCGCTTCACCGTGCTGTGCCGGCCGACGAGGGCGTCCACCTTGCTGGCAAGTTCCCGATCCTGGTCCATTCAGCGCCCCGCCATGTTTTCGGAACCGACAGAGTACCCGAGCGACTGGTAGTGCTTGTAGCGCTCGCGGGCCGAGGCGCGATCGCCTTCCTCCACGCTGACGATCTCGCGCAACGCAGCAAAAGAGGAGAACCACGGGGGTGTGCCGTCGGAAAGGTTCAGCAGCGTGTCGCGGTGCGGCAACAGGGATTCATCATCGTTGGCCGCAATCACCACCGGCGTCTCGCCCGCCAAGGCGTGGCCCGCGGGCACATGCGGCACGAAACTCAGTTGCGAAAACGTCCACAACAACCGATCCACCTGTTCTGCGCGCCCGGGTTCCGGGGCGTACACCACCAGCCGGCGCCCGGCCTCCACCGCCTTGCGGGTCCATTTGCAGGCGAACGGCAGGCGCTGGTCGACGTGCGTGAAGAACTTGATGTCGGTCACGGCCGGGAAATCGTGAGGGTCACCGTCTCGAGGACTACTTGCCCGCGCGCTTGATGAGGAAGTTCGCCAGCAGCGGCACCGGCCGGCCTGTCGCCCCCTTCTCGGCGCCCGACTTCCACGCCGTGCCGGCGATGTCCATGTGCGCCCATTTGTAGGACTTGGCGAACCGCGCCAGGAAACACGCCGCCGTGATGCTGCCACCGGCGCGGCCGCCGCTGATGTTGGGCAGGTCCGCAAAGTTGCTCTTGAGCATGTCGTCATATTCCTGGCTCATCGGCAGGTGCCATGCGGCGTCTTGCGCCACCTTGCCCGCCTCGACCAGTTCATGCGCCAGCTTGTCGTCGTTGGCGAACACGCCGGTGGTGATGTGGCCGAGCGCAATGACCATGGCGCCGGTCAGCGTGGCCGCATCGACCACGCAGGCGGGCTTGAATCGCTCCGCGTAGGTGAGGGCGTCGCAAAGGATCAGGCGGCCTTCGGCGTCGGTGTTGAGGATTTCCACCGTGATGCCGTTCATGGACTTGACGATGTCGCCCGGGCGGGTGGCATTACCGCCGGGCATGTTCTCGCAAGTCGGCACCAGCATGACGATGTTGAGCGGAAGCTTGAGCATGCCGACGGTCTTCATCACGCCGATCATCGATCCGGCACCCTGCATGTCGTACTTCATTTCGTCCATTTCGGCGCCCGGCTTGAGCGAGATTCCGCCGGTGTCGAACGTGATGCCCTTGCCCACGAGTACGATGGGCGCGGCGCCCTTCTTGCCGCCGCGATGCTCGAGCACGATGAATTTCGGCGGCTGGTACGACGCCTTGGACACCGAAAGCAGGGTGTTCATGCCCAACTTTTCCATGTCCTTCTTTTCAAGGATGGTGCACTTGAAACCGTATTTCTTGGCCAGATCCTTGGCGGTATCCGCCAGGTAGGAGGGGGTCGCGATGTTGGGGGGAAGATTGCCCAACTCCTTGGTCAACTGCATGCCCTCGCCAATCGCCTCGCCGCGTTTCAATGCGGCCTTGACCGCCTTTTCATCGAACTTCCCGTCGAAATGGAAGGTCACGGCCTTGCCCACGTTCTTGGCATCGGCCTTCGACTTGGTGCGCGTGTAGCGATACGCGCCGTCGATGGCGAGGATGGCGCCTTGCTCGGCTTTCCATGAAAGTTCCGCGCCACCGGCAGCGGTTTCGAGGGGCAGGGTCACATCGGTGGCGGCGCTGGATCTCAATGCCCTGAACGCGGCGCGCAGGCAGGCGCTGAATGCCTGGCGACCGTAGTCCTTCTCCGGCCCGCAGCCAACCAGCAACACGCGCTTGGCGGCCACGCCGGCCAGGTTCTGCAGCAACAAGGTGGAACCGGTCTTGCCGCTGAGGTCGCCTTGCGCGACGGCTTTTGCCAGGGCGCCGTTGGACGCCTTGTCCAGCACCTTGGCCGGCTTCGAAAGGGTTCCTCCGTCAAACACGCCGGCGATGATGCAGTCGGACTTGAGGGACGGGAGACTGGTTGTGCTTGTGCTAAATTCCACGAAGGTTCTCCTGAAGGATTCTGGCGGGCGCGCCGCAATTGATCGCCGCGGCGACAAACAGACATTATCGCGCCTTTGCGCGGAGGCCGTCAAAGTTGCGGAACCGCCAATACGAGTGAAACCGGGCGCCCCTTGAGCATTTTCAGACGCAGCATCCGTCGTGAATTGACCGTCGTGACCGCGTCGGCCGCCGGGGTGCTCGTCGCCATCATCATCGTGCAGCAGATGATCTTCTGGCTGCGGCGCGCCGCCAGCGGCGGCGTGGAGCCGGAAGCCGTGGCGACCGTCATGGGCTTTGCGGTGCTGGGTTACCTGCCGGTGCTGCTCGCGCTGTCCCTGTTCATCGGCGTCTTGCTCACGCTGACGCGCAGTTACCGCGACAGCGAAATGCCGGTGTGGTTTTCTTCCGGCGTGTCGCTTGCGGCGTGGATCTGGCCGGTGCTGCGCTTCGGGCTGCCGATGGCGTTCGCCATCGCCGTGTTGAGCCTGTTCCTGACGCCCTGGGCGTTGCAGGAGAGCGGCGAATACCTGCGCCAGTTGCGCAGCAAGGATGACGTGTCGCGGATCGCGCCCGGGAGCTTCATCGAGTCGCGCGGCGCCAACCAGGTGTTCTTCGTCGACAAGACCTCTGACAAGGACAACGTGGTCAACAATGTCTTCGTCCAGTATGTGCAAAACGGACGCCAGGGCGTCCTCGTGGCGGAGAAGGGCTTCCAGCAGGTCGAACCGTCGGGCGACAAGTACCTGGTGCTGGTCAACGGGCGCCGGTACGAAGGCACGCCCGGCCAGCTGGATTTCCGCATCATCGATTTTGAAAAGCAGTCGATGCTGGTCAAGCGGCGCGAGGAAAAGGCGGGCGATCCCTCGATCCGCCAGATGACCACCTGGCGCCTTGTCGAGGAACGCAGTCCGGAACAGCTCGCCGAATTGCACTGGCGCATCGCGCTGCCCATTGCCGCCGTGGTGCTGGCGCTGCTGGCGATCCCGCTGTCGTTCGTCAATCCCCGGTCGGGCGCATCCTGGAACCTGTTTGTGGCGATCCTGGTTTTTTTCATCTACTACAACCTGCTCACGGTCTTCCAGAATTGGACCGCGCAGCAACAGATTCCGGATTGGCTCGGCATGTGGCCAGTGCACGTGGCCATGGCGGGCCTGCTGGCGGTCTTGTTCGCCCGCCAGCTCGGGGCCTTCCGCTGGATGTTGATGTCCTGGCGGCAACGGCGAGCCTGAAGCGCGCCCCCGGCCTGGCGCGCACCCCGCCAGCGAGTTACTTGCGCGGGGGCGGCAGGTCCGTGCAGGTGCCCTCGAACGCCTCGGCCGCCATGCCCACAGATTCGCCCAGCGTCGGGTGGGGATGGA
>CAZTYC010000015.1:21160-22773 GCA_964617435.1 uncultured Burkholderiales bacterium
GCAACGCTGGGAATCACGCGCGCATCGAAATGCGCCTTGTGCCCGGCGGCCGCCTCTGCGGCGACATGGGCCTCATGCACCGCCTTGTGCGCCAGCATGGGTTGGCCGACGATGTCGCCGATGGCAAAGATGTGCGGCACATTGGTGCGCATCTGCGAGTCCGTGGGGATGAACCCGCGGTCGGTGACCTGGACTCCGGCGCGCTCGGCGCTGATTTTCTTCCCATTGGGGGCGCGGCCGACGCTCATCAACACCGCGTCGTAGCGCTGCGGTTCCGTTGGCGCGCCTTCCCCCTCGAACTTGACGAAGATGCCTTCCGGCTTGGCCTCCACCGCCACGGTGCGCGTCTTCACCATGACCTTGTCGAATCGTTTCTCGTTCATCTTTTGCCAGACCTTGACGAGATCCCGGTCGGCGCCGGGCATCAATCCGTCGAGCATTTCCACCACATCGAGCCGTGCGCCGAGCGTGGAATACACCGTGCCCATTTCGAGGCCGATGATGCCCCCGCCGATGACGAGCATCTTCTTGGGAATCGAGGCGAGTTTCAGCGCGCCGGTCGAATCGATGATGCGCGGATCGTCCGGAATGAACGGCAGGCGGACCACCTGCGAGCCGGCGGCGATGATGGCTTGGGCGAACCTGACCACCTTCTTCTCGCCGGTTTTTTCCTGGCCCTTGCCCGTGGTGACCTCCACCTCGAGATGGTTCGCATCCAGGAATTGCCCGACGCCGCGGACCACGGTGACCTTCCGCATCTTGGCCATGCCGGCCAGTCCGCTGGTCAGCTTTCCGACGACCTTGTCCTTGTATTTGCGCAGGCCGTCCAGTTGCACCTCCTGCTTGCCAAAGATGATGCCGGCGTGCTCGAGTTCGCGAACTTCGTCCGCCACGGCGGCAACGTGCAACAGCGCCTTTGAGGGAATGCAGCCGACGTTGAGGCAGACACCGCCCAATTCGGCATATCGCTCCACCAGCACGGTCTTCATGCCGAGGTCTGCGGCGCGAAAGGCGGCGGAGTAACCGCCGGGTCCGGCGCCGAGCACCAGCATGTCGCATTCGACATCGGCCTTGCCGGCGTATGCGCCGGCTGCCGCAGGCAGGGCAGGCTTTGCGGCAGCGGCGGGAGGTGGCGGTGAGGCGGCCGATTTCGGTGAAGCGGGCGCCGGGGCCGCCGGTGTCGCGCCGGCCTGCGTGGCCTCGAGAACAACCACCACGCCGCCTTCGGATAGCTTGTCGCCAATCTTGACCTTGACCTCCTTGACCACGCCCGCGTGGGAAGAGGGCACTTCCATGGTGGCCTTGTCGGATTCGAGCGTGACCAGCGACTGCTCCTTTTTCACGACGTCCCCGGGCTTGACCAGCACCTCGATCACCGCGACGTCCTTGAAGTCGCCGATGTCGGGAACCTTGATTTCAATCGCGTTGCTCATGTTCAAACCTTTGGAAAGGGATCAGGGCGGCGCATCGTGCGACGTTGCATGCGCCGGGCGTGCCCGCAGCCTGCCGGGACGGCTTGCGCCACATGCCTAGAGGATCAGCTTGCGGATATCGCTCATCAGCGCCGCAAGGTACGACGTGAAGCGCGCGGCTGATGCGCCGTCGATCACCCG
>CAZTYC010000015.1:22783-24965 GCA_964617435.1 uncultured Burkholderiales bacterium
CCGGTGGTCGTAGGACAGCGACAGCGGCAGCATGAGGTGCGGCGTGAACTCCCTGCCCGACCAGACCGGTTTCATCGCCGATTTCGACACCCCCAGAATGGCCACTTCCGGGGCATTGATGATGGGCGTGAAGTAGGTGCCGCCGATACCGCCGAGCGACGAAATCGAGAAGCATCCTCCGGACATCTCTGCCGGCGCCAGCTTGCCCTCGCGCGCCTTCAGGGATAGCTCCGTCATCTCCTTGGCGATTTCAAGAACCGATTTCTTGTCCGCATTCTTGATGACGGGTACCACCAGGCCGTTCGGCGTGTCCGCCGCGAAGCCGATGTTGTAGTACTTCTTGAGGATGAGGTTCTCGCCGCCCGGTTCGAGCGATGCATTGAACTCCGGGAACTTCTTGAGCGCTGCGACGGAGGCCTTGATGAGGAATGCGAGCATGGTCACCTTGATGCCGGACTTGGCGTTCTCCTCATTGGTGGACACCCGGAACGCCTCAACCTCGGTGATGTCCGCCTCATCGTGTTGCGTGACGTGCGGAATGCCGACCCAGTTGCGATGCAGGTTCGCACCGGAAATCTTCTTGATGCGCGACAGGGCGCGGGTCTCGATTTCCCCGAACTTGGTGAAATCCACGGCGGGCATTTCCGGGAAGGAAAAGGCCCCGGCGCCGCCTGCTGCGCCGCCGCGCGGCTTGGCCAGTTCACCTTTCACAAAGGCCTGCACGTCCTCCTTGGTGATGCGTCCTTTCAGCGCCGTGCCCTTGACCTTGGCGAGGTCGACGCCAAGTTCACGTGCGAAGGCGCGGATCGACGGGCTGGCATGCACATGCCCCCCGGGAGACGGGGCGGGATTCTCCAGGGCGATCGGCGCGGACGCCAATGCCGGCGCGGGTTTTGCGGCGCTCGGCTCTGGAAGCCGCGCCGGTGCTTGAGTTTGGGCGGGGGGGCTTGCCGGCTTTTCCGCAGCGGCTGCCGGCTTGGGGGGGGCGGGCGGCGCTGCACCCGCCGATTCCTCCAGCGTCACGACGACCACGCCCTCGGAAATCCGGTCGCCGATCTTGACCTTGATGTCCTTGACCGTCCCGGCATGGGAAGAGGGCACTTCCATCGTCGCCTTGTCCGACTCAAGCGTGACCAGCGACTGCTCCTTCTTCACCGTTTCCCCGGCCTTGACGAGGATTTCAATGACGGGCACGTCCTTGAAATCGCCGATGTCAGGAACTTTCACTTCAACCAGATTTGCCACGCACATTCTCCTCAAACTGCGATGGTGTACCGCTGTGGGTTCTTCGTTTGGAAATCGTCGGGCCGTGCCCGGAATTTCTTGCTGACTTGGCCGGGCAAGAGCAGGGCCTCGCTGATGCCCGGTCTCGTTACACCGTCCAGGGGGCCGGCTTTGCCGGATCGATGGCGTATTTCTTGATGGCCTCCGAGACGGTCTTCATGGGAATTGCGCCATCATCCGCCAGCGCCTTGAGTGCCGCCACGACCACGTAGTAGCGGTTGACCTCAAAGAACTTGCGCAGTTGCTTGCGCGTGTCGGAGCGCCCGTAGCCGTCCGTCCCAAGCGTGACAAACCGCCGATCCACATACGGCCGGATCTGGTCCGGGAAACTGCGCATGTAATCCGTCGCCGCCACCGCCGGGCCCTTGCGACCCTTGAGAAGCTGCGTCACGTGGGGCACCTGCGGGGTGTCCTCCGGATGCAGCATGTTTCGCCGTTCAGCGGCCAGCCCATCGCGACGCAGTTCGGTGAAGGAAGTGCAGCTCCAGACATCGGACGCGACACCCCAGTCGAGTTCAAGCAACTCGCTCGCTGCAATGACCTCACGGAAGATGGTGCCCGAGCCCATCAGTTGCACGCGCGCCTTCTTCGCATCCGGGCCCTCGCGGAACAGGTACATCCCCTTGAGAATGCCCGCTTCCGCGCCCTTCGGCATCGCCGGATGCGCGTAGTTCTCGTTCATCACGGTGATGTAGTAGTAGATCGGCTCGAGCTTTTCGAGCATACGCTTGAGGCCGTCGTGCAGGATGACCGCAAGCTCGTAGCTGAACGTGGGGTCGTAGGAGATGCAGTTGGGGATGGTCGCCGACATGAGGTGGCTGTGCCCGTCCTCGTGCTGCAGCCCTTCGCCATTGAGCGTGGTGCGCCCGGACGTGCCGCCGAGCAGGAATCCGCGGGC
>CAZTYC010000016.1:0-24103 GCA_964617435.1 uncultured Burkholderiales bacterium
CAGAAGATCTTCATCACCTACGGCGAGCACGATTTCACCGACAACATCGTGCACCTGGTGCTGGCGCGCATCGATGGCGCGCCGGAAGGCGTCAAGGGCATCTCGCTGTTCGTGGTGCCCAAGTTCATGCTGAACGCGGACGGCTCGCCCGGCGCGCGCAATGACGTGAAGTGCGTGTCCATCGAGCACAAGCTCGGTATTCATGGCAGTCCCACCTGCGTGATGGCCTACGGAGACCAGGGCGGCGCCATCGGGTACCTGGTGGGCGAGGCGCACCGCGGGCTCGAATACATGTTCGTGATGATGAATGCGGCGCGCCTCGGGGTGGGCCTCGAGGGCGTGTCGATTTCCGAACGCGCCTACCAGCACGCCTGCGTGTGGGCGCGCGAGCGGCTGCAGGGGCGCCCCGTGGTGCCGATGCCCGGCAATCCGAAGACCGTCGCCATCGTCCACCATCCGGATGTCAAGCGCATGCTCATGACCATGCGCGCCTATGCGGAAGCCACGCGCGCGCTGATCTACTGGACCGCCACCTGCCTCGACGTCGCCGAGCGGTCCACGGACGACAAGGACAAGCGCATGCACCAGGCGCTGGTGGACCTGATGATTCCCATCGTCAAGGGCTGGAGCACGGAGGCCGGCATCGAGGTCACCTCGCTGGGCGTGCAGGTGCACGGGGGCATGGGCTTCGTGGAGGAAACCGGCGCCGCGCAGTTCTACCGTGATTCCCGCATCTCCGCCATTTACGAAGGCACCACCGGCATCCAGGCCAACGACCTGGTCGGCCGCAAGGTGGGGCGTGAAGCCGGGCAGACCATGTTCGCGCTGCTCGCGGAAATGGACAAGACCGCAAGCGCCCTGCAGGCGTCCGGCGATGCCGCCTTGCGCGGCATCGGAACGGCGCTGTCCGGCGGGTTGAAGGAATTGAAGCGCGCCACCGAGTGGATCGTCACCATGTGGAGCGCGACCCCCGGCGCGGTCATGGCGGGCGCCGTGCCCTACTTGAAGCTCGCGGGCACGGTGTGCGGCGCGTGGATGATGGCGCGTTCTGCCGAAGTCGCCGCGAAGCAACTGTCAGCCGGAACGGGCGACACCGGGTTCCTCAAGGCCAAGCTCATCACCGCGCGCTTCTATGCCACGCACATTCTCCCGCTGGCCACCGGCCTGGCCGATACGGTCACCGGCGGCGCGGATGCGGTGCTGGCCATGGAAGAAGCGTACTTCTGAGCCGCGATTCGGCGATTGCGCGCGGGCCGCAGGCATGGCATCGGCGTGAGACGGCGTCAACAACGCCACGGCCCCTGGCAATTGAATCGATGAACGTCCTGTTCCGCAACGCTCGCGTCTTCGATGGCGCAAGCGCGGAATGCGCCGAGGGGATGCATGTCCTGGTGGCCGACGGGCGCATCCGCGAGATTTCGCCGCAGCCCATCCGCGCCGGCGATGCCCTGGTGATCGACGTGGCCGGCCGCACCCTGATGCCCGGATTGATCGATGCGCATGTCCACGCCTTCGCCAGCGATGTCTCGGTGCACAAGGTGGATGCGCTGGGCGAGGCCTACCGCACCGCGCATGCGGTGCGCATGCTGCAATTTGCCCTGCAATGCGGCTTCACCACCGTGCGTGACGTGGGCGGCGGTAATCATTCCCTGCGCCGCGCGCTCGACGACGGGCTGGTCGATGGTCCCCGGTATTTCTATGCAGGCAAGGCCTTGTCGATGACCGGGGGGCACGGCGACATGCGCGCTTCCGAAGAGCGTCCCCGCTACCTCGCCCATTGCGCCTGCGGGGACGGGGGCATTTTCAATACGTTTGCCGTCGTGGCGGATGGTGTCGATGCGTGCCTCAAGGCTGCGCGCGAGGAACTCCGGCAGGGGGCGCATTGCATCAAGATCATGGGCAGCGGCGGCGTGGCGTCGCCCACCGACCCGATCTGGATGAACCAGTATCGGGAAGACGAGATCCGCGCCATCGTCAATGAGTGTGCCGAACGGCGCACCTACGCTTCGGCGCACTGCCATCCGGCGCAGGCGGTGCGGCGCAGCGTGGAATTCGGCGTGCGGGCGATCGAGCACGGCACGCTGATCGACGACGACACCGCGCGCTTCGTGGCCGCGCGGGGCGCCTACATCGTGCCGACGCTCTCCACGCTGTTTGCGATTGCCGAGCAGGGCCGCCAGCTGGGCTTCCCCGCACAGAGCCAGGAGAAGATGGATTTCGCCGTCCAGTCCGCCATCGCCGGCATCGACCGCATGCGGCGCGCCGGCGTGAAGGTCTGCTACGGCACCGACCTGCTGGGCAGCACCTACGTGCAGCAATGCCGCGAGTTCACGTTGCGCAGCGAGGTCTACACGCCCCTAGAAATCCTGCGGCAGGCGACTTCGACGGCTGCGGAGATGATGATGATGGACGGACAGATCGGCTGCGTCGCGGTGGATGCGCATGCGGACTTGTTGGTCGTGGATGGCGATCCGCTGAAGGACATTTCCATGCTCGCGGCGGACGGCCGGCACCTGTCCGTGATCATGCGTGCCGGTGCGTTGGTGAAGAACACCTTGCACTGAGCCGGCGCGCTGGGCGCGCGAGCACCGAACCGTGATTCAAACCCAAGACTTGGCGCGGCGTTCCAGACATTTTTGCCTCAAGAGCCGCACCAGTGCTTGAGTTTGCCTTCTTTATCCTGCGCACGCAGGACCTGCAATTCGGGGGATACCCCGCGCCTTCAGACGTGCCGTGGATGCTGCGGCAGCGCGAACGCGATGATCGCCGCGAGCAGGAAGGATCCGGCGAAGATCCGGATCGCAAGGTGGTATTGATCGAGCGCCTGCGCGGATGCCGGCGCGGAAAGCAGCGCCGCAAGAATGGAGACCCCCAGCACGCCGCCCAAATAGCGGCAGGTGGACATGACGCCGGACGCCACCCCGCTCTTGTTGCGTTCGACGCCCGACAACGCGGCCGATTGCGACGGGCCGTTCGCAAGCCCCAGGCCCGCACCCGCCAGCACCAGGCCGCACGCGACGTGAAACGGATCCTGCCCCGGTTGCAGCACGGAGAGCCAGGCTGCGCCGCCCGCCGCGATGAGCGCGCCCGCCACACAGATCGTGCGCACGCCCAGCAGTTCCGCGAGGCGGCCACCGGCCAGCGATCCGGCCATCATGCTGAACATGAACGTGGTCATGTAGTGGCCGGATTGCTGCGGCCCCCAGGCGTACAGCAGCTTGAGCAGGTAGGGCAGCTGGAACAGCAGCGCATACATGGACAGGTTCTGCAGCGCGACAATGGAGCATCCCGCGCTGAAGGAGCGATCCCCAAACAGTTTCGGATCGATCAGCGGCTCCTTGGCGCGGCGTTGCCACCAGAGGAAGGCGGCGCCGAGGAGCAGCGCCGGGATGAGAAGCGCGTGATCGCTGCGCATGCCGCTGACCAGACACACCAGCGACGCGGCCAGCAGCAGGGTGCCGCGCCAGTCGAAGCGCAGCGACTCGTGCGGCGGCTCATGCAGGGCATGCCGGAAAAAGCTCGCCGAGAGCAGCATTGACAACACCAGCGGAGGCAGGTTCATCAGGAAGATCGCCAGCCATCCGAAGCGATCCACCAGCACGCCGCCCAGCGAGGGGCCCACGGCGGCGGCCAGCCCCATCATTCCGCCAAAGTAGCCGAACACCCGGTGACGCCTTTGCGCGGGCACGGCGAGCTTGACCACCGCCATGACGGTGGGCACCATCATCGCGCCGCCCAGCGCCATGAGCATGCGCGCCACGACCAGCGCGTAAAAGTCGTGCCAGACCACCGGCAGCAGGCAGGCGATGCCGAACAGCCACTGCCCGAGCGTCAACGTGCGCCGGTACCCCCATTGGTCGCCGAGCTTGCCGCTCGGGCCGAGCGCGATGATGTTGATCATCAGGTAGCTGTTGACCAGCCACTGCGTGAGGTCGCCGGGCGTGCGCGTGAATTCGCTGCCGATGGCGGGCAGCGCCACGGCGATCATCGTCGAGCCGAGCGGAACCAGCATGGCCGAAAGGCCCAGCCCCATCAGTTTGAGCGGCGAGACGGCGGGTTCGCCGGCGGGGTGCGGTGGATTCACGACCGCGGGCCGGTGGTGATGGCGCGGCACTGCAGCAGGTAGAGCTCCCCCGCCTCGATGCCCCATTCGATGTCGCGCCCCGCGCCGAAGTGGGCCTCGCACCGCAAGGCCAGCGCGGTCAACGCGGCCAGCTGCGTGTCAGTCACGCAATATCCGCCGACCTTGGCCGGGTCCGAGATCTCACACTCCTCGATGCCACCCGCAGGCAGCGGCCGGATCATCAGGTCCTTGGTGCCGGCGCGCCGTTCGCGCTCGGCGCCGTCCTTGCCGAAGCGGAAATGATCGGGAATCACCAGGCCTTCGACGATCGCCTCGCCGAGTCCCCAGGACGCCTCGATGACGATTTCGTCCGCGCCGGTGACCGGATGGCGGGTGAACATGACGCCGGCACAATCCGGAAACACCATGCGCTGCAGCGTGACCGCCGTGCGCGGCTCGCCGGTGATGCCGAGCTTGGCGCGATACGCGCGCGCACCTTCCGAATGGCCGGATTCCCACACCGAGTGGATGCCCTGGACGACCCCTTCGTAACCGATGCGGTTGAGTTCCGTGAAATGCTGCCCCGCAAAGCTTGCGATGGAGGCATCCTCGCCCACGCCGGAGGAGCGCACCGCGAACGGGCAGCGCGCACCCTCCAGCAGGCTGCGCAGCGCGGCGTGCGCATCGGGATCGTCATTGACAATGGCGCTGACGAAGGCCACGGACAAGGCCCAACCCGGCGGCACCGGCAGACCCGCGCGCAGTGACGCGCCGAGCTGCGCCGATTTGCCGCCGTAGGCTGCTTCATCCAGGGCCTCCTGCAGCGCGACCGGCGTCATCATGCGAGGATGGTCACTTCGCCCTTGACGGCATCCACGCGCACGCGCGCGCCATTCGGAATGGTCGTGGTGGCGACCTGGCAACCCACCACGCCCGGCAGGCCGTATTCGCGCGCCACGATGGCTGCGTGCGACATCAGGCCGCCGCGATCGGTGACCACGGCGCCGATCAGCGGCAGGACATAGTTGAACGCGGTGGACGTGGAACGCGTGACCAGCACCTCGCCCTTCTCGATCTCGCCCAGGCGATCCATCCGGTCGATCACGCGCGCGCGGCCTTCGTAAACGCCCGAACTCACGGGGATGCCGCGTACCACCCTGGCGTCGCTTGCGCGCTCGCTCGCGCCGAACACCAGGCCCATGAAACCGCCGACCGCGCGCATGGTGCGTTGCGCGGCGGGTGGAAACCAGTCGGGCGGCGGCGGCGGCGAGGGCGTGCCGTTCAGCGTATGCGGCGCCATGGCGTTGGTGGCCGTCGTGCGGTAGCGGAATCGCGCCTCGAGCTCCGCCGCGCTCACGCCGCCGCGGCCCTCGATCAGGCTGCAAATTTCCGCGCAAGTGCCGTCGAGCGCGTGTTCGGCGTCCGCGAGGACGCCGTTCGCGACCAGCCGGTGGCCGGCTTCGAGCATGGCATGGCGCGCCAGGCCGGACGACCACAAATCGCTCCAGTAGCTGCGCTCATCGCGCAGGCGGTTGACCAGGCGGGCTTCGGCGAGGCGATCGTCAAAGTCCGCGCGATGCGCCTCCGGCACGGCCGCCCGGATCCTGGCGGTCTGCTCCCGGACGTCCTGTTCCGCCTTGGCGGCGGCTTCCGGAGAAGGCGGGGTGCGCAACGAGCCGAGCAGCATCTCGGGCATCTCGATCGCGGTCTTGCAGGAAATGTCGTAGCCGCCCACCACGTGATGGGACACCAGCGCAAGGTAGGTCTTGACCGTCGGTCCCGTGGGGGCCGGCAATGCGCTCAAGCGCGCCAGGACTTCACCGGGCGCCTCCGTGCTGCCGAGAAGCGCCATGGCCGCCGCATCGGCGTGGACGCAGCGCAACGCGGCGAGATATTCGTCGGTCACGCCGGACGAGATCGGCGTGCTGCCGCGAATGGCTGCGGTGATCTCGGTTGGCGGAAGGCCGGTCCACTCGAGGGCGCCGGCCAGGAAATCACCCATGGTCACGCCGCAGGTGATGGTATAGATGTGGTGCTGGAACACCATCGCCTTGGCATTTTCAAAGCATTCCCGGAGATGCGCCACAAGCTCCGCATCCGTCATGCCGCGCAGGTCCTTCGCCTGCAAGCGCAGGTGGTTGGCCGTGGATTGCGGCTTGAGGACGGTGTCCCAATGCTTCAAATGCTCGCGCCACGGCTTCTTTTGCAACACCGTCGAGGCGGTCTCGAGCCGCGCCTTGATCTCGGGCACCTGTTCGCAGATCTGCTGGAACACCTCCTTGGGTGGCGGCCCCTTGGCGCCCGGAGGCGCACCGAAGATGCGCGGGCGATGGTAGTAGAAGCCGTTGATGAACGCGGGCTCGATGCACTCGAGCATCAAGCCGTAACAAGCCGTGCCGGTCCGGAAGCCGCGCATGAAGCCCTCGGGAAACACGTCCTGCAGGAAACGCGTCATGGGCAGGGGAAAGTGAATCCCGTCCTGTTCCCATACGCCATCATCGGGCGCGACGAATTCGAGCGTGCTCATGCTTAGGCCTCCTGGCAGTTCTGGACAACCGAGTTGCGCGGTGCGGGTTCGGGCGGGTCGTCGAATGGCGCCGGCCTTCTTGTCACCGAACTGTAACGCAATTGCGATTGGAGCGCCGAGCAGTTCGGGGCCGGTCAACGGCGCGGCCGACGCAGGCGCACCATCGACATCGCGTTCGCCGTGGAGCGCATGCTGTGCATCCGTCTGAGGCTTGGAATTGCGCGGCGTGCTCGTCTGCCAGGGCATCGGCCCGGTTGATCACAGTTAAACTTTCAGCTGTCGCCATTTCACCGCGCCCTGCCGGCGCTGAACTAACACAGGCCTCATGAACCACGCCCTGGTCATCCGTCAGCTGACAAAGCGCTTTTCTGAAAAGCTTGCCGTCGATGCGCTCGAACTCGACGTGCCGGCGGGCGAGTTCCACGCGCTGCTCGGCCCCAACGGCGCCGGCAAGACCACCACCCTGCGCATGGTGGCGGGATTGCTGAAGCCGGATGGCGGTTCGGCGCACATCTTTGGCCACGACGTGGTGACGGACGGCACGGCCGCCAAACGCATCACGGCGTTTCTTCCGGACGACCCGATGCTGTACGGGAAATTGAACGCCATTGAATATCTGGAATTTGTCTCCGGCCTGTGGTCGGTGGCGCCGGCGGCGGCGGAAAAGCGGGCGGAGGATTTGCTCAAGTGGCTGGACCTGTGGGACCAGCGCGCCGAATATGCGGAGGGTTTCTCGCGCGGGATGCGGCAGAAGCTGGCGTTGGCCGGCGCGCTGATCCACGAGCCGAAGTTGATGATCCTGGACGAGCCGCTCACCGGGCTCGACGCGCACGCCGCCCGCAGCGTGAAGGACATGCTGGTGGACTACGTCAGGCGCGGCAACACCGTCGTGTTGACCACGCACATCCTCGAAATCGCCGAGCGGCTGGCCGAGCGGATTTCGATCATCCAGAAGGGGCGTATTGCCGCCCAGGGCACGCTGGAGGAACTGCGCGAACAGGCGGGCCGCGCGGGATGGAGCAGCGCGGGCAGCGCCACGCTGGAGGACGTGTTCCTGAGCCTTACCGAAAAGCAGGCATGAGCGGCGCACGCGCGGCGGCCTTACCGACCGGCGGCCTGTGGTGGCTCTATCGCCATGAAATGCGGCTCAATTGGCGCAGCATCGGCGGCAAGAAGGTCTGGCTGCTGGCGGCCTGCCTTGCGGTGCTCTGGGCGCTGCTCCATTTCACGGCGTGGAAAGTGCTGGTTCGCATGGAGGGCAAGCCCGTGCCTCCGATGGTGCTGGTGGGCGCCGGCGCCGCCGCGTGGTTCTTCTTTTTCCTGATGATCTCGCAGTCGATCGCGCATGCCGTGGTGGCGGTGTTTGACCGTGGCGACCTGGACCTGCTCATGTCTTCCCCGCTGCCGGCGCGGCATGTGCTTTCCGTGCGCGGCTTCGGCATCGCCACCGGCACGGTGATGTTGCCGGCGGTGCTGTTGCTGCCGTTGGCGCATGTCGGACCGCTGACCGGGCGTCCGGGTCTGCTTTCCCTCTATCCGTCGCTGTTGGCGTCGGCCTTGCTGGCGGCTGCCGTGGGCATTGCCTTCACGCTCGCGCTGGTCAAGGCGTTTGGCGCGCGCCGTGCAAAGACCATCGCCCAGATCCTCGCGGCATTTTTCGGCGCGGGCGTTTTTTTGCTGTCCCAGATGCAGACGCTCCTGTCCGACGCCACCAAGCGCGCGCTGCTGGAATGGGCGCGGGCGGAATCCGGGCCGGGCGGGCTGCTGGGTGCCGAGAGCATGTTGTGGTGGCCGGTGCGCGGCATGCTGGGCGAGCCCACCCCGCTGTTGGCCACGGTGGCGATCGGGATCGGTGCGTTTGCGGCGGTTGTCATCGTGATGCAAAGGCGCTTTGCCGCAGGCGCCCAGGAAAGCGTCACGGGAGGGGGGGCACCGATCAGGCGGGCGAATGCCGGGGACGCCAGGATTGTGTTTGCCACCAATCCCTGGCGGCTGATGCTGATGAAGGAGTGGCGCCTGCTGGCGCGCGACCCGCACATCATTTCGCAAACCCTGCTGCAAGTGCTGTATCTCACGCCCATGCTGTTCCTGGCGTTTCGAAACGAGAAAGCGGCCATCCTGATCGTGCCGGGCCTGGTGATGATCGCCTCCATGTTGGCGGGCAACCTGGCATGGCTCACCATGGCGGCGGAAGATGCGCCGGAGTTGATCGGCGTCTCGCCGATTCCGATGATGCGGCTGCGCCTGATGAAGGCGCTGGCAGCGATCCTTCCCGCCGCGCCGTTTGTGCTGTTGCCGGCACTCTGGTGGGTGTCGCGCGACGCGTTCGCCGCGCTCTTGCTGGTGTTCTGCGGCTTCGGGGGATTGGCCAGCGCGGCGTTGTGCCACCTCCTGAATCCGCGGCGCGGCGACCGCAAGAACATGCGCGCGCGCTACCAGCAGAACCGCCTGGTCAACATGCTGGAGGCCTTCACGTCGATCGGATGGGCGGCCCTCGCCGTCTGCCTCAACGGCTACCTGGCCTGGGCACCGCTGGCGCTGGTGTTCTGCCTGTTGGGCCCGGGCGTTTCGTGGTTCCTCGGCCGCGCCGCGCGGCGGGACGCGATTTAGTCGATTGATTGTTTGCAAAACTCCAGAGTGGGCGCGGAGTTCCGGGCATTTTTGCCTCGAGAGGCCCGCCAGTGCTGGGGTTATGCAACTTTATTCGCCAATTTCACTCTGTCAGGATCTTGGCCGTGAGGCCGATTTGTTAGACTCCCGCCATGCGTTTGTCACCCCGCCTTCGCGTTGTCCTTGCCTCCCTTCTGGTGGCGTGCGCCGTCTCGTCCGCCGGCTGCGCCTGGCTCGACCAGAAGCAGGGATCGCTCATTTTCAATCCGGTCTCGGGCGAGTGGCGCGGCTACCGCGGATTGCCCGACGGTGTGCAGGAAGTGTGGATCCCGGTGGGATCCGGCGGCGACAAACTCCACGCATGGTGGTCGCCGGCCGGCAATGAAGGTGCGCCGGCGCTCTTGTACCTGCACGGCGCGCGCTGGAACCTGACCGGCAGCGTCACGCGGATCCCGCGCTGGAACCGGATGGGCTTTTCGGTGCTGGCCATCGATTACCGCGGCTTCGGACGCAGCGTGACGTCGGACAAGTCCGCGCCCACCGAAAGCACGTCGCGGGACGATGCGCAGGCCGCGTTCGACCACCTGGCCGAACTGGCCCCGGGCGCCAGGCGCTATATCTACGGCCATTCGCTGGGCGGCTCCATCGCCACCGATCTGGCCGTCCGCCGGCCCGAGGCTGCCGGCCTCATCCTCGAAGGGGCGTTCACCAACATCCCGGCGATGATCAAGGAAACGAGGTGGGGGTTTCTCCCCGTATCCTTCCTGGTGACGCAGCGCTTCGATACGCTGGGCAGGATCGAGGAGGTGAAGATGCCCGTGTTGATCGCGCACGGCACGGCCGACGACATCGTACCCTTTTCGATGGGCGAGCAACTTTACGCGGCGGCGAGGGAACCCAAGCGGTTCCTGCGCGCGGAAGGCGGAAGCCACCACAACATGACGTCATCTTTCTTTGAGGACTACCAGCGTGCGGTGAGCGAACTGTTCAAGATTCCCGCGGTCCCGCCGCGCGCTGCGCCCGGACCGGTCCCGGGCGGCATTGCGGCGCGCTGAACCATGCAATCCCTCGACATTGAGGTCCTTGAGTCCGCGCGGCGCTGGATGGCGGCCGGACACCACGTGTGGCTCGTCACGGTGACGCAGACCTTCGGGGCGAGTCCGCGGCCGCCCGGCTCGTTGATGGTCCTGCGCGATGATGGCGTGCTGGCCGGCTCGGTCTCGGGCGGGTGCATCGAGGATGACCTCGTGGCGCGGCGCGAATCGTTTCGCGGGCCCGTGCCGTTTCTGGAAAGTTACGGGGTCGACGCCGAAGAGGCGCGGCGTTTCGGGCTGCCCTGCGGCGGCCAGCTGCAGGTGCTGGTGGAGGCGGGCCTCGACGCGGCGCGCTTCGACGCGCTGTTCGAGCGCATCGCCCGCGGCGAGGTTTTCGCAAGGATTGTGGACCTGGCCACCGGCGCATGGAGCACACGGCCCGCCGGCGCGGCCGACGTGACGCACATCGACGAGCGTTCCTTTTCCTGCATCCACGGGCCGCGCTGGCGCATGTTGATCATCGGCGCGTCTGAAATCGCGCGCTACCTCGCGGAAATGGCCAAGACGCTCGACTTCCAGGTCTTCGTCTGCGATCCGCGCGAGGAATACCGCAACGCATGGCGCATCGAGGGCACGCGTTTCCTCGAGGGCATGCCTGACGACGCCGTGGTCGCATTCAAGCCCGATCCGCACACCGTCATCGTCGCGGTGTCTCACGACCCAAAGCTCGATGACATGGCGCTCCTCGAGGCGCTCAAATGCAATGCATTCTATGTCGGCGCGGTCGGCTCGAAAAAGACCTCGGACGAACGCCGCAAGCGCCTGCGCGAAGTCGCCGAGTTCGGCCTGTCCGAGCGCGACGTGGCACGCCTGCACGGCCCCGTTGGCCTCGCCATCGGCAGCCGCACGCCGCCCGAGATCGCGCTGGCGATCCTCGCGGAACTGGTGGCGGCGCGCAATCGCGTGATCCTCACGGCCTCCGCGCCGTCGACTTCCACCCACGCGGCGTGAGCGTCGCCATCCTTCTTGCTGCGGGCGCCAGCACCCGGTTCGGTTCCCAGAAGCTCCTGGCCCGCCTTGCCTACGGCGAATGCATCGTCGAGGCGGCGGCGAAGAAGTTGCTTGCGCAGTTTCCGCGCGTGGTGGCCGTCACCGGCGCGGATCCCGCCGTGCATGAATGCCTGCGCGGGGCCGGCTGCGAGGTGGTGGTCAATCCGCGAACGATCGAAGGCATGGGCACCTCGCTGGCGCTCGGCGTGTCGCGCGCGCGCGATGCGGCGTCCTGGATGATCGCGCTGGGGGACATGCCCTTCATCGCCCCGGAGACCCTGGCCGGCATCGAGGCGGCGGGTCGCATCGAGGAACATATCGTGGTGCCGCAATTCAACCAGTTGCGCGGGCATCCGGTGCGTTTCCCCGCCGCGGTGGGGGACGACCTGATGGCTCTGCAAGGCGACCGGGGCGCGCGCGACTTGTTTCAGCGCCACGCCCGAAGATTGCTGGTCTGGGAGACGCGGGACAGCGGGGTGCTCGCCGATATCGACACTCCCGAAGACCTGGCCGGCGTTGCCGAGCGTCGCGCCTGAACACGCACCGTTACAACAACGGGCGCAGATTCTGGGTAGCATCGCCGCATCGGACTGATTTTGGGGTGGACCATGAAATCGTTTGCGATCCTGGCCCTGGGCGCTGCGTTGGGGCTTCCGGCATCCGCGCAGAACGCACCGCCTGCTGCACCGGCTGGTGCGCCCGCCATGTCGTGCAGCAAGGGCGAACATCGGCAGTTCGATTTCTGGATCGGCGACTGGGATGTGCTCAATCCCAACGGTGATCTCGCAGGCACCAACCTGATCAAGCCTGAGCTGGAGGGTTGCGTGTTGCACGAACACTGGTCCGGAAAGGGCGGGCTCGTCGGGCAGAGCATCAACGCCTGGGACGCGCGCCGCGGCCGTTGGCACCAGACCTGGATGGACATGAAGGGGGGCGTCCTGATGCTCGACGGGTCCTTCGAGAACGGCGTGATGACCCTGACCGACAAGGACCTGGCCGGAAAAAAAGATTCCGGCATCATCAACGAGATCAGCTGGACGCCCAACCCGGACGGTTCCGTGCGCCAGCACTGGCGGGTGTCGAAGGACGGCGGGAAGTCCTGGTCGACGTCGTTTGACGGCAAATACGTGCGCTCAGCGCGGCCCCAGCCGGGCCGCTAGGGCCGCCAGGGTCGCATTCGCCGCACGAGGGGGCGCGTTCCCTACAGCGTCTTGCGGTATTTCTCGCCCGCCTCGATCCGCGTCTTCATGATGTTTTGTTCGGGCGGCAACGGGCAGGTGGTGAACTCGGAAAACGCGCAGGGCGGGTTGTAGGCCTTGTTGAAATCAAGCGCGAACGTCTCGCCATCGGCCGGCTTCTTGTCGACGAACAGGAAGCGCGAGGGGCGGTAGGTGGTGTCCCCGGAAGTGCCGTCGCGGATGACAAAGAACAGGCCGTTGTCGTCATTGCCCACCACGTCGAGCTTGTGCGGCACGCCGTTGAGCGTGAATTCGACATAGCCCGGGCAGGGCTCGTCGGAGACCTCGTCGATCACGTTGACGATCGGAATCTTCCGGCCCGGCGGGTAGGCCACGAACTTCGCATCGACCTTGAACTTTTCGTCGGCGGCGTACCAGATGCGGCCCGGGAACTGCGAGCGCACCTTCGATTCGTTGTTGGCCAGCCGCAGGATGAACTTCCCATCACGCTCGATGATATGCATCGCCATGCGGCCGAGGGCGATCCAGTCGCGTTTTTCGGTCCCGATGCCCATCTCGCGCTCACCGGCGAAGGCCCTGCCTTCCGCCGTCATCCAGACATTGGGGGCCAGTTTCAGCGTCACCTTCTTGGCGGCCGCATCCACATGGAACGCGCCGAGCGTCTCCGGACCCACGCCTTTGAGTTCCGGCGGGAACACGATGTCGTTCTTCTTCCCGGTGCCGAAGGTGTTGACCCCGGGCTTCATCTGGAAACGTCCCGCCAGCGTGAGCCAGCTGTTGTCGTTGCGCAAGGAGGCCTCGCGCGCGGCGCGCCATTTGTCGATGGACTGGGCGTACTCGGCGGCATTGGCCAAGGCGATGGCGGGGAGGGCGCAGGCGGCAAGAAGGGCCAGGCGTGCAATCGAAATCATGTGGGGCTCTCGGGAAACAAGGTTATTGCAGGGACGGATTTTACGCCCCTGCGCGGTCCAATTCCGCTTCGACCCGCGAGGGCGCCATTTCGTTCATGCAATTGAAGTGTCCCAGCGGGCACTCCCGCTTGAAACAAGGACTGCAATCGAGCTTGAGGGAGACGATGCGCGAGCGATCCGACAACGGCGGCGTGAAGCCGGGCGAAGAGGATCCGTACAGCGCCGTCACCCGTGCGCCGACCGCGCAGGCCACGTGCATGAGGCCGGAATCATTGGTGACCACATCGGCGGCCAGCGACAGGAGGTCGATAGCCTCGGCCAGCGTCGTTTCGCCGGCCAGCACGGCGCACGGGACGCCCGCCGCCGCGGCGATCTCCTGCGCGATCGGCCGGTCGCCCTTGCCGCCCATGATCCAAACCTGGCGGCCCCGCGCATGCAGGGCGCGGGCGAGCGCCGCGAAGTGCCGGGCGGGCCAGCGCTTGGCGGGACCGTATTCCGCGCCGGGGCAAAACGCCACGACCGGGCGGGACGGATCGAGGTTCAGCCGAGCGAGGGCGGCGGCGCGCGCCGCCTCATCGACGCGCAATGCCGGGAACGGCAGGGGTCGCGCAGGAGGATGCCCGGGCGATTCCGCCAGCGCCGCGAAACGCTCCGCCATGGTGGGCAGGGCACGCTCGTCCAGGTCGCGGCAATCGTTGAGGATCCAGCCGCGCTTTTCCCCGCGAAACCCGGTGCGCGTCGGGATGCCTGCAAAGTTGGCAATCAGCGCGGACTTGAAGCTGTTGGGCAGGATGATGGCCCGGTCATAGGCGCGGGCGCGCAGTGCCTTGCCCAGTGCGCGTCGCGCGACCAGCCGCAGCGCGCCATGGCCGAATGGATTCTCCAGCACCTCGGCGATGCCTTCCATTCGGCGGTACACCGGCATCACCCACGCGGGCGCGAAGGCGTCGATGACCGCGCCGGGATGCCGCTCGCGCAGGCGCGCCACCATCGGTGCCGACATCACCGCGTCGCCAATCCACGACGGCGCAACCACCAGGACCTTCATGCACGCGCGCCGGCGGTCATTCAACCACCCCTTGCCCCTGCCGGGGGTCGGGACGGCGGTGAAGGCTCAATGCCCGCCCTTGGCCGGCCCGCTGAGCTTGTAGTTCGTGCCGCAGTAAGGGCACTTTGCCTCGCCCGTGGTGGCCACATCGATGAACACCCTCGGGTGCGCATTCCAAAGTTTCATGGAAGGCATCGGGCAGTGCAGCGGCAGGTCCTTCGCGGTGACTTCGATGTCGCGGAACTTGAGTTCAGAGCGCGCGTCGGCGGAATGGCTCATGGTGCCCTCACTTCACCGGCGTAAGCCAGTGGTGGTATTTCGGATTGCGTCCGTTGACGATGTCGAAGAAAGCCGTCTGGATGCGTTCGGTCACAGGGCCGCGCGAGCCGCTGCCGATGACACGGCCGTCGAGCTCGCGGATCGGGGTCACTTCCGCGGCGGTGCCTGTGAAGAATGCCTCGTCGGCGATATAGACATCGTCCCGCGTGATCTTGCGCGGCTCCACCGGGATGCCCAGGTCGGCGCAGACGGTCTGGATCGAGCGCCAAGTAATGCCATCGAGCGCGCTGGTCAGTTCCGGCGTCGCGATGCGGCCGTCGCGGATGATGAACAGGTTCTCGCCCGCGCCCTCGGCCACGTAGCCCTCGGTGTCGAGCAGCAGCGCCTCGTCGTAGCCGTGGTCGGTGGCCTCGTTGTTGGCGAGGATGGAGTTCGCGTAGGTAGAGGCGACCTTGGCGCGCGCCATGGTCACGTTGACGTGGTGGCGCGCGTAGCTCGAGGTCTTCACGCGAATGCCCTTCTTCAAGCCGTCCTCGCCCAGGTATGCGCCCCACGGCCAGGCGGCGATGGCGATGTGCACCTTGGCGCCCTTGGGGGACACGCCCATCTTTTCCGAGCCGTAGAACGCCAGCGGCCGCAGGTAGCAGCTCTCCAGGTTGTTGGCGCGCACGACTTCGCGCTGCGCCTCCATGATCTGCTCGATCGAGTACGGCATGGCCATCTGGTAGATCTTGCCGGAGTTGAACAGGCGCTGGGTATGCTCCTTGAGGCGGAAGATCGCCGTCCCGAGGTTGGCAGCGGCGTCGGTCTTGTAGGCGCGGACGCCTTCGAACACGGCCAGGCCGTAGTGCAGGGAATGGGTCAGGACATGGGTGGTGGCGTCGCGCCAGGGCACGAGCTTGCCGTCGTACCAGATGAGACCGTCGCGGTCTGACATGGACATGCGTTTCTCCGATCTTTCGAACGTTGCTTTGCGATGTGCCATTTTATCGCACCCGTCGCCGGGCGGGCTTTCCGGCTCCCGTCATCGCGGGATGAGTGCGGGTTGCGAGATGGCACTATGGGGCCCTATGTCATAATCGGGCCAGTCGCGACGTCGATGGTTTCACGATCTTTCCGATTCCCCGAAGACCTGGCAACCAGCGCAACACATGGCCATCAAGGATTTTGTGACTGCGTTCAGTCACACCCCCAGCCGGCAATTGCCCCCGGAGGAAAAACTTTCCGGCGACATGCTGCTGTTTTCGACCGCGCTCATGGGGCTCGCCTCCATGCTGTGGCTGACGATCTACTGGAGCCTGGGCGTGCGGTTCTCGACCGCCATTCCGCTGGCCTTCCTCCTCGCCTCGTCGGCCAACATGTTCTTCTTCCTCAAGACCCGCAAGCTGCAGATTTTCTGCTTTTCGCAGCTGGCGCTGTTCTTGTTCACGCCCTTCGTCATGCAGTGGGCCATCGGCAATTTCATCACCGCCAGCGGCGTGTCGCTGTGGGCGCTGCTCGCGCCGATCGGCGCGGTGGTGATCCTGGGCACCAAGGAGTCGGTGCCCTGGTTCATCGCCTATGTGCTGTTCACCGTGCTCTCCGGGATGGTCGACTACCTGCTGCCCCCGGTGGCCGGCAAGTCGATGGACATGCGCATCGTGGTGGTGTTTTTCGCCCTCAATTTCGCGTCGATCTCCGCCATGGTGTACGTGTTGCTGTGGTATTTCTCCCGGGAAAAATCCAAGTTGCGCGGCGCGGTGGAAGCGCAGACCTCGGCCGTGCAAACCGAAAAGGAGCTTTCCGAGCGGTTGCTGCTCAACATCCTGCCGGCCAACATCGCGGAACGCCTGAAGCGCCAGGAAACGAGCATTGCCGACGGCCACGCCGATGTTGCGGTGTTGTTTGCGGACATCGTCAATTTCACGCGCCTGTCCGAGGAGATGTCGCCCAACGAAACCGTACACCTCCTGAACGAAGTGTTTTCGGAATTCGACCTCCTGGCGGAAAAATACGGCATCGAGAAGATCAAGACCATCGGTGACGCCTACATGGCGGCCGGCGGCCTGCGCCCGGGGTCGCTCCAGTACGTGGATGCCATGGCCGACATGGCGACGGAAATGCAGTCGTTCCTGGCGCGCTACATCGCGCCGAACTCCGACAAGCTGCAGATCCGCATCGGCATCGCCACCGGTCCGGTGGTGGCCGGCGTGATCGGCCGCCGCAAGTTCAGCTACGACCTGTGGGGCGACACCGTCAACGTGGCCAGCCGCCTGGCCGCCGAGGCGCAACCGGGCGCGATCATCGCCGACGCACTTACTTACCGCCGCCTCCACAACCGCTACCGCTTCGACGAGTTGCCGCTGGTGACGGTGAAAGGCAAGGGCCAGATGGCCGCGTACATGCTGCGCGGCCGCGCGCAGGCGATGGCCGGTGAGGGCAAGGTGATCCATCTGGGCGACAGCGGCTTGGCCGCCAATCGCGGCGGCGCGGGTGATTGAGCCTGCACGGGCGACCGGCCGTGATGTGGGAAGGCATTGATGGAAAGCGCCCAGCACGCCGGACCTGATACCACCCCCGGGCCCACGCCCGTGGAAGGATTTCGCAACCCGCGCCATCCGGGTGCCGCGCTGGTCTTGCAAGGCGGCGGCGCGCGCGCGGCGTACCAGGTCGGCACGCTCAAGGCGCTCAATGAAATCCTTGGGCGTCCGGTCGAGAACCCGTTCCCCATCATCACCGGGACGTCGGCCGGTGCGATCAACGCCGCCGTGCTGTCGGTGCACGCGGACAATTTCGCCAAGGGTGTGGATACCTTGGTGCACGTGTGGACCAACTTCCATCCCAGCCACGTCTATCGCACCGACGTCGCGGGCGTGCTGCGAAACAGTTCGCGCTGGCTGTCCTCCTTCCTGTTTGGTGCCTTCATCAAGGACCAGCGCGTATCGCTGTTCGACAACTCGCCGCTGGCCGACCTCATCACGAGGCACGTGCCCCTCACGCGCATCGCCTCGCACATCGAGGCGGGTTGCCTGCGCGCGGTGGCCGTCACGGCCGCTGGATACACCTCCGGCCAGAATTGCGCATTCTTCCAGGCCGCGCCGGAAATCCAGGGATGGAAGCGCTCCCAGCGGGTGGGCATCCGCGTCAGCCAATTGCGGCCGGAGCACCTGATGGCCTCGGCGGCGATCCCCTTCGCGTTTCCGGCGATCAAGATCAACCGGGAATTCTTTGGCGATGGCTCCATCCGCCAGATGGCGCCGGTCTCCCCGGCCCTGCACCTGGGCGCGGAGCGCGTCTTCGTGGTCGGCACCGCGAAGTTGGTCAAGGACATCCCGGCGCGAACGCGCGGCGACAACTATCCGCCCCTGGCGCAGATCGCCGGCCACGCGATGGCATCGATCTTCCTCGATACGCTGGCTGTCGACATCGAACTCCTGCAGCGTGTGAATTCGACCCTGACGGTGGTCGATCACGCCAAGCTCAAGGCCTCCGGCATGAACCTCCACCATGTGGACGTGTGCGTGGCCTGCCCGCAGGAGCCGCTGGAGACGCTGGCCTACCAGTACGTGCGAAAGCTGCCGTGGACCATCCGTTTCCTGATGCGCTCGATCGGCGCCATGCGCAAGGGCGGGGCGACGCTGGCCTCGTACATGCTGTTCGAAAAGGAGTTCTGCAACGCACTGATCGACATGGGCTACGAGGACCTGATGAAGCGCAAGGAGGAGGTCAAGGTGTTCTTTGACCCGAGCGCGTGCCCGATGCCGACCGTCATTCCGCTGCCCAAGTTCGACCCGGGCCGGACCCTGCAGATGGAGGCGCTGCATGACCAGCACATCCGCAGCGAAAACTGACCTGCCGGATCCGGATAAACGCCCGGCGAGGCCGCGCGAGGCGTACCGGCACTTCCTGCCGCTGACGACGCGCTGGGCGGACAACGATGCCTACGGCCACATGAACAACGTCGTCTACTACGCCCTGTTCGATACCGTGGTCAACGAGTTCCTGGTGTCGCGCGGTGTGCTCGACATCAACGGCAGCCCGGAAGTGGGGGTGGTCATTGAAACCGGCTGCCGTTTCTTTGCCTCGCTGGCGTTTCCGGACCGCGTCGACGCCGGCATGCGGGTGACGCGGCTGGGCAACTCCAGCGTGCGCTATGAAATCGGCCTGTTCCGCGCCGGGGATGCGCAACCGGCCGCCGAGGGGCATTTCGTGCACGTGTACGTGGACCGCGCCTCGCGCCGGCCGGTGCCGATTCCCGCCGCCACGCGTGCGGCGCTTGCCGCGTTGGCGGCCTGATCGGCGCTACATCTGGCTGACAAGGGTTCGCAGCGCGGCCTGGTTTCAGGCCAGCAGGATGCGCGACGCGTAGCGCGCCGCGATCCACGCGCCGATGTCTTCGATCTGCGGCGGGCACACGGCGTGCGGCATGGGGTAGGTCTTCCACTCGACGCGGTAGCCATGGCGCTCGAGCGTGGCGCGCGATTTCTCCGCCAGCGCCAGCGGGACGATCGGATCCTGCGTGCCGTGGCACATCAGGATGGGGATGGCGCGGTTGGCGACGCTGCGTTCCGCGTCGAGAGACTCCTCCAGCGTGAGATAGGTGGACAGCGCGAGAATGCCGGCCAGTTCGTGCTTCGAGCGCAGCCCCGTCTGCAGCGCGATGGCGCCGCCCTGGGAAAAACCGGCGAGCACAATCTTGTCCCCCGGGATGCCGCGCGTGATTTCGCGTTCGATGAGCGCATCGATGAAGCCCTGCGACTCGCGGATGCCGGCCTCATCCGGCTTGCGCT
Organism: uncultured Burkholderiales bacterium; assembly: GCA_964617435.1. GTDB lineage: Bacteria > Pseudomonadota > Gammaproteobacteria > Burkholderiales > Usitatibacteraceae > UKL13-2. The sequence continues at coordinate 19,491 of CAZTYC010000016.1, forward strand.
CGATCTCCATCATGGCGATGTCGTACCAGCCGGGCATCACGTAACCGTTGTTGATGCTGATGGGGCGCGAGGGCGCCTGCGGAAAGATGAATCGGAGCGGCAGGTCCACATCGAGCCCGAGTTCGCGGACCACCGGCACGAAATCCCAGCAATCGGCGCCCAGCCCGTGCATCCAGATGACGGCGCCCTTGGGTTCGGGGCCGGTGGCAAGCTCGATGTGTTCGATCAGTTTTTTCATTCGACAAAATTGATAAAGTCAAGAACAGGTGCGGCTTTCCGGGGAAAAATGCCTGGAAAGGCGCGCGGATATTGGAGTTTCAATTCCGGAAATCAACAAGAATCACGCATCCGGACGCGGGGCGCGGATGGCCGACTTTGGCCGGAAGGCGCGGATGATGTCGTCGCGCGTTTCCAGATACGGCCCGCCGATCAGGTCCACGCAATACGGTACCGCGGCAAAGATGCCGGTTTCCACCGGCGTGCCCTCGGCGCTCTTCAAGCCTTCTAGCGTTTCCTTGATGGCCTTCGGTTGGCCCGGCAGGTTGATGATGAGCGATTGGCCGCGGATGACGGCCACCTGCCGGGAGAGAATTGCCGTCGGCACGAAGCGCAGGGAAATTTGCCGCATGCGCTCGCCGAAGCCATCCATGACGCGATGGGCCACCGCCAGCGTGGCGTCCGGCGTGACGTCGCGCGGCGCCGGGCCGGTGCCGCCGGTGGTGAGGATGAGCGCACAGCGCTCGACGTCCGCGAATTCCTTGAGCGCAGATTCGATTCCGGGTTGCTCGTCGGGAATGACGCGCGACACAAACGTGAGCGGATTGAGCAGCGCGGACGACAGCCAGCCCTCCAGCGCGGGCAAGCCCTCATCCCGGTAGACCCCCTGCGACGCGCGGTCGCTCACCGACAGCAGCCCGATTTTCGCGGCATCCGGCATCACGCGGCCTTGGCAATCAGTTTGTGGATGGCCTGGTACAGGAGGCGGAAATGCTTCGGCGGCTTGCCCTTGGCCTGCTCCTCCCACGCGCCGGCGAGGTCGCGCGCGAGCGCCTCGCGGTCGGCTTCCGGGAAATCGTTGAGGAATGCGCCAATCGCGGTACTGTCGGCCAGCAACCGCTCGCGCCAGCGTTCGGCCAGGTGGTGCAGCGCGTTGGCCTGCTTGCCCGGCGCCTTCATTTCGGTGAGCCGCGCGATGATCGGGGCGGCGTCCACATCGCGCATCAGGCGCCCGATGTACTGCATTTGCCGCTTCTGCGCACCGAACTTGGATTTCTGGATCTTCTTCGCCTCGAGGATGGCGCGCAACAGGTTTTCGTCGAGCTCGAACTTCTTCAGCGCCTCGGGGGACAGCGTGACCAGTTCCTCGCCCACTTTCTGAAGCGCGTCCATGTCGCGCTTCTTCTGGCTTTTGCTGATAACATTTTCGCCATCTCCCGCCTCGTCCTGGGGCGGCTCTTCCCACTGTTGCACGTGTTTTTGCTTGCGCGTCATGGCGCGCATCATAGCCTAAGCGCGGCAAGCTGCTGAATTGAAAGTCCTGCGTGAAACTGGCCGAAACACCCACCCAACAGTCATCGCTCCATTTGCCGGACCTGGCGCAGGCCTGCCTCGAGATCGCCAAGCGCAAGGGCGCTACCGCCGCCGATGTCGAAGTCTCCACCTCGGTCGGCCTCAATGTGACGGTGCGCCTCGGCGAAGTCGAGACCATCGAGCACAACCGCGACAAGGGGCTGGGCGTCACGGTGTACCTGGGCCAAAAGCGCGGCAACGCGTCCACTACGGACTTGTCCGCCGCGGCGATCGAGCGCGCCGTGGACGCGGCGCTGGCCATCGCGCGGTTCACGGCTGACGATCCCTGCTCCGGTCTGCCGGAACCCGGTCGGCAAGCCGTTGCCCCGTTTGCCGATTGCGCCGTGCACCATCCCTGGAAGTTGTCCACGGAAGAGGCCATCGCGCTGGGTCTGTCCATCGAGCGTGCCGGCATGGCGGTGGACAAGCGCATCAACAATTCCGAAGGCGCGTCGGTGTCGATGTCCGACTCCGATTTCGTCTACGCCAATTCCAACGGCTTCATGGGCGGCTATCCGACCACCCGCCACAGCGCGAGTTGCACCCTGATCGCCTCGTCCAAGGCGGGCATGCAGCGCGATTACTGGTACAGCGTGGCGCGCGCCAGCGAAGATCTGGAAGATGCCGAATCGCTGGGCCGCAAGGCCGGGCAGCGGACAGTGGCGCGGCTCGATGCCCGGCGCGTGCCGACCGGCGACCATCCGGTCCTCTTTGAAGCGCCCATCGCCACCGGCCTGATCGGCGCGCTGGTCAATGCCGTGTCCGGCACCGCGCTGTACCGCAAGGCCAGCTTCCTGATGGGCAGCCTGAACACGCAGGTCGCATCGGCCTGCTTGAACGTGATCGAGGATCCGTTTCTTCCGCGGGGCTTGGCCAGCGGCCCGTTCGATGCGGAGGGCGTGGCCACCGTCCGGCGCGAATGGGTCAAGGACGGCGTCTTGCAGGGCTATTTCCTGGGCAGCTACTCGGCGCGCAAACTCGGCATGTCCAGCACCGGCAACGCGGGGGGCAACCACAACCTGATCGTGCGATCGACCGGTGAAGACTTTGCCACGCTGCTCAAGAAGATGGGGCGCGGATTGCTCGTGACCGAGTTGCTGGGTCATGGGGTGAACGCGGTGACCGGCGACTACTCGCGCGGCGCGGCGGGTTTCTGGGTGGAGGGCGGGCAGATCCAATACCCGGTCGAGGAAATCACCATCGCCGGAAACATGAAGGACATGCTCAAAGGCATCGTGGCAGTCGGCAACGATGCCTTGATGCAGGGATCCAAGATTTCCGGCTCGATCCTCGTCGACCGGATGTCGGTGGCCGGGGAATAGCGGCGGGCGGTGCGCTTGTGCGGGCCGCACACTGTACATTTCGATTTTCAATGACCGTCAAGAGGAGAGAACACATGCAGCGTCGCAAATTCCTGTCTTCAGCCGGTGCCGGATTGGCGGCCGGCGTGGCCGCATTGCCGTCGTTGAGCCCCGCGCAGCAGGCCGCTGCCCCCACGGTGAAATGGCGGCTGACTTCCAGTTTCCCGAAGAGTCTCGACACCATCTTCGGCGCTGCGGAAGTCATCTCCAAGCGCGTCAAGGCGGCGACCGGCGGCAAGTTCGAGATCCAGGTGTTCGCCGCCGGTGAAATCGTGCCCGGCCTGTCGGCCATGGATGCCGTCAAGGACGCCACCGTGGAGTGCTGCCACACGGCGCCCTATTACTACTTTGGCAAGGACCCGACCTTTGCGTTTGCCTGCGCCGTTCCCTTTGGCATGAACGCGCGCCAGCAGAATGCGTGGATGTACCACGGCGGCGGCCTGGCCTTGATGCGCGACTTCCTCAAGGACTACAACATCATCAACTTCCCCGCGGGCAACACCGGCGCGCAGATGGGCGGATGGTTCCGCAAGGAAGTGAAGACCGTGGCGGACATGAAGGGCCTCAAGATGCGCATCGGCGGATTCGCCGGACGTGTGTTGTCCAAGCTTGGCCTGGTGCCGCAGCAGATCGCCGGCGGCGACATCTACCCGGCGCTGGAAAAAGGCACGATCGACGCCGCCGAATGGGTCGGCCCCTACGACGACGAAAAGCTCGGCTTCCACAAGGTGGCGAAGTATTACTACTACCCCGGCTGGTGGGAGGGCGGGCCGGAGCTCGACCTGTTCGTCAACATCAAGGCCTGGGAGGCGCTGCCCCCGGAGTACAAGGCCATCCTTGAGGCCGCCTGCCACGAGGCCAATGTGGACATGCTGGCCAAGTACGATGCGCTCAATCCTGCGGCCCTGAAGAAACTGGTCGGCACGCATGGCGTCAAGTTGCGGCCCTTCAGCAAGGCGGTGCTTGCCGCCTGCCACAAGGCGGCCGTGGAAGTGATGGACGAGGAATCCGCCAAGAACCCGAAATTCAAGAAGGTCTATGACTCCTGGAAGGCCTTCCGCGACGATCAGATCCTCTGGTTCCGCGTGGCCGAACAGAATTTCGACTCGTTCATGGCCACCGCCGGGCAGAACAAGAAATAGCGCGGATTGCGGTTCACGAAGTGAAAAGCCCCGCACTGCGGGGCTTTTCACTTGCGGGCTTGCCGCAGGCAGGCGGTTACTTCCCGCCGCGCAATGCCTTCTCGATTTCCTCGGCGGCAAGATCATCCTTGGCCTTCGATTTCGGTGTGGCGGGTGCAGGCTTGGCCGGACTGCCCGGCGCGGCCTTGTCCGCGGGCTTCGCCTGATCTGCGGGCTTCACCTCGTCTCCCTTCGCCTCAGGCTTGCCGCCGAGCGCCTTCATCAGATCGTCGGCGTCGTCGTCCTCCGATTTCTTGCCGGCATCCGCGTCCGCGCCGGCCTTGTCGGCAGCAGAGGCGGGCGTGTCACCGCGGTTGGGTTCCTTGCCAGTCCCCGCACCCGGCGGCTTGATGGCGTTGGCGTCCTGCGCGTCGCCTTCGAGCTCGATCTTGACCTTGTCGAGGTCCACCTTGACGGGTTCGTCGAGGAACATCGTCACCTGGCGCGGAAAGGCGATCACCAGCGCCACCAGCACCAGTTGCAGCCCCACCCAGGGCAGCGC
>CAZTYC010000017.1:0-13530 GCA_964617435.1 uncultured Burkholderiales bacterium
CTATGAGAAAGTGATCACTTTTAGGGGCTACAACACGACGATTTTATACGACACGGCGGGGTTTTACAAACCCCCCCCGCTTACAGCAAATTTCGGCCGTTTCTGGCAACGCATTCCATCCAGTTAGCCGGTTTGCGGGGTATAGACAAACCACCACTCACCGTCCACCAACAACCACTGTTCGTTGAGCACATGCGTCATCGGCAGCGTGCCCAGCATGTAATCCAAGGTGACCTGAACATTGCAGATCTCCTTTTCGCATTTGGCCGACTTGAAGACTGCTTTGCGCCAAATGCTCGGATCCAGCCGGCCGGCATACAACTCATAGGGCAATGTGGACCTGCCCCCCGGCGTGATGAATCCGTACGCCTTTTCCAACTCCTTGGCCAGCAACGCATTCCAACGCGCCTGCGCGCGCTGACCCACACGCTGTTCGGCACTCATTTCGACCTTCGTTTGCGGCGTCAAAATGCTACCGACCTGGCTGGCGCATCCTGCCAAGAGCAACAACAGGATGACCGATAGTCTACCTAAAAAAAACACAAAAAATCCGTCTGTTCAAACCGAAACTTAAAGTAATTTCTCCGGATCGGGATCCGGCAGTTGAGAGGATATGCAAGAAGCCTTGTACCGTCAACACAATCACCCTGGAAATCGAATTAGTATTCATTTTTTGACCATAAGGTATTATAAAGTTATACCTTAGGATCAAGCGGCCTCGGTGCTTGCCACGCGCCTACTTGGCCTTGGGAATGAGGTGCTCAAGAACCGGCAACTTGGCGCGAATTTCGTCCGTGACCGCCTTCACCTCGTCGCTGTTGGACACCACGGTCGGTGTGATGAGAATGACCAGTTCAGTCCGGTTGTTGCGGTAGGTTTGCGATCCAAACAGGCTTCCCAGCAGGGGGATTTTCGACAACAACGGAATTCCGCTCGATCCCGAGCCCGTGTCCTTCTGGATCATGCCGGCCAAAACCATGGTTTCGCCGGAACCGACCGTGACCACCGTCTGCGCCTTGCGCTGGTTGATCGGCGGATTGGTCCCCGCCGCAGCCGCACCGGCCGAGCTGACCTCCTGGACGACATCGAGCGTCACGCGCCCGCCGGAATTGATTCGCGGCGTCACGGACAGGATCACCCCGGTGCTGATGTATTGCCGCGTGGTGACGGTGTTGACCGTGGTACCTCCGGTCGACGTGCCGGTATCGACGGAAATCTGGGTGCCGACGTTGATGGATGCCTTCTCGTTGTCCAGCACCATGACCCGCGGCGTGGAAACCACCTGCGCACGTCCGTCGGTGCCCAGCGCCTGGATCACCCCGCGAATGTTGCCGCCGACCGTGTTGATCAGTTGCAGGCCGCTGGTCGATGGCTTGACCAGTTCCAACGGGTCCTTGCCGCCGAGTCCGGGCAGGGTCGGCAAAGCGCCCAAGCCGCGAAGCGCACCCGTGAGGTCATCCCGCCGGCTGTTGATGAACGCTTCCACACCGAAGCTCAATTCATCCGACAGCGTGACCTCGGCCACCAAGACTTCCACGGACACCTGGCGGCGCGGCACATCCAACTGGCGCAACGCCTGCTGGATGGTTTCGTAGTCGGAGGGCGAGGCCAGGATCAACAGGGAGTTGTTGTCGTTGTCCGCGATGATGCGCACGTCCTTCGATACGGACACACCGCTGCCTGCGAAGGAAATCAGCGACTGCAGTGCCGCCTGCGCAGGCGTCTGGGGCGTGGGAGGGCTGCCGGGGGCGCCGGTCACCGGCGTGGAGATGGTGGCCGGCCGCTGCCCGGGGGCAAGAGTCGGGCCGGAACTGCCCCCCTGCTTGTTTCCATAAATTTCCGACAACAACTGCGCCAGCTTTTCCGCCTTGCCGTGCTGCACCGGGTAGACATTGAGTCGCATGCCGCCGGACACGCCGCCGCTCTTGTCGAGCCGCTCGATCCACTTCTTGGCCTCTTCCAGGTAGCGCGGCTGTGTGCTGACCACCAGCAGACCGTTCATTCTCTCGATCGGAATGATGCGCACGATGCCGGCCAGCGGGCTCTTGGTCGCATCGCCAAAGATCTTGTCGAGGTCTGCCGATAGCGCCTTCACGTCGGTCGACATCTGGAACAGCCCCACGGAATACCCGGCCAGGAAGTCGACATCAAACAGCTCAATGATGTCGAACAGGTGCTTCAGCTCGCGCTGCGTACCGGACAGAATGACGAGGTTGCGGATCGGATCGATCTGGACCGACACCATCGGGTCGGTGGCATATGGAAGCAGGATGCGTTGCATGTCCGCCGCGCCGGCGTACTTCAGCTGCACGATCTGCACCGAAAACCCGGTGGGCAACTGCGCCTGGCCCTGCGCGACCTGCGGCGCAATGGTGCCCCGTACGCCCAGGGCGGCCGGCATTACCTTATACATGCCTTCTTCCCGCACCATGACCTGGTTGTTTTGCCGCAGGAGCATCTCCAGGATCGGGATGAGGTCTTTCCGGGGCACCGGGCGCGACAGCCGGATGGTGGCGTTGCCCTGCGTCTGCGGATGAATGGTGAAGGATTCGCGCAAATAGTCGCCCATGATCGACTGAACGATGGCGCGGATGTCGGTCGCTTCGAAATTCAGGGTGAACTCTTCCGGGCCCGGAGCAGGCGGCGGTGTCGGTGATGCCGGTTTGACAAACGTCCCGGTGCCCAGATGCAGGAGGGCATCCTTGCCGGGCGCGGCTTCCGGGCTGGCAGGGGACGGGACCGGGGTTCTTGAAGCCGACGCAGGCGCGGCCGGTCCGGGCGCCTTGGGGCCTGCGATCGGCTTTGCGGTGGCCGTCTCCACCGGCTCGGCCCGCTCATCACCGAGCTTCTTGACCAATGCGCAGCCGGGCAGCGCCGCCAGCGCCAGAATCAATCCGGCATGGAGCCAGAATCGTTGGCCCGAAACTGGAATGTCGGCGCTCATTTGTTGGACTTGTTTCTTCATTGTGGTTTTCTTGGGGTCCGGCTTCATTGCTGCGGTGCCGGCTGTTGGAAATTCTGGAATCGGCGACGGCGCTGCGCTGCCGTGTTGGCGTCGTTGGTTGCTTGCGCGTCCGTTGCCGCCGGCGCCTGGGGAGGCGCGCCGGCCGCGCGCGGCACGAAGCCCTGGCCCGCCGAGAACCCCGGCAACACGGGCTGCGAGGGTGCGTTTTGCCCGGCCGGCAGCGTGACGACCGCCGTGGCCGGCACCCCCGCGGGCTGACCCAGGCCGACGACCGGTACGGGCTGGCCCGCGACCTGCGTTCCCTGCGGGGTTCCGGGCGGCACGGCGGGTTTCGGTGGCGAGGGCGCGGTCCTCAACTCGAGGATCTCGGTCTCATCGCCAAGTTTCAACACCACGCGGGTGGCGTCCACGGTGTCGACGGTGAGCCCGGGTTGCCCGAGGATTTCCGCGCCCTTGGTGACCCGCAGGGTCTTGTTGTTGGCCACTTCAACCAGGTACGCCACGCTCATACCCTGGTTCACCACCGTCCCGGCGAGCTTGAACTGGCCGCGTTTCATCTGGGGCGCCGCCGCGTTCTGCGTCGCCTGTGGCGGGCGCCGGGTGGGCGTGAACAGGGGGCGCTCGCCGCTTTCCTTAAAGGCCACATCAAGTTCACCCAACTTGAAAGGCGGAACGGTGGGCGTCAATTCGGTGCGCGCGTCGCCGCTCCCCTGCGGTGCGGATACGGCGCGCATATTGCGGCCCCAATCGGTTTCGACACCGACGGCGCCGAGGCCCGCAACGGCGGCCGTTCCCAGCAAGGCGGTCAGGCCGTAGCGCTGCCACCACACCTTGAGCGCGCTCATGGCTTGTCTCCTGTTGCGGCGACCTGCGCGTTGCTGGCATAGGCCTGGGGTGCCGACGGTTCTGGGGTCATCAGGGCCAGCGCCGACACATCAAACTGCACATGCAGGTCCGGCTCCTGGCCGCCGGGCGGCGGACGGAATCCGGCCGGCGTATGGGAACGGATGGTCAGGTTGTCGAGAAACACGTAAGGCTGCTGCGATTCAAGCGCATGCAGCACACGCCGCAAATTCACGTTGTTGACGTTGAGCATGACGGTCGCCGCAACGACCCGGTAGCCGGCCTCTTCCTTGGGCGCCAGCGGATTTGCCGAGAGCACGCGGCCGCCCTGCGCCTCGATGGTCTGCTTGACGGCGTCCTGCAACTCGGCCGAGGCGAGTGCCGCCGTCGATCCTTTCAGGTACAGCTTGCGCGGTTCGCGCGCCTTCAGCGTCTCCAGCGCATTCGCCATCTGCTGGCGGCGCGCATTGAAGGCGGTCTGCGTCTGCCACTGCCGCGACATGCGCTCGATTGCGGCGTCGTAGTGGCGGTGCAGCCACACCACCGGCGCGGCGAGGGCCACGGCAACCAGAGCCGCGAGCAGCAACAGGATCCCCACGGCGAGTGCACGACGCGCGCGCGGATCGGCCGGCAGTTTCAAGGCAGCGCTCATGGTTGGCCCTTGGTCGCACCCGGTGCGGGCGGGGTTGCCGGCGGCTGCGGCGGATTCGCCGGCTTGGTGCCCACGGTCGGCGAAGGCGCTTTCGGCGGGGCGGCAACGACGGGCGCATTGGGCACCGCGGTTGCACCCGGTTGAACAGAGGCCCCGGACGCGACCGGTTGTCCCACGGCGACCGGCGCTGTCGGCGGCATCGTCGTCCCCGCCCCCGGGACGGCCTTCAATTCGGGCGCACCCGCCTTCGTTTCAATGGCAGGCACCGGCAGGGACACCGCTGGCGATGGCGATGGCGGTGCGGTCGGCACCGTCTCCAATTCGACCAGCATGGCCGCGGGCACCGGTCTCGGCTTGACCTCGGTCGCCACGTGGAAGCGCTCGGTGTTGCTCTGGCTGCCGCGCGTGGTTTGCGATTTTTGCGATGCGTTTTGGAACAGTGGCGACTGCTCCAGGGACTCGATCACTCTGGAAGCCGAGGCGGCCTCGCCCATCATCACCAGTTCACGCACCTTTCCGGACGATTTCAGCTCGAGCGATTGGGTGAACGTGGTGTCGGGCGACATGCGCGTCACTTCCTCGATGACTGCCATCACCGGCTGAAGCGCGTGCTTTCGGGTGGCGATGTAATTGAATTCCCCGGCGAGCCTGGCGTAATCGTCGTAGATCTTCCGGTTGGTTGCAAACTCAGACGCCGTCTTGTCCACCATCGGAATCAGGGCGATCACCCGCTCGCGCTTTTGCCACACGGGCAACAGGAGGGCCAGCAGCAGGAGTACCGCGGCAGCGGCGGCCAACGCCAGATTGATGCGCGTCATCTGACCCCACTTGCGCGCCGGCTTCATCCCAGCGGGAAGCAGGTCGATGAATTGCCCGCCGGTCAGACCCGGTTCCGCGCCCGCCTCGACAACCGATAGCCCGGCCTGGCGCGCGGCGGACATGAGCGGTTCGAGGCGCGCGCGCGGCAGCACTGCCAGCAGGACGTCGACCGTTTCCTTCTGCGCATCGCGCGAACTCACCTTCGCCGCATAGTACACCTGGTCGGCCTTGAACGGCGTCACGCGATCGATCTCGAACCCGATGGCTTCCACGAGGTTTTCCTCGATCGCCGCCGGCAGGGTGAGCGTGCGCACCAAGACCTGCCCCTGAGTCAGCAGAAGGCGCACACGGTCCTGCTCCTTGGCCACCAGGTCTCGCAGGACCGGGTGGGTGGAGAGTTCGGCGCGCGGAATGCTTTGCGTGATCCGCGCGCGACCCTGGTTGAGGTTCATTACGTGCAGGGACGTGTCATCGGCACCGATATCGACCAGCGCGCCGTCCCCGGCAAACCACGCGGTCATCCACGAGGGCAACAGGGCGCGCAACTCGTCCACCCACCAGCGCGCGTAGCCTGCAGGGTTCAAGGTCGGGGAAATTGGGGGGGATGCGCTGCTCAAGGGATGCTCGTCGTCAGGGTATTCGGTTCACGCCTTCGCCGCGCCGGGGGCGGTGGGTTGCGATGTGGGGTAGGCGCCGGCGGACAATTCTTCACTGCGCCCCTCCTGCCAGCGCAGGAAAGTATAGGAACGCTTCGGGTTCGGCAAGCGCTGCACGATGGCCTCGCGCACAAAGGACGCGCCGTCCTCCGCCCGGGCTTCCACGCGGATCTGGGTCACGACCAGGTTCGCAAAACTGCTGGCGAAGGGGGATTGGAGGGTGGGGATCGGCTGTTTCGCATTTCGCGCCGCCTCGCGGCGGGCAAGGAAATCGTCGATCTGTGCGTCGAGCACGCCGGGCAGGGCGCGCAGAACCTCGCGCGATGCGATCTGCGAGTTAATGCCCGGCTGGCGCGAGTAGATCGTGATGAGCGGCGCCAGACGCTGATAGAGCGCCGGCGTCATGCCGAGCACGAGCTTGAGTTCCTCGATCGACTGGAAGGCAGCGTTGGCGGGCCTGTAGGCCAAACCCGCCGCTTCATATTCCGCGTCTTCCGCGCCGCGCGCGCGCTTGAGCGAATCGGCGTCTTTCCAGTCGAGGATGGCGTCGGTCAGCGCAATGGCGTCGTTCTCGGCCACGCCCTGCGACAGAAGCAGGGACCGGATCAGCGCGTCCGGCGCCACGTTGATGTCGATCTTGGCCGATTCATCGGTAATGCTGATGACCATGGCCGTGTCCTTGAACTGCCATGCATTGGCCGTGCCATCCGTTGCCCAGCGGCCGGCAATCTGCGGCGGCTTCATGAACTCCAGGATCGCACGCTGCACGCCGGCCTCGGACGCCGCCTCGAGCTTGGCGCGCTGGACGGTGTTGCCCACGATCTGCATGTCGCTGCGCATGGCTTGGATGAAGCTCGAGGCCACCAGGGTGAGCAGGGTTGCGATCCAGATCACGATGATGAGCGCGACGCCGCGCTGGAACCGCATCGGTCGCTTCGCCATCACGCCCTCCTTGGCGGGCATTGCCGCTGGAAGCCGGTGTCGTAGCAGCCCGCCTCTTCGCCCAGTCGCGGCGACACCACCAGGTCCGGCACCTCGTGCCCCGGTTCCATCTTGAAGGCAATCTTGATCAGCAGGGGCAGGCGCTGCGGATTCTTCCACTCGTCGCCCCACTTGGGCTCGGCGATGTCGGTCTCGGCACCGAAATAGGACAACTCGATGTCCTTCACGTGGCGCACCAGGCGCACCGGCTTTGCGTCGCCGAGGCCCTCCCAGTCCTTGGCGCGCAGGTCGAAGGGCTCGCGCTTGATGAATACGGCGCGTTGGCGCACGCCGCCTTCATCCTCGTCGTCGGCCACGTAGAGCTCGCCCCATTGGAGCCCGCCTTCCTTGGCGCCGGCCCCCAGGTTCAGGGTGGTGACAAAACGCACGCTCGACTTGCCGCCTTCGAAGGCGATCTTCGGTTCGGCGATGCCGCGCCAACGCACCGGGAACACCTGCGCCAGCTCGCGGCGCAGGAACGCCTGCACGATGCGCTGGTGCGAGGCCTCGGCCACGCGGCGGTCGCCGCTGTCCCAGGCGCGCACGCCCACGCTGAGGGCGGCATATACGAGGATCAGCAGCACGCCCAGCAAAGACAGGCCGATGAGCATTTCCAGCAGCGTGAAGCCGCGCGGCGTTTGCGCGCGCATCACAGCGTGCTCCTCGGGGCCAGCTGCAGGGTGGACAGCACCACATTGCGCTCGCGGCTGTCATCGGTGGTGAAGGTCACCGTGGCGATGACTTCGAACAGTTGCACGAAATGGTTCTTTTCGAAGTCGATGCTCTGTTGCTCGCGCGGCACCGGATCGTCGAAACGCCGGACCTCGACACGCCAGCGGAAGTCGTCGTCAAACTTGCCGTCGCGGGTGCCTTCCTTGAGCGCCTCCTCCACGCCCACCGCGGCGAGCTTGGATTCGGCGTACTGGGCCGCCCGGGCGTATTTCTGCGCCACCGTGGCGCCATTGACGCCGGACGAAAAAATCTGCATCGCGGTGGCGGCGACCACGGCGAACACCGTGAACGCCACGAGGATTTCCAAAAGCGAAAACCCAGCATCGGCGCGGCTTCCCAGGCATTTTTGCCCCGAAAAGCGCACCAGTCCTTGAGTTTGATATCCGGGGCTATGCACGCGCATCCCCCAGCTTCTCGCCGATCGTCACATGCCCCGTCAGCCAATCGACGTCGATCTCGAACACCCGGCCTCCCGCACCGACGGAGACGCGCCCGCCGTTGGACGAGCCATCCGGGTAGAACCGGATGCTGCCCACCTTTTCCGAGATCAGGTCGGCTTGTGCGGTGAAGAGTTTCACGTCGAGTTTTTCGTGGAGTTTGTGCTGCGTGTCGTCGGTGGGCACGGTGAAGGTGCGGTTTTCCAGGTCCAGCAGCCACGCGGCTTCCTTCTTGCTCTGGATGGCCTTGTCGCGCGTCATGCGCAGTCCGGTGGCGACGGCGCGGGCCTGCGTCTTGAGTTCAGCGCCCGAAACCCCGGAAAACACCATGCGCGGCAGCAGCGTGTAGGCGATGGCGATGATCGCCAACACCAGCATCACCTCGATCAACGTGAATCCGCGCGTGCGCCGCATGACGTGGGTCCTTGCCGCCTAGTTTTCCCAGGACTTGATGTCCTTGTTGGGCACGCCGTCGCCGCCTTCCTTGCCGTCGGCGCCGTAGGACATCAGTTCATAAGGCCGGTTGTCCGAGCCGGGCGAGCGGTAGACGATGTCGTTCCGCCAAGGGTCCTTGATGTTCTCGGCCTTGGTATAGGGCCCGATCCAGTTCACCGCGCCGGCCGGCTGCTTGACCAGGGCCTGCAACCCCTCCTGGGTGGTGGGATAGCGGCCGGTGTCGAGCTTGTAGCGGTCGAGCTCGCCGCCGAGCTGGGTGAGCTGGGCCCGCGCCGCGCGCCACAAGGCCTGGTCCTGCTTGCCGAACAACTGGGTGGCGGCCCAGCCGACGATCAGGCCGATCAGCGTGATCACGATGATGATTTCGATCAGCGAAAAGCCGGTTTGGCGAACGGGCGGCAGGTTGCGATTCATGAACGTTGTCTCCGACAGGTTTTCAGGCTTAGAACGGCAAGTCCATCAGACCGAACATGGCGACCAGGATGGACATGATGATGAGCAGGATGAGCACGGCCAGGCCGATGATCATCACCGGTTGCAGGATCGCCAGGCCGCGCTTGATGGCCGAGGCCACCTCGCGGTCATAGACTTCCGCAACCTGGAACAGCATTTCGTCGAGGCGCCCGGTTTCCTCGCCCACGCCAATCATCTGCACGGCCAGCTTGGGAAACACCGCCACCTCGTGCATGGGTTTGGCCATGCCGCGGCCTTCCTTGAGCTCGCGCGCGACGACTTCAACCGCATCCCGGTACACCGCATTGCCGAGCGTTTCCTTGAGGATCGACAGCCCGGACAGCAGCGGCACGCCGTTTTGCAGCAGGGTGCCCAGCGACCGCGAAAAGCGCGCCATCTCAAGCCGCGCGATCAGCCCCCCGGCGATGGGCCAGCGCAGCATGCGCGCATCCCACTTCGCCTGCGTCTCCGGATTCCTCAATGAGCGCTTGAAACCCCAGATGGCCGCGATCAGCACCGCCAGGATGATGGGCCAGTTCTTGCGCAGGAAGATGCCGGTGGACAACACGATCTCGGTCATCCACGGCAGCGCCTTGCCAGATTGGTCGAAGATCTGCTTGAACTGCGGCACGACGAAGATCACCAGGATCAGCACCGACAGCACCGACACGCAGAGCAGGATGATCGGATAGATCATTGAGGAAATGACGCTGTCCTTGAGTTCCTTGCTGCGCTCCATGAAGTCCGCAAGGCGCAGCAGCACATTGCCCAGCGCGCCCCCCGCCTCGCCGGCCTTGACCATGTTGATGTAAAAGCGCGAGAACACGTCGCGGTGCTGGTCGAGCGCCTTGGAGAGCGCCGTGCCGCCGCGAACTTCATTGCGGATAACGGCGAGCAGGTCGGCCACGCTTTGCTTCTCCGCGAGGCCGATCAGGATTTCCATGCTGCGGTCGAGCGGCAGGCCGGCCCGCACCAGCGTGGCCAGCTCGCGCGTGACGATCGCGAGGTCATCCTGGGTGACGCGCCCGCGGCGCGCCGCCTTCGGCTGCAGGCTGGCGGCCGAAGCGATCTGCGCCGGTCCCGCCGCACCCACCTCCGCCGCGCGGATCGGGATCAGCCCCAGGGACTGCAGGTGCGCGATGACCCCGCCGTGGGTGGCGCCCTCGAGCACCCCCTCCTTCACTTCCCCGGCCGGCGATACGGCCTTGTATTGGAACATCGGCATGGTTCGGTCCCGACCCTCAGGCCTCGCGCGTGACGCGCAAGACTTCCTCGATGGTGGTCTCACCCATGACTGCATGCTTGAGGCCGTTCTCGTACATGGTTTCCATGCCGAGCTTCACCGCCTCGGCGCGCATGTCCGATGCGGTGGCGTGGCGCATTACGAGGCTGCGCAGCCCGTCGGTCATCGGTAGCACTTCCATGATCGACTGGCGCCCGAAGTAGCCCGTGTGTCCGCAGTGCTCGCACCCGCGGGCGTGGAACAGCGTGACCTTCGCCTCCTTCGCATAGCGGGCCAGGCCCAATTGCGCGACCATCTCGTCCAGCGGCTGGTACGCCTCCTTGCAGTGCGGGCAGAGCGTGCGCACCAGCCGCTGGGCCTGGATGCCGATCACGGTGGACGTCAGGAGGTAATCCTCCACCCCCATGTCGAGCAGGCGGTTGATGGTTGAAGCCGCGTCGTTGGTGTGCAGGGTGGACAACACCAGGTGTCCGGTCAGCGCGGACTGCACCGCGATCTGCGCGGTTTCCAGATCGCGGATTTCGCCGATCATGATCACATCAGGGTCCTGGCGCACGATCGACCGCAACGCATTGGCGAAGGTCAGCTCGATCTGCGGTTTGACCTGGATCTGGTTGATGCCCGGCATCTGGTATTCCACCGGGTCTTCCACCGTCAGGATCTTCATGTCCGGCTTGTTGAGCCGGTCAAGCGCCGTGTAAAGCGTGGTGGTCTTGCCCGAGCCGGTCGGACCGGTCACCAACAGGATGCCGTGCGGCTGGTCGAGCAGGCCCAGGAACACCTTGAGGTTGTCCTCGTCGAATCCGAGGGCATGAAAGTCGAGCGCCACGCCACCCTTGTCGAGGATGCGCATGACCACCGATTCGCCGTGCATGGTCGGCACGGTGGAGACGCGCAAGTCGATTTCCTTGCCTTGTACGCGCAGCTTGATGCGGCCGTCCTGCGGCAGGCGCCGCTCGGCAATGTCCAGGTTGGCCATGATCTTGATGCGCGAAATCACCGCGGCCGACAGGCGCCGCGGCGGCGATTCCGTTTCGTGCAGGACGCCGTCGATGCGGTAGCGCACGATGAGCTGGTTTTCGAACGGCTCGATGTGGATGTCCGACGCGCGCCGCTCCAGCGCGTAGTTGATGATCAGGTTCACCAAACGGATCACCGGGGCTTCCGAGGCGAGGTCCTTGAGGTGCTCGATATCCCCGAAATCCTGCTCCTCGTCGCGCGTCGAAATGTTGTCGACGATCTGGCCCATCGAGGACTTGCCGGATCCGTACAGGCGCTCGTACACCGTGTCAAAGTCGGTCGTCGCCAGCAACTTCGGCACCACGGTCTTGTTGGTGGCCGCGGACAACGCATCCAGCGTGAACGCATCCGCGGGATCGGTCATGGCCACGACGACTTCGGATTCAGTTTCGGCGACGGGAATCGCGCGCGCCTCCTGCAGGAAGCGCGGCGAGATGGCCTCTTCCAGGATGGGCAACTCGGGAAATTCGGCCGCCTCGACGATTGTCCAGCCGCGCTGGGTCGCCAATCCATCGGCCAGGTCGCGCGCCGACACCATGCCCAGCCGATTCAGGATGGCGCCGATCTTTTCGCGCTTGGCGCCCGCCGCTTCTTGTACTTTGAGCGCGCGATCGAGGTTCGCGGCGTCGCACTTGCCGGCGCGCACCAGGATTTCACCGATTTTGAGGGAAACGGACGGCGTTTCCGCGACATCCGCGACTGCGGGCTCCACGTGATCGATCCCTTTGATTATTAAAGCAAATTGGCGTCAAATCGCGCCATTTGCGGGTAACTTTATAGTATAGCAGCCCCCTGAATGAGGTCGCCCGATGCGCCAGCTTTCGACTGCGCGCCATCGCAAATGGCGCGCGCATCGGAGAAAGAGTGGAATCCACGTCAATCGGTTCATTTTTACGTGCCCGGTGTGAATGGAGTCCAAAAATTGATACCGGCCGGCGAACAAGGTGATGCCCGCCGCTTGGACGGGTGGCCGTCAGGTTGCCGCACCCGAAGCGCGAATATAGAATTCGCCTCCGCCGCGCGCAGGGAACTCGTCCTGGCCGCGCGAATCAATCCCTTCCTTTCAATGTCAGGAGTTACTGTGAAAAAGCGAACCATGGCCATCGTGCTGTTTATCGCAGCCATCGGAGCGCCCTTGCTTGTTGAGGCGGCCACTCAAAATTCCAAGGAATACCTCGAAGCGGCCTCCGCCCTGGAGGCCGGCGAGACCTATCCGGCGTTCCTCAAGGCCGTGGCGGGCTCCAAGATTGACGACCCGGCGGCCATTGCCCTGGTGGCCAAGGCGTATCTGTTCGGGCTTGGGACCGTGAAGCACCACGCCACTGCGGTGACGCATTACGAGAGGGCCGCTGCCGCAGGGTATCCGCCAGCCCAATTCGCCCTCGCCCGCCTGTTGGAAACCGGACTGGGGGTGAAACAGGACAACGAGCGCGCCGCCAAGCTCATGCTGGCGGCGGCCGACCAGGGCTTGGCCTGGGCGATGTTCAGCACCGCCATGTTTTTCGAAAACGGCACGGGTGTCGCCAAGGATCCGCAGGCGGCGTTCAAATGGTATTCGCTCGCCGCCGAACATCTTCCGCCGGGCGAAGGCGGCCTCGGGCGGGAAGCGGCCGCAAAACGCGACGCCTTGTCGCCCTCGCTGAACGCGGATCAGAGATCAGGCGCCGAAAGGGAAATTCGCGCATGGAACAGGGCCAAGCGGACGATCGATCCGAATTGGACCCGCAAGGCCAGCGAGTTGCCCTCCCTCGAAGATGAGGTTGCGGCCGTGCGCAAGGCGCAAAGCCTGCCGCCGGCACGCCGCGATCCGCGCGATTCGCTCAGCAGTTCCTATTTCCCGAAAAACAACTAGTTCGCGGGGTCAGCCATCGAGCCGGCGCATTGGTCCAGTTCATCACGCCAATGCCCGGCTGGGGTCCCCGTCGCAGCGCGGATCTTGGCGCAATCGAGGACCGAATAAGCCGGACGGCGCGCCGGCGTCGGGAATTCGCGGGTGGTGATCGGGATCACCGCTCGCGCACGGCGCTCGGAAACCGGCAGGGTCTCGAGAATGGCGCGGGCGAACTCGAACCAGGTGGTCTCCCCGCCGGCCGCCAGATGATAGATGCCAGGCGAAATCGCCAGCCCGGCGCGCGATCCGTCGAACTCCACCGCCGCAAGTGACTGTTCCGCCAGCGGCCGCACCCATGTGGGCGTGCCGAACTGGTCATTGACCACTCGCAACTCGTCGCGCTCGCGCGCCAGCCGGCGCATGGTGAGAAAGAAGTTCTGGC
>CAZTYC010000017.1:13630-23842 GCA_964617435.1 uncultured Burkholderiales bacterium
CGCAACTCGTCGCGCTCGCGCGCCAGCCGGCGCATGGTGAGAAAGAAGTTCTGGCGCCGGGCGCCGTACAGCCAACTGGTGCGCAGGATCAGGTACGAGGCGCCGGTCTGCGCCAACGCCTGCTCACCCGCCAGCTTGGTCCGGCCATAGGCGTTCTGCGGCATTGTGGGATCGTCTTCCCGGTAGGGCCGGGTGGCGCGGCCATCGAAGACGTAGTCCGTGGAAAAGTGCACGATGGGCGCGCCCAGACCGCGCGCCTCTTCGCCCAGGATGCCCGGCGCCCGCCCGTTGATGACCATCGCCAGCGGCTCCTCGGCCTCGGCCTTGTCCACGGCGGTGTACGCGCCCGGATTCAGGATCAATGCGGGACGGATGTCGCGGCAGTGCGCGCGGATCGCATCCGCGTCAGACAAATCCAGCGTCTGCCGATCCGGGGCGAACACGTCGGCCCGGCCGCGCAGGGCGCGCGCCAGTTCATGGCCCAACTGGCCTTCGCCGCCGGTGACCAGGACGCGCGGCAGCACACTCATCGTTTCATGCGAAGCACTCGGCAGCCGCCAGCCCCGGGGCGTTGGCATCCGCCGGCTTCAACTGCGGCACGCCGGTTTCCGTCACGGGCCAGTCGATGCCGAGCGCCGGGTCGTCCCATTTCAGCGATCTCTCGTGTTGCGGCGCGTAATAGTCCGTCGTCTTATAGAGGAACTCGGCCTCGGCGGACGTCACCACGAAACCATGCGCGAACCCCACGGGAACCCATAGCATCCGCTTGTTCTCGGCTGACAGCCGTACCGCCACATGCCGCCCGAACGTGGGGGAGGAACGCCGCAGGTCGACCACCACGTCGAACACCTCGCCCACCACCGTGCGGACCAGCTTCCCCTGCGCCTGGCGGATCTGGTAGTGCAGACCGCGCAGCACGCCGCGCACGGATTTGGAATGGTTGTCCTGCACGAAACGCACCTCCTCGCCGACGGCGTCGGCGAACGCGCGTTCATTGAAGCTCTCGAAGAAGAAGCCGCGCGCATCACCGAACACCGTCGGCTCGAGGATCTTCACCCCGGGGATGGCGGTGTCAATGACCTTCAGGCCCATCAGAACACGCGTTCGGTCAGCATGCGGATAAGGTACTGCCCGTAGGAATTCTTCAGCATCGGCTGGGCGATGCGCTCCACGTCGGCCGCGCTGATCCAGCCGCGCCGGTAGGCGATCTCCTCCGGGCAGGCGATCTTCAATCCCTGGCGGCGCTCGATCGTCTCGATGTATTGGGCGGCTTCGAGCAGTGATTCGTGCGTGCCGGTATCCAGCCACGCCATGCCGCGCCCCATGACCTCGCAATGCAATTGCCCGCGCTCGAGGTAGAGCCGGTTGAGGTCCGTAATCTCTAGTTCCCCGCGCGCGGACGGCTTGAGATCCGCCGCCAGCGAACACACCTGGGTGTCATAAAAATAGATGCCCGTGACCGCGTAGCGCGACTTGGGTTGGCGCGGCTTCTCCTCGAGCGAGATCACCTGTCCCGCGGCGTTGAACTCGGCCACGCCGTAGCGCTCCGGATCATGCACCGGATAGGCAAACACGGTGGCGCCGGTTTGACGCGCATCCGCGCGCTGTAACTGCTGGCTCAGGTCGTGGCCGTAGAAAATGTTGTCCCCGAGAATCAAGGCGCTGGGGTGATCGCCGACAAAGGATTTGCCGATGTGAAACGCCTGTGCCAAGCCGTCGGGCGAGGGTTGCACTGCATAGGCGAGCGACATGCCCCAGCGCTCGCCATCGCCCAGCAGATCCTGGAACCGCGGGGTGTCCTGCGGGGTCGAGATGATGAGGATGTCGCGGATCCCCGCCAGCATCAGCGTGGTCAGCGGGTAATACACCATGGGCTTGTCGTAGATCGGCAGCAGCTGCTTGGAGACCACCTGCGTCACCGGATACAGGCGGGTGCCGCTGCCGCCGGCCAGGATGATCCCCTTGCGGGATGGTGTCGTGGTCATGCCGTCACCTCCGGGCCGTATTGGCGGTCCACCCACTCGCGGTAGCGGCCGCTGGTCACGCCCTCCACCCAGGACGGGTTGGCCAGGTACCACTGCACGGTCTTGCGCAGGCCCGATTCGAAATTCTCCGCGGCACGCCAACCCAGTTCGGTTTCGAGCTTGGTGGCATCGATTGCGTACCGGCGGTCATGTCCGGGGCGGTCCTTTACAAAGGCGATCTGGCTTGAATACTTCCGGGCATCCGCCCGCGGGGAGAGTTCGTCCAGGAGACCGCAGATCGCGTGCACGACTTCCAGGTTGCTGCGCTCGTTGCGCCCCCCCACGTTGTACGTCTCGCCGACCCGGCCGCGGTCCAGGACCAGGCGGATGGCCGCGCAATGGTCCGTGACGTACAGCCAGTCGCGCACGTTGCGGCCATCGCCGTAGACCGGCAGCGCCTTGCCCGCCAGGGCGTTCAGGATCATCAGCGGGATCAGCTTCTCCGGGAAGTGATAGGGGCCGTAGTTGTTGGAACAGTTGGTGGTGAGCACCGGCAGCCCGTGCGTGTGGTGTGTCGCACGCACCAGGTGATCCGATGCCGCCTTGGACGCCGAATATGGGCTGTTGGGGGCATAAGGATGGGATTCGGTGAACGCCGCGGCTGCAAAATCCAGCGAGCCGTACACCTCGTCCGTGGAGACATGCAGGAAACGGAAGGCGGCGCGCTCCGCATCCGCCAGGCCGGCCCAGTAGGCACGTACTTCCTCGAGCAGATGGAACGTTCCCACGACGTTGGTCTGGATGAACTCGCCGCCGGAGTGAATGGAGCGATCGACGTGGCTTTCAGCCGCGAAATTGACCACCGCGCGCGGCCGGATTTCTGACAACACCTTGCGCACGAGGGCGCGATCGCCGATGTCCCCGCGCACAAACCGGTAATCGGGCCGCCCGGCCACGTCCGCCAGCGATGCCAGGTTGCCGGCGTATGTCAGGGCGTCAAGGTTGGTGAGCGGGTCTCCGCCGTGGTCGAACCACTCGCGGATGAAATTGCAGCCGATGAAACCGGCGCCGCCGGTGACGAGAATCATGGGATGGGACGTGACGCGCGGGATCGCGGCGCAGGAGAAAAACGCGTGATTTTACCAGTTCCCCCCTACGCGTCCCCCTTTGACCGCAATTCCAGTTCGATCAACTTGGCGTACTTGGCGAATGCGGCGAAGCATCCGACCGCCACATGCGCAAAGCCCGGCCCACCATCGAGAAACCCGAGGCGGATGACGTAGAACTTGATGAATCTGGCGAGCGGGCTCAGGAACAACTTGGCGAAGCTCGCGCGCACCCCCTGGGAAAAGAGGGCCTCTGCGTGCAGGGACGAATAGCGATTCTGCTTTTGCAGGTAGGTGGTCACGTCTTCGGCCGATTCATGCAACAGGTCGCCTTCCAGCTTGTCCACCGGCACCGTGGTGATGACCGCCTCGTGCACCGGATCGTTGCTCCAGCTGGCATGCCCGCGGTGGAACAGGCGCAGCGACCAGTCCGGATAGCCTTCGCCATGCCTGAGCCACCGACCAAGAAAACGGTTGCGCCGGGCCATGCGGTAGGCGAACGTGCCGGGTGCCTTGAGCGTGCCGGTGATGGACGCCGCAAGTTCCGGCGTCACGCGCTCATCCACATCCAGGCAAAGCACCCAGTCGTTTCTCGCCGCGCTGACCGCAAACTGCTTTTGCTGGCCGAATCCGAGCCATTCCTTCTCGATCACGCGGCACCCTTTGACGTCGGCAATCGCGCGCGTCTCGTCCTCGGAGCCGGAATCCACCACCACGATTTCGTCCGCGAACGCCACGCTGTCGATGCACGCACCGATCTGGCTCGCGGCGTTTTTCGAGATGATGACGACGGACAGCGGGGCTTTGCCTGGATTCACGGGAGGGACACCAGCATGGTTTGCCGATTGTAATCGCCGGGGCGGCGGAGCGCGGCCCCGCTAAAATCGCCCGATGCGCATTCTGCTGGTAAAACTTTCGTCGATGGGCGACGTGGTGCACAACCTGCCGGTGGCGACCGACATCCGGCGGGCGCTCCCCGACGCCACCATCGACTGGGCCGTGGAGCCGCTGTTTGCGCCCATCGTCTCCCTTCATCCGGCGATCTGCCACGTGCACGCGGTGCCGCTGCGCGCATTGAAACAGCGCTGGTGGTCCCCCGCCCACTGGACGGCGATGCGCGGCGCACGCAACACCCTGGGCGCCCTCTCCTACGACATGATCGTGGACACCCAAGGCCTGATGAAAAGCGCGTGGATCGCCCGATGGGCCAAGGGGCCCGTCGCGGGATTCGATGCGGACAGCGCGCGCGAACCTGCTGCCGCCCGGCGCTACCAGCACGCCTACCCGGTGAGCCGGGCGTGGCATGCCGTGGAGAGAAACCGCGCGCTGGCCGCCGCCGCATTGCACTACCCCCTGCCGGCCAGAATGGATTACGGCTTGCCGGTGACAGGCCAGGCGGCGAAGTCAGCGCCGGTCGTGTGCCTGACGGCCACCAGCCGGGCGGACAAGCAGTGGCCGGTGGATTGCTGGCAAAGCCTGTTGGGCCGCCTGCGCGAAACGGGCCAGCACGTGATCCTGCCCTGGGGAAACGAGGCGGAGCGCGACATGTGCCGGCGCATCGCCGGGGGTTTCGATCACGTCTCTGTTCCGTCGCGCGCCCCGCTCGATGGGGTGGCGCAATGGATCGCCGGCGCCCGGATCGTGGTGGGCGTCGACACCGGCCTTGCGCACCTCGCGGTGGCGTTGGGCCGACCCACCATCGGGCTGTACGTCACCACCCGGCCGGGACTCACCGGACTTTACGGTCCCTCGGACTGCGTCAATCTCGGCGGCGGTACGCGCGACGCGCCCGCCACAGTGAAGGTCGAGACGGTGTGGGACGCCGTCCGCGCGCGCCTGGATGCGGCCTGACATGCCGCGCCTGCTCTATTCCCTCCTGATGTTGCTCGCGCTTCCGGCCATCGTCGCGCGGCTGGTCTGGCGCAGCCGCAGGGATCCCCGCTATCGACAGCACATCGGCGAGCGGTTCGGTCTTTATCGGCAGCCAACGCTGAAGGGCTCTCTATGGCTGCATGCGGTGTCGGTGGGTGAAATGCGGGCGGCGCAGCCGCTGGTCGCTGCGCTTCGGCAGCGCTGGCCCTCCAGCCCGTTGCTGTTGTCGTGCATGACGCCGACCGGGCGCGAAACGGCGCTCAATCTCTACGGCGAATTCGCCACCATCGTCTACGTCCCCTATGACCTCGGCTTCCTCCTGCGCCGGCTGATCGCGCGGTTTTCGCCGCGCTGCATGGTGGTGATGGAAACCGAAATCTGGCCGAACATGGTCGCCGCATGCCACAGCGCAGGGATCCCGGCGTTTCTGGTCAATGCACGGTTGAGCGAAAAGTCGTTGCGGCAATACCAAAGGCTGGCGCTGGTCCGGCAATTGATCGGAAGGTCTCTCGGTTTGTTCACTGGCGTGGCGGCACAGCACCAACGCGACGCCGACCGGTTGACATCGCTGGGCGCGCGCGCGCCCCAAATCACCGGCAATCTCAAGTTCGACGTGGCGCTCGATGAATCGCTGATGCTGCAGGGCCGCGCTTGGCGCACCGGACTCGAGCCGCCGCGCACGGTGATGCTCGCGGTGAGCACGCGCGACGGCGAAGAGCGCGCCATCGCCACCGCCTACGCCGAAGGTTTCAACCGGGAAACGCGCCGCAGGCAGTTGCTGGTGATCGTCCCGCGCCATCCGCCGCGCTTCGACGAAGCGGCACGACTAGTCAACGAGGCCGGCCTGACCCATCAGCGGCGCAGTTCCGGCGAGCCGGTTCGCCGCGATACAGAAGTGTGGTTGGGCGATTCCCTCGGCGAAGTCGCATCGTATATCGCGATGTGCGACTTTGCGTTTGTCGGCGGCAGCCTGGTGCCGGTGGGCGGCCAAAACCTGATCGAAGTCTGTGCGCAGGGCAAGCCGGTCTTGATGGGACCGTCCACGTACAACTTTGCAGACGCCGCCCGCGCCGCGCGCGAGGCTGGCGCCCTCATCGCCGTCACCGATGCGCAGGACCTGATGCGTGCCGCGCAATCCCTGTTTGACGATGCCGACCGCCGCGCTTCCCATGCGCAGGCCGCCGCGGAATTTTCCAAGGCGCATCGGGGGGCGACCGAAAAGACGCTGGAGATCCTCGCCCCCGTCCTGCCCAGGCTTCAGAACAACTAAAGAAACTGACCAGCGGGTGTGGCGTCCCGCTGGCGTTTGATCACGTGCCTGACGACCGCGTCAGACGCTCATCACTTGGCCAGCAGCCGGTTCACTTCGGAGAGGTCGTCTTCCTTCAGGCGGCCGGCTGCGGCCTTGAGCCTGAGTTGGGAAAGGATGGTGTTGTAACGCGCCTGCTGAAGGTCCCGCTGCGCCTGGTAAAGCTGCTGTTGGGCATTGAGGACATCCACGTTGGTCCGCACGCCCACATCCTTGCCCAGCATGGTCGCATCCAGCGACGACTTGCTCGACACCAGCGCGGCTTCCAGCGCCTTGACTTGCTGTACGCCGTTGGTGACGCCCAGGTAATTGAGGCGCACCGTCTGCGCGACGCTTCTCACGCTGTTTTCCAGGTCCTGTGCAGCGCGTTCGCGGTTGGCCAGGGCCTGGCGCACGCGCGACTGGGTCCCGCCGCCGGAAAACAGGGGGACGGAAAAGACGAGTCCGATGCCGCTCGAGCGCGTGTCGAAATTGGGGCCGACCGGCGGGACAATATTGGCCGGGCTGGAGCTGTTGCCGTAGTTGGCGGTCAGGTCCACCGTCGGGTAATGCCCCGCCTGCGTACGGTCCACTTCTCGTTTGGCGATCTCCGATGCCAGCCGGAATTGGGCGACCGTCGGGCTCGCTTCGCCCGAGGCGCTGACCCACTGCTCCATGTCCGCCGGCGCCGGCATGGCCAGCGTCGGCTTTTCCACCAATGGAGCAAGCGAAGCCGGCGTCTTGCCGATCAATTGCTGGAGCGCGCGCCGTTTGATTTCCAGATCGGCCAGGTCGGCAATCTCCTTGGCCACGGCAAGGTCATACTTGGCCTGCGCTTCGTAAGTGTCGGTAATGGTCGCGGTGCCCACCTCGAAGTTGCGCTTGGCCTGGGCAAGCTGTTCGGAAATCGCCTTCTTTTGCGCGGCCGAGAAATTGACGTTGTCCTCGGCGAGCAAGACATCGAAATACGCCTGCGAGGAACGCACGATCAGGTTCTGGCTGGAGTCTGCAAACGCGGCCTCCGCCTGCTGGACCTGCAGGCCGGCCTGGTTATCGGCAATCCAGTTCTGCAGGCGGAACAGCGGCTGCGAGAGCTGGACGTTGTAACTGTTCGAATTGAAGTTGACCTGCGGAAAATCCTCGACCTTCCGGTAATTCTTGTTGTATCCGGCAGAAAGCGTGACGGAGGGCAGGAGTCCGGCCCGCGCCTGGGGCCCGGCTTCCTTGGCAGCTTCATAGGTGGCGCGCGCCGACGCATAAACGGGATCCTGGGACAATGCGTCCCGGTAGATGCCAAGCAAGTCGACCGCCCAGACGGGTGCCGCAAACAGGGCTGCGACGAGGATGGCGGCGGATTTTCGTTTCATGGCTGCGTCTTTCTGTTCTGGGCGGGAGTTCAAAGAGGAACGGTAGGCTGCGCTTGGACGTGCAATACGGCGAGTCTGGATGGGCCGCAAAATCAATACACGGCCACCGCCGGGTCCACCTGGCGTGCCCATGCATCGATTCCACCGGCGAGATTATGCAGATTTGAGTACCCGGCCCGCTGCAGGAATGCGACGACTTGCAGGCTGCGCATCCCGTGATGACAAATTACGACCGCAGGATGCGTCCGGTCGATTTCGTCCATCCGTGCAGGAACCTCTCCCATGGGGAGCCAGCGGCTGCCCTGGATGCGTGTCAGTTCCCACTCCCAGGGTTCGCGGACATCGATCAACTGCGGCGGGGAATGGCCGGCCATCAGGGCCGCGAGCTCGGGCGCGGTGACTTGCTTGTACACGGGCTGCGGCGGATTCAAAACTCGAAGTGGGATACCGGCGCGGCGTTCACCAGCGGCGGCAACACGGTCTCGAAGAGTTCGGTCTCGCGGAATTGGCCCTCGGCCACCTGCGTGTAAAGAATCGCCTTCATGACTGGCGCTTCCCCGACGATCGCCACGGCGCGCCCTCCAGAGGCCAGTCGCGCGAGATGGGACTCCGGCATGAAGGGGACCGAGCCGGTCAGCACGATGACGTCGAAGCGGTCGCCCGGATTGAGGTAGGCATCGGCCGTGCGCGCCGCGTCGCCCACTTTCAACTGGACATTGCGGATGCCCGCACTTGCCAGGTGCTTGGCCGCCCGCCGGGAGAACTCATCCTGGATTTCGATGGACAGCACCTCGGCGGCGCGACGGGCGAGAAGCGCCGTCAGGTAGCCGCTGCCGGTGCCGATTTCCAGCACCCGGTCGGTCGGCCTCGGATGGACTTCCTGCAACAGCCGCGCCTCGACGCGCGGCGCCATCATCACTTCATTGTGGCCGAGCGGAATTTCCAGGTCCATGAACGCCAGGCCGCGATAGGCTTCGGGGACGAAGTCTTCGCGCTTGACTTCAAACAACAAGTCCAGGACGGCCGGGTCGAGGACATTCCATGGCCGGATCTGTTGCTCCACCATGTTGAATCGGGCTTGGTCGAGGTTCATGGGCGAAGGGGCGTGGGGACGGTCGGTTGGCTGCGCATTTTACCAAAGGGTCAGGCTTGTCCCGCCGCCGGGTCGGCCCGGGTGTCATTCGTGAGCGCACGAATCAACAGGTCCGCGTGGGTGGAGATGTACTCCAGCGGGTCCACGGTATGGGGCACGCAGCAGGCAAACGAATGCTTCCAAAGCATCAAGAGCACCATGGGCGCACAGGCCACGCGCTGGACATACGGGAGGTTCACCGCCCTGAATTCCCCGCTGCGGATGCCGCGGTCGATCGCGGCCGAGACCAGCCGGTGCGCACGCTGGATCACTTCATCATGGTAGAAGCGGGCAAGCTCGGGAAAGTTCTGCGATTCGCCGATGACCAGCTTGGTCAGTCCCGCCTGCTTGGTGGCGCCGACTTCGTCCCACCACATCTTCAGAATCATCCTCAGCAGGTCGGCCGAACTTCCCTCGAACGCCTGCAGGACCTGCTCGCCATGCCGCAGCGGCTCGGAATAGCCTTCACGGATGGCGGCCTTGAGCAGGTCTTCTTTGCTGTCAAAGTAAAGATACAGCGTCCCTTTGGAGACGCCAGCCCGCCGGGCAACGTCCTCAAGGCGGGTTGCCGCGAATCCCTTTTCGATGAACAGGTCGGTTGCCGCCGCAACCAATTCACCGGGTCGGGCGTCCTTGCGACGCTCCCAGCGGGGTTCGATGACTTTGGCGGGGGAATTCATGGGGATTCTGTAACTGACCGATTGGTCATTAAGCATACCCCTGCATGGCATGAGGGTCAAGCGGGTTCTTCCCCGGATTTGATGGACGTCAGGAGTTCGCGTATCTTGACGCCACGCAGGGGTTCCGCCAACCGCGGATGAGACAAACCCTTTGAACCTGATGCGGTTAATGCCGCCGGAGGGAGCGTGAAGCGTCATGACCTGCGTGCTTCGCCTCCCGCGCTGGAGCAAGATCATGAACGCCAATCCCAAATTCCTGGAAGCCACCGCCCACGTCGATGAAGCGGCGGTGCAGCCGCTTCCGATGTCGCGCAAAGTGTACCTGGAAGGTTCTCGCCCGGACCTGCGGGTGCCGATGCGCGAGATCTCGCAGGCCGACACGCCGACCGCCTTCGGCGGCGAAAAAAATCCGCCGATCTTCGTCTACGACACCTCGGGTCCTTACACCGACCCCGCGGTGAAGATCGACATCCGTTCGGGACTGGCACCCCTGCGGGCGCCGTGGATCGCGGAGCGTGGCGATACCGAGGAGTTGACCGGCCCGAGTTCGGCCTACGGCATCGAGCGCCTGCACGATCCGAAGCTCACGGAGCTGCGCTTCAACCTCGAACGCAAACCGCGCCGTGCGAAATCAGGCATGAACGTGACGCAGATGCACTATGCCCGCCGCGGCATCATCACGCCGGAGATGGAGTACATCGCGATCCGGGAAAACCAGAACCGCGAGTGGATGCTCAAGCACCATCCTGAGTTGATCACCCGCCAGCACCCCGGCCAATCGTTCGGGGCCAACATCCAGTCGT
>CAZTYC010000018.1:0-23788 GCA_964617435.1 uncultured Burkholderiales bacterium
GCGGGCCGGAACATCAGCACGATGGCCATGATGATGAACACCACGGTGGTGGACGCTTCCGGATAGAACACCTTGGTCATGCCCTCGATCAGCCCGAGGCCGAGGCCGGTGACGATCGACCCGAGGATCGAACCCATGCCGCCGATAACCACCACGGCGAAGACGACGATGATGATCGATGAACCCATGGTTGGATTCACCAGGTACACCGGGGCGGCCATGACGCCGGCCAGGCCCGCGAGGCCCACGCCGAACGCGTAGGTCAGCGTGATCATGAGCGGCACATTGATGCCGAAGGCCTGCACCAGCTTGGGGTTCTCGGTGCCGGCACGCAGGTAGGCGCCCAGCTTGGTCTTTTCGATGACATACCAGGTCGACAGGCAGACCACCACCGACATCACCACCACCCAGGCGCGGTATTTCGGCAGCCGCATGAATTCAAGGTCGAAGGCGCCCTTGAACACTTCCGGCAGGTCGTAGGGCATGCCCGAAGAACCGTAGAAGTGCCGGAACGTGCCCTCGATGATCAGGGCGAGCCCGAAGGTCAGCAGCAGCCCGTACAGGTGGTCGAGCTGGTAAAGCCATTTCAGCATGGTCTTCTCGATGATCACACCCAGGATCGCGACGCCGATGGGCGCGAGGATCAGCGAGAACCAGTAATTGACACCCAGATAGTTCAGCAGCATCCAGGAAAAAAACGCGCCAACCATGTACAGCGCGCCGTGCGCGAAGTTGACGATGTTGAGCATGCCGAAGATCACGGCCAGCCCCAGCGACAGCAGCGCATAGAAGCAGCCGTTCACCAGCCCGATGGTGAGCTGGCCCATCATGGCGGCCACCGGCACGCCGAAAATTTCGGTCATGGTTTCGCCCGTTCAGTCGGTGCGTGGCGGGGGCGCCCCCGGGGGCGCCCCCCCCGGCCCCCGGCCACAGAGGTGGGGGAAAGCCGGGGACTCGCTCGTTCAGTCAGGTTCGCGGCGGGGCGCGCGGCGCGCTAAGCGCGATGCGCGATGCGCGCCCGCCAGGCGATCAGCTCTTCTTGGCGAACTGCGGGCAACGCGACGCGGCCATCGACTGGAACGCGTCCTCACCCTTCACGCTGCCCTTGAGCGTGTAGTAATCCCACGGGCCCTTGGACTCCGACGGCTTCTTGACCTGGTACAGGTACATGTCATGCACCATGCGGCCGTCCTCGCGCAGCTTGCCATTCTTGGCGAACACGTCGTTGATCGGCATCTCGCCCATCTTCTTGCGCACGGCGGCGGTGTCGTCCGTGCCGGCAGCCTGCACGGCCTTCAGGTAATGACCCACCGACGAGTACACGCCGACCTGGTTCATGTTGGGCTTCTTGCCGTTGTTGCGGGCCTCGAAGCGCTTGGCGAAGGCGCGCGTTTCGTCGTTGGTGTCCCAATACCAGGCTTCGGACAGGTACAGGCCCTGCGCCGTGTTGAGGCCCAGCGCATGCACGTCGGTGATGAGCATCAGCAGCGCCGCGAGGTTCTGGCTCTTGGTCAGGCCGAACTCGGAAGCTGCCTTGATGCTGTTGACGGTGTCGCCCCCCGCGTTGGCGAGGCCGACCACCTTGGCCTTGGAAGCCTGCGCCTGCAGCAGGAAGGAGGAGAAGTCGTTGGTCGACAGCGGGTGGCGCACGGCGCCCACCACCTTGCCCCCCGACGCCTTCACCACTTCGCTGGTGTCCTTTTCCAGCGAGTGACCGAACGCGTAGTCGGCCGTCAGGAAGAACCAGCTGTCGCCGCCCGCCTTCACCACCGCATTGCCGGTCACGTTGGCCAGCGAGATGGTGTCGTACACCCAGTGGATGCCGGTGGCCGGCTTGCAATCCTCGTTGGTCAGGCGCGAAGACGCGGCGCCGGTCGACACGGTGATGCGGTTCTTTTCCGCACCGAGCGCCTGCACCGCCAGCGCCACGCCGGAATTGAGGTTCTCGAACGTGGCATCGACCTTGTCGCGATCGAACCATTGCTGCGTCACGTTCTTGGCCACGTCGGCCTTGTTCTGGTGATCGGCGCTCACCACTTCAATGGTCTTGCCGAACATCTTGCCGCCAAAGTCCTCGACCGCCATCTTCGCGGCCAGCACGGCGCCCGGGCCGCCGAAGTCGGCGTAGACGCCCGACATGTCGGTCAGCACGCCGATCCTGAGCACGTCGTCGGACAGCTTGCCCTGCTGCGCCTGCGCGGCGCCCGCTGCGGCCAGGGCCGCACCCACCACCATCGACATCAACTTGCGTTTCATGTTCTCCACTCCTCGTCGTTATACGGCTAAACCCCAAGATACTCGTGCAACATCGCTTCCTTTTGCTTCAATTCGTGCTTTTCGACCACGGCCGCGATCTTGCCGTGCTCCATCACGTAATGGCGGTCCGCCAGCGGTGCGGCGAAGCGGAAATTCTGCTCCACGAGCACCATGGTCATGCCCTTGTCCTTGAGCTGCCGGATCACGCGTCCCAGCGTCTGCACGATCACCGGGGCCAGGCCTTCGGTGATTTCATCGAGCAGCAGCACCTTGGCGCCGGTGCGCAGCACGCGCGCCATGGCGAGCATCTGCTGTTCGCCGCCGGACAGGCGCGTGCCCTGGGAGTGCCTGCGCTCCTTCAGGTTCGGGAACATCGTATAAATTTCATCCAGCGACAACCCTCCGGCGCCCACCACCGGCGGCAGCAGCAGGTTTTCCTCGCAGGACAGGCTGGAAAAGATGCCGCGCTCTTCCGGGCAGTAGCCCAGACCGAGACGGGCGATGCGATGCGAAGGCTGGTCGATGGTCTCGACGCCGTCGAGGCGGATCGATCCAGTGCGCCGCCCGACCAGCCCGAGAATGGATTTGAGCGTGGTGGTGCGGCCCGCGCCGTTGCGCCCCAGCAGGGTGACCAGTTCGCCGCGCCGGACTTCGAAATCGACGCCGTGCAGGATGTGCGACTCGCCGTACCAGGCGTGCACCCCGTGGGCCGAAAGCAGGACCTCGCTCACGCGGCCTCCTCGGTCGTGCCCACGTAGGCCTCCAGCACGCGCGGATCCTTCGAGACCTGCTCGTAGGGCCCTTCGGCCAGCACCGCGCCGCGCGCCAGCACCGTGATGGCGCTGGACAGGTTGGCGATGACGCTCATGTTGTGCTCCACCATGAGCACGGTCCGATTGGCGGCCACCTTGCGGATCAGCTCGACCACGCGGCTCACGTCCTCGTGGCCCATGCCCTGCGTCGGCTCGTCGAGCAGCATGAGTTCCGGGTCGAGCGCGAGGGTGGTGGCGATCTCCAGCGCGCGCTTGCGTCCGTACGGCAATTCGACCGTCCGCGTCGAAGCGAACGAGGCCAGGTCCACGGACTCGAGCAGTTCCATGGCGCGCGCGTTGAGTTCGGCCAGCGTGGCGTCCGACTTCCAGAAATGAAAACTGGTGCCCAGCTTGCGCTGCAATCCGACGCGCACGTTTTCGAGCACCGTCAGGTGCGGGAACACGGCGGAAATCTGGAACGAGCGGATCATGCCCTGCCGCGCCACATCCACCGGCTTGGCGCGCGTGATGTCGCGGCCGTTGTAGAGGATCTGCCCGGAGCTCACCGGCAAAAACTTGGTGAGCAGGTTGAACACGGTGGTCTTGCCGGCGCCGTTGGGACCGATCAGCGCATGGATCGCGCCGCGCCTGATCTTCAGATTGACGCGGTCCACCGCCGTGAAACCTTTGAACTCCTTGGTCAGATCGCGGGTTTCTAGAATGGTGTCGTCGGACATCGAACAGCCGTACGGTTGGCAGGATCCAGGATCGGGGCCGCAACGCGGCACATTAATTCAACAAGTGGTGAATTATTACAGATTTCCGGACGCCGCACGAAGCCCAACCCGGCGCAGGCCCCGGAGGCCACACCGGCCAAGTTTAGCACCGGGCTTGTCGCCCGGTGCTTATCCCTTGATCAGCAACTGGTCAGGAAGAACCGGGCCGCCGCCGGGCTGAAGTACCGGCACCCGGTGCCCGACAACTCAACCCGGTGCGGGCTGCCCTGCGCGTTGGTCGTCAGGATCAGCGCGCCCGATCGGGTACCCAATGCCCTGGGCAGGAAGGAGACGAAGATCGTGCAACTGCCCAGCGAAGCCACCGACCCTCCGCACGTGTTCTGCGAGGAGAAATCGAGGCCGGTCGTGATCGACGAAATCGCCAACGGCGAACCGCCATCGTTCTTGAGCGTGATCGATTGGGTGCTGCTCGCGCCGCCATAAATCGTGTTGCCGAAGCCGACGGCCGTGACGCTCAGTTTGACGATCGGCCGCGGCGCCAATACGCCATTGCCGGTCAACGCAATGGCATTGACGGTCGCGGCATTCTGCGCATTGCTGATCACACTGATCGAGGCCGTCCTTGCCCCGGTGCCGTTCGGGGTGAAGGTGACGATCAGCGGGCAACTCGAGCCGGGCGCCACGCTCGCGCATTGCCCGGTCACGGAGAACTGGCTGGCATGCGTGCCACCCAGGGTGATCGCAGAAACCACCAGCGTCGAGGTGCCCGTGTTGGCGATGTTCACGGTTTGCGGCGCGCTGGTGGTGTTGGCAATCTGGTCGCCAAAATCCACCGATGAACTCAACGCGATCACCGGCACCGGCACCGGATTTCCGACGCAGGAGAGCGTGACGGTCGTCGGACTGCCGGTGGCGTTGTGGCTGATGCTGATCAGTCCGGCTTGGGAGCCCACGGTCGGCGGGTTGCATGCCACCGCAATCTGGCAGCTTCCGGACGGCGCGAGGCTGGCGCCGCAGTTGGCGGGCGTGGTGCTCACCGGCGTGATGCGGACAAACGCCGCGCCGCTCACGGCAATGGAGGTCAGGTTGAGCGTGGCCGTTCCCGGGTTGGACACCGTCACGCTTTGTTGCGGCGCAAAGGTCCCCACCACCGTGCTGCCAAGGTTCAGGGCTGTCGGCGAGACGGCGATGCCCGGCACCGCGACCGGGGTCCCCGTGCCGGTGAGCAGGATGGTGTGCGGACTGCCGACCGCATTGCTCACGATGGTGACGTTGCCGTTGATCGCCCCCACGGTCAGCGGCGTGAAGGTGACGTTGATGTTGCATGCCGGCGATGCGGGCGCGATCGGCGGCGTGCTGATGGGACACGTCGTGGTGTAGCCGAAGTCGCCGGTGCTGGTGATCGAGCTGATCACCAGGTTGGCATTCCCGCCGTTGGTCAATGTCACGGTTTGCGGCGGGCTCGTGGTGTTGACCGTGCGCGAGGCGAAGGCCAGCGATGCGTTGGACAGCACGACCGTCGGCGCGGGTACGGCGACGGTCAGCGTGGCCGTGCTGGTATTGGTATTGCTCCCCGCGCCGGCGGTCAGTTGGCCGGGCCCGACGCTCACCGTGTATGTGCCGGCGACCGCGCTTTGGGTGCCGATGATGATGGTGCAGGACCCCAAGGCGGGAATGGACCCCATGCCGAAGCTGTACGTCTGCGAAATGAAACTGCCAAAAGTTCCGCAGGTGTTGGTCATCGGCGCGGTGCCCACCAGGTTGGCGGGCAGCGTGACGCTTCCGCCCGAAATGAAGGCGGGGGATGGATCCGGATTGGTCAAGGTGACCGTGAGATTGCTGTTGGCCCCGGTGAGCACGCTGGTGGGGCTGAAGGCCACCGCCATGGACGGCGCATTTCCTGCGACCAACGCGGTGGAAGCCGCGATGGCATTGGTTCCCTTGGAGGTGACCAGGGCGCCGGCGGCGAGTGTGATCGTGTAGCTGCCCGCGGCGGTGGCCATGATGGGCACGCTGACCGTGCACCCGGGCATTGTGGGAATCGAGCCCAGGGTGTAACTGATGTTCTGGCCGCTCGCGGTGATCGAGGTGCCGCAGGTGGTGGACGGCGCGGGCGAGGCCGCCACCTGGACACCGCCGGGCAGCGTGAGGGTCGCCGAGGAAATCAGGTCCACCGGCGGCGAAGCCGTGGTCATGTTGATCGTCAACATGGCGGTTGAATTGACCAGCACCGTTCCGGGCGCCACGGAGATTGACACCGACGGGGGCACCGTGCCGCCCGTGCCGGTCAGCGTCACCACATGCGGGCTGCCCAGCGCGTTGCTGGTGATGGTCAGCTGCGCAGTGCGCGCGCCGACGGCCGAAGGCGTGAACGTGACTGCCGGCACGCAGGTCATTGACGGGGCAACCGGGGTGGGACACGGCGTCGCGCCAATGGAGAAATCGCCGGCATTGATCCCGGAAATCGCAAAGCCGCTGATGACGAGGTTTGCCGAGCCGGTGTTGGTGATGACCAGCATCTGGCCACCGCTCGACCCCACGCCGACCGTACCGAACGCCAGCGTCGGGCTCACGGAAATTGTCGGCGTGCCGGCAACCGCCGCCCCGGTGATCGGGAACTGGTATTCCGTGTCGGCACCCAGGCCCGGATTTGCGGCGACCGGCGCGGACAGCGTAAAGATTCCCGAGTCCATTTGCGCGCCCGGCGCGTTATAGGTCACGGTAATCGTGCAGGTGGTCATCGGCGCGACCATCGCGGCGGTGCAGGTGTTGGCCGTGATCGTGAAGAATGCCGATCCGCTCACCGTTGCGGTCAGACCGGTCAGGATCTGCGTGGAAATGTTGGTAAAGGTGATGGTCTGCGACGCCGGCATCCCCGCGGTGATCGCATAGGGCGCGAAGCCTGCGGCCGGCGAGAAACCGAGCGGGGTCTCATACAGGCGCGAGAATTCCGAGGTGTCCCCCGACGACTGCGCGATGGCCAGCATCGTCAGGTTGAGCGCGTCGGGCAGCATGGACACGGGAAAGTTGACCGTCAGGAAGTCGCCCGTGGCACCGGTCGTCGCCGGCGAGAAAGTCGCGCGGTAGGTTTCTCCACGCCCCTTGTCGGCCGGATCGGCCGTTGCATTCGAATACACCTCTACGTCATACGTCGTTGATGGCTCGCTGGGCAGGGTGAAGTCGAGAAGCGTTCCGTTCGGCCGGTACGTCACCTTGTCGATCACGGGAAAGTTTTGCCCGTTGTTGCCGAAATTGTTGCAACCGCCGCCATCGACATCCAGGGGATCGTTGACTTCGCGCGCGCCAAAAGACAAATCGATTCCCTGCCCGACATTGCCGAAAATCTTGTTCTTGGTGATTCGAATACCGGTGGAAGAGCAATCCGAGCTGTTGCCGAAGCCGACGCCGGCACCGCCGTTTCCGGAAATGATGTTGTAGGCGATGATCACGTTGTCTGACGAATCCATGAACAACCCGTCTCCGGCGCTGTTCCGGACATGGTTCATGTAGAGGGCGTTGCCGATCACGCCGTTTGCCTGATAAAAGCGGATGCCTGTGCCGTTGCCGCACGCACTGGTCCCGTCCGGCAGCGTGCCGATGTCATTGCTCTGGATGCTGGCATCGCCGAATCCCACGTGAATCCCGTTGGACAGGTTGCATGCGATGACATTGCGCGCCGCGGGGCTGGGTCCGCCGATCAGGTTGCCGCTATTGTTGGCAAAGATGCCTTCGTGATTGGGAGACGGCGTTCCATCGGGCCGCACGCCGAGAAAATTGCCGGCGATGGTCGCTCCGCCGGTGACTTCAATGGCGGGGTCGTTGGCGAAGTTGATGATCGACAGTCCCTTGACGGCCACCGTGTTTGAGGTAAACCGCAGACCCGCCTGGCCAGCTCCCGCACTGCTGCCGTCAAGGACAATCGCGATCACCGCGTCGGATCCCGGGGCAAAGGGCGACAAGTTGCTGGGAGAGGATCCGGCCTGCGAATAACCATCCACGGTCACCTGGTCGCAACTGATGGCCGGCAGCGGCGAGGTCGGCGCGATGACATGCGGGCCGGGCCCCGGGATGGCGAAAGAGATGGTCTGCGGTGTCCCCGGGCAACTGCCGCCCGCGTTGGCCGCACTGATGGCCGCGCGCAGGCTGCCCGCGCCGGCATCATTGGTGTTGGTGACGATCGTCGACGCCGCGGCCACCGTGAATTCGACGCCGGTTGCGGTGTAATTCAGCGAGGGCGTGGCAGCCGACATCGGAACATTGACATTGGTGAACGACCCGGAGCGGTTGAAGCCATCCTGCAGCAGCAACAGCGTGTCGCCGGCCTGGGGCACGTAGATGCCGTAGCCCATGTCGATATAGACCACTTGCAGCGTGGATCCGCCTGTGAGGAGGAGGCCGTTGGTTGACGTGATGCGGTCGTACAGGGGCACCGTGGACATTCCCTTGGCAATCTCCATTTCCAGCGTGCCGAGGCCGACCTCGAAACTGCCGTTCACCGTGATGGTGCCAATCGAGTTGGCGCCGCCGGGCTTGATCGTCGCCGCGTTGTTGCGCAGCGTCGTGAGGTTGAACGTGAGCGAGCCTTCCACGAACCCCCCGTCCAGCGTCATGGTTTTGCCGGGCCAACTGATGGCGCCGTTGCAGCAAATCGTCCCCCCCGTTTGCTGGAAGGTGGCCGACGGCCCCAGCGTCAGCGTCTGGGAATTGAGGGAAATCGTGCCGCCTGTATTGAGGATCGCCCCGTCGATGGTCACGCCGCCGCCGACCGTGATGACCGCCACGCCGCCGGACAAATGAAGATTGTTTCCCGCCGCCATCGTGATGTTGCCAAACATGTGCAACTGGCCTCCCGTCTGCACGCGCAAGCCACCCCCGGTTCCGATCGCATTGACGGTGCTGAGCTGCACGATGGTTTGCGCCACAAGCTCTGCGGAATTGAGCGTCAGGGGTGCCGCGGGAACCACCGAGGACCCGGCCAACTCGACGTGAACGTCGGTGAAATTGGCGGAGGTGGTCCACGGCAGGCCGGAGGCACCCGCACCCTGCACCTGGAGGGTCGACACTGACACGCCGGCACCTTGGATGACGGCACTGGTAAGCACCAGATCCCCGACGACCGTCGCACCGGCACCCAGGATGGCCGTCTTGCCGTTGATGTCGGCCAGATCCGCCGTGCCGGGCGTGCCCGCCGGCACGCCATTACCGGTGCTGCAGCCCGACCAGTTGGCCGGCACATTCCACGCCCCGGACGCCGGAATGAACTGGCAGGTCACCGCTTGCACAAGTGCGCTCGTGCAGCACAGGCCCAGCAGCGCGATGAGGCGTAACAGTCGTGTGGTCTTCATTGCACGTCCTCCCTTGCATGCAGATCTTGATCGATCACGTGGCATGCAATTGAAAAACTCAAGCATTGGCGCGGCGTTTGAAGGCTTTTGGCCTGAAACTCCGCTCTGGATAAGGACTTTCGGATATTACCCATTCAAACCTGTCCGTCGGCCCTTTGCGACCCCGGCCGGCTTTCGTCTTGAAGGCGCTTCATCCACCGCGCCGCGCAAACGCCACGGCGCCGGAAATGCCATTCATGTTGTACATCATGCCGGCGCCCTGACCGGTGCGCCCGGTGAAGAACCCATCGAGGCTGCCGGTGCGGAACTGCGGGGTGCAATTCGGGCTGCACGTGATATTGAACAGCGCCGGTCCCGGGATGCCGGGAATGCGGTTTCCGGCCGAGGCAAAGAAGAATTGGTCGCGGTAGATCGGCACGCCGTTGGCCGCACCGTTCCAGGTCTGGTTGTTGATACCCACGCTCACGGTGGCGTCAACGGTCCGCGCGGAGAAGTTCGCGTTGAGGGTTGCCGAACCCAGGGTACCCACATTGCCCTGCAGATCCGTCGGGTGCGTGGACCCGACGACATCGTAAGCCGCCGTCCCGGTGAGCGGCAGCGACACCGGGCCGGATTGCACCGGGCCAAAAATGTAGTGCAGGCTGGCGCTGCCCAGCGGCGCGGACGTTCCGCCGATCGTGGCGGTGCCGCCGGTCCAGCGTCCCCACACCAACCCGGTGGTGGGATCCTTGCCGCTGTCCACCAGCGTGGCGGTGCCCTGCTGGTACGGCGTATGGCCAACGATCTGGTTGTTGCCCACATAGGGTGCGGCGAATGCGCTCACCGCTCCGTTGTCGCCCTCGGTCACCTCATCTACCCGGTTGGTGGTGGAAAAGGAACGGATGTAGCTCGCGATGAGCAGGACGTTGCGGGGATCAGAAACCAACCCTTCGCGGTAGGCCGCCGCCGCATTTTGCGATGGGCCGGAGAATGCCAGAACCCCATTGATCGACTGGTAGCCCGATGACGACGTGCTGGTCTGGTCGGTCACCCCGTAGCCGAGCAGCGCGCCGTTGAGGGTCACGCCGACGAAGCTCCCCTCGATCCAGCCGTTGAGCCCGGAGTTGGTGTTCGAATTCTGGCCACTGCCGTTCGTGACTGTAAGCCCCCCGCCGCCCGTGAAGGCCAGGAACGAGTTGAAAGAGAAAGGCACGTTGTTGGCCGTCAGGGTCCAGCTGCCACCAGTCTGCCCGTTTCCGGAAGGCATGGTGATGCCCACGGACGCGTTGAGTGTGCGCGCGGTGAAATTCACATCCAGAATGGTGCTTGTGAGGGAGCCGAGCGTTCCGAACTGGTTGGTCGGGGTTGTGGCGCCCACCCGCGTGTAGGAAACGGTTCCGGTGAGCACCTCCGACAGGTAGGCCGGAAAGCCGGCATTCCCGTAACCGAAGTGCGTGCTGCCACCGGGCGAAAAGGCCGTTCCGGTAAACGTGATGCCGGTGGGATTCACGATCCGGCCGATCACGATGGTGGTGGAGGCCCCGATCGAAATCGTGGAAACGTCCGTGGGCGTGCCGCCCAGAATGTTCAATTCCGTGATGCCCTGGCCGCCCGCATACGAGGTGTAGCCGCGCAGGGCGCCGTTGTCGAGCGCGATCTGCGAGGGCACGGCCTCTGCGGAGAACGCCGTGCCGTTGGTGGCGATGACGATATTTTGAAGATTCACCGGGTCGCCGATCAGGTTCGACGTGGCGTCGACGAGCGTGTAACCGAGGCCGTTGCCGCCGACCACCGGTGCCGGCCCGCCGGTCAGATTGCCCTGCGCGGGGCCGCTGCCGGTGCCGTCGCCGCCCTGCTGCCCGCTGCCACCGCCGGACCCCACCATCACCTTGGCGGCCTCCAGCAGGTTGGGCGGGGTGGGAATGATCTTGGGCGCCTGTCCGAGCACCACCAGCACCGTCTGGTTCGGATTGGTCAGGATCGGGGCGAAGTTGCCTTCATTGCTGCTCACGATGTGGCCGCCGTCGATCGTGTAATTTGTCGTCGTCATGCCGTCTTCGGACTGGTTCAACAGGTTGTCCGATCCGCGGATGCCGACCGTGGCCACGCGGGTGCGCATCTTGTATCCGGTGACGCTGGAGGTGAGCAGCTTGGTGAACGCGCGAAGGGTCCCGCGCGTCAGGTCCACGATGGCCCCCTGGTGGTTGGGCGATTCCGGATACACCTGCATCACCATGCGCGAATTGGACCGAAGGGACAATCGCGCCTGGTCGTTCATCACCAGCTGCGCCATGCCGTTGGCACCGGTCGTGATCACATCACCCTGGTTGATGTCCATGCCGGCCGTGGCCTGCCGCGTGCTGCCGCGCGATTCGACGGAAACGATGCCGGTGACAAAACTGAACTGGCCGCTCTTGGAAAAAGCCGGTACCGACAGCCATGCGACAGATGCCGCCATCGCAACCAGGAAACCGCGTCGCAGGGAGAGGATGTGGGTCATGTTGGGGCTCCGCAGGAGGG
The DNA here is from genome assembly GCA_964617435.1 of uncultured Burkholderiales bacterium. Taxonomy (GTDB): domain Bacteria; phylum Pseudomonadota; class Gammaproteobacteria; order Burkholderiales; family Usitatibacteraceae; genus UKL13-2. The sequence continues at coordinate 11,590 of CAZTYC010000018.1, forward strand.
TACGAGGGCCGATCATTGGAAATCGCAACGGATGTTCGAGGACACCTCGTTGCGCGTGTAGTCGTAAATGGCGACATTGGATGAATTCCTGGAGGCATACCATTGCGCGCGCATCGCACAGCGCGGCTGGAACCGCCAATTGACGCCCAGCGTGACGTCGGTAAGCCGGTCGCGTCCGATCTCCACTTCAGTGGCGCGGGCAAACTTCGATCGGTCGCGCCGCTCGCTGAACCCCACGCTGTTGAACAGGCCGATGGTGTCGGACCAGTTGTACTGGTAGGTGCCGCGCAGGCCTGCGACGCGCTTGGACTTGTCGGTCACGCCGTCGGCCAGCTTGCGGTCCGCCTTGTCGTTGTTGAAGAACCCGACGACCTGCAACGTCGGCCGGCCGCTCCCTTCAAGCTGGCCCGACCATCCGGCATTGACACCCGCGCCTTTGAAATCCTCGACGTCGTTCTTCGGAAAGGTCACCTTGGATCCCACCAGGCCGGCGAATACCTCGCTGCGCTCGCCGAGCGCGTAGCGGTAATCGGCGGTCAGCTGGGCGGTGTTGCGGTCGTTCGTCGGTTTCGGGTCGCCGGGCGCCTGGCCTTCCTGGTCAAATCGATTGAAGTTCAGGCCCAGCCTGACCGCCTGCCGGCCGAGCGCCCAACTGGCCCCGGCACGCGCTTCCGCGACAATCGAGTTGAAATCCGATTCATTGCGAAAGGCGCGCCCGCGCACCTCGGCGCCGACATGGCCCATCCAGTTGCCCCCCAGCGGCTGCAACAAGTCTCCGCCCAGCGCTGCCGCCACGTAAGGGGCCTTGCGCTTGACGGAATTGCCGGTCGGCTGCACGTCGGGAATGTTGAATGCCGATTGCACGGCGCGGGTGAAATCGTTCGGCACCCCGGTGATATTGGTGTCGTAGCCCAGCGAGACCTCTCCCCAGGCCAGCGCCTTGCGCGTGGAGGCGCTGCGCCGCTCGGCAATGGCGTTGAGATACCGCTCGATCGCCGTCTTGGCCGCCGCCGGGGGATTGCTCACCTGCAATTGCTTGAAGGCTGATTCGGCAAGGTCCAGCGAACCGGCCACGAAATACGCGCGGCCCAAGTCCATCATGGCGCCGGCGTGCATCGGATTGAGCGCCAGGACGCGCTCAAAGGCAATGATGGCCTCGGACGGTTTGCCACTGTCGAGCGCGGCCACACCGAGCAGATAGTCAAACTCGAGGTTGCCGGAAAGCTTGTCCTGCTCCGCCAGCAGGATCATGTATGCCTGCTTGGGATTGCCATCCGCCAGCAACTTGGCCGCATCCATGAGCAGTTTCGGATTGGCCCACGCGGCACCGCCGGACATGACGCATGCGCACATTGCGGCCGCCATGGCGCGCCAGAGCCCGCCCCCGCTGTTCGACTTGCCCGATCCACTCATTTTCATGTGTCTATCCGTCGAGAGTTGCGCTGCACCGGCATGGTTTCGATTTCCAGCGAGGAGAATTCCGCTTGTTGTTGATTTCAAAGGAAATCCATCGCGGACTGCAAACCCCCATACTATGCCCGCACACCCCGCTTGTAAACCGCCGCGTGCCGCGTTCCCGGACGGCATTCACGATTGAGCGCAATGGTATGCTGCCCTTTCACCGGGCAGGTATGGGATTTCGCACTTTTCCGGTGCGCATGGCGTCCACCACCTTGAAGATCTTTCAGCCGGACAGGTAAATCCGATGACGACCGAACCCAACCCCAATCCGGAACCGCTCCTCGCGATCGATGCCACCGACGGCATCGCCGTGTTGACGCTCAATCGGCCCCGCGCCTTCAACGCGCTGTCCGCGTCCCTCCTCGACGCCTTGCATGACGCCATGGATGCGCTGGCCAACGATGAACGGATTCGCGTCATCGTCTTGGCCGGGTCGGGAAAGGCCTTTTGCGCCGGGCACGATCTCAGGGAAATGCAGTCCGCCAAGGATCCGGCCTTTGTGCAGACCTTGTTCGCGCGCTGTTCTGCGTTGATGGTCAAGATCGCCAAGGCCCCGGTGCCGGTCATCGCCGAGGTCAACGGCATGGCCACAGCGGCCGGCTGCCAGCTCGTGGCGCAGGCCGATCTGGCCGTCGCCGCGGACAGCGCGACCTTCGCCGTGTCCGGTGTCAACCTCGGCCTGTTCTGCTCGACCCCTGCCGTACCGCTCTCCCGCGTGCTGGGCCGCAAACGCGCCGCGGAAATGCTGATGACCGGCGAATTCATCGACGCGAAGCGCGCGCTCGAGTGGGGATTGGTGAACAAGATCGCGCCGCTCGCACAGTTGCGGGACACCACGCTGGCACTTTGTCGCACGCTGATGGCCAAACCGCGATCGACCCTCGCGCTTGGCAAGGCCTTATTTCAGCGTCAATACGAAATGGGACTCGAGGCGGCGTATCAGGATGCGTCGAACACCATCGCCTGCAACTTCATGCATCCCGATGCCCAGGAAGGCGTCCAAGCGTTCTTGGAGAAGCGGCCGCCGCGCTGGCCGTGACGCTTCAGCGGCCCCGGAATGACAAAAGGCCCGCAAGCGGGCCTTTTGATCGGGTCTGACGGCAGCGCCGACCGGCCGGTCAGTATTTCGTCTTGAGTTCGGACGACTGCGAAGAGAAGTATGCCGCGAGGTCGCGAATGTCTTCGGCCTTCAATGCCGCCGCGAACCCGTTCATGCTGGCATTCTTGCGCTTGCCCGCCTTGTACTGGTTGAGCGCCGCGACCAGGTAATCATAGTGCTGCCCTGCCAGGACGGGGTATTCCGGCTGGATCGGCTTGGCGCCCGCTTCGCCGTGGCACGCAAAACAGGCCTTGGCCTTTTCCGCACCCTGCGCCGCGTTGCCCTTTGCGTTGGCCAGCGCAGGTACCAATGCCACGCCCGCCGCAAGAATCAGAATCTTTTTCATGGCCGCCCCCTATTTCTGCGAGTAATAGGCTGCGACATCAAGCAAGTCCTTCTCGGACATCTGCGTGGCCAGCGCCTTCATGGTTTCGTTGTAACGATCGCCGGCGCGGTACGCCTTGAGCGCAGCGACGATGTAATCGGCGTTCTGGCCCCCGATCTTCGGCACCAGGTACACCGACGGATAGGCCGCCTTGGTGCCCGGAACGCCGTGGCAACCCGAGCAAATGGCCGAGGCCTTTGCCTTGCCCGCCGCAGCATCGCCCTTTGCGGCCGGTGCCTGGGCATTCGCCGCCAGGGTTCCCATCAAGGACACGCCGGCAGCCATCATGATCGCTTTGTTCATGGACTTGTGAATTTTGGTTTGGGGAAATGCGCAAAAAACGGCCCGGATGCGGAGAACCGCGCCGGTCGACCGTCCTCCGCTGCGCAACGCGCATTATAGCATCGCGCCCCGCGCCGGCACCTGCGCCCCGGGCCGGCGCGGCGATCCCGCGCGCCCTCAGGAGCGGTTCCAGACCGCCTTGCCGCCGCTTGCTTCGCCCACGCGCTCGAGCACGCCGCGAAAGGCCTCAAGCTCGGATTCGGTTGCACGCAGCACCTTGAGCGCCTTCGGCCGCGCGACCTCGGACGCCTGCAGCGCCGGGCTGATCGACGCGTCCATGTGGATGGCCAGGCTGTCCTGCCCGCGCGTCATCGCGAGGTACACCTCCCCGAGCAACTCGGCATCCATCAGCGCGCCGTGGACGGTGCGCGCGCGGCGGTCCACCTGGTAGCGGTCGCACAAGGCGTCGAGGGAGTTCTTCTTTCCCGGATGCATTTCGCGGGCCATGGCCAGCGTGTCGGTGACCTTGCACAAATCCCTGATGCGCACCTCGCCAATGCGCGCCAGCTCGGCATCGAGAAAGCCGACGTCAAACGGCGCGTTGTGGATGATCAGCTCCGCATCGCGCACGAAATCGAGAAATTCGCCGGCCACCTCCGCAAACTTCGGCGCGTCCTCGAGTGATTCAAGGGTGATGCCATGCACTTCCACCGCGCCCTGGTCGATGTCCCGCTCCGGGTGGATGCGCTTGTAGAAATTGTTGCGGGTGAGCCTGCGGCCAACCATCTCCACGCAGGCGATTTCGATGATGCGGTGCCCCTGCGCGGAATCCAGGCCGGTGGTTTCGGTATCGAGAAAGATCTGTCTCACATTGGTCCTAGGCGGCAATGCGGCCCTGGCGCACTGCGTCGACGCCCTTGTTGGCCAGCGCATCCGCGCGTTCGTTGCCTGCGTGCCCGGCATGGCCCTTCACCCAGTGCCAGCGGATCTGGTGGCGCGCGGCCTGGCGGTCAAGCTCCATCCACAAGTCCACGTTCTTGACCGGCTTCTTGTCCGCCGTGCGCCAGCCGTTGCGCTTCCAGCCGTGGATCCATTCGCTGATGCCCTTTTGCACATACGAAGAATCCACAAAGACGTCCGCCTCGCAGGGCCGCGTCAGGGTCTCAAGCGCGCGAATGACGGCGGTCAGTTCCATGCGGTTGTTGGTGGTCTCGCGCTCCCCGCCGAACAGCTCGCGCTCGCGCTCGCCGGACTTGAGCAGCGCGCCCCAGCCCCCGACGCCGGGATTGCCCTTGCAGGCCCCGTCCGCGAAGATTTCCACGCGGCTCATTTGACGATGTGCAAGGTCTGGCGCAGGGAGGGCGACTCGCGCTTGGCGACGCTGGCAAGCTTGCGCTCGCGCACGCGCTGGTCGCTCCACGCGGGCGCAATCAGGCGCATGCCCTGCACCCGCTTGACGGCATCGAGCAGGTACACCGCCCCGCCCACGCGCCACCAGCGTTCGCCCATGCCTTCCATGAACGACCAGCGGCCCTGCCAGGTCTGGGTGCGGCACGGGGGAATGAAACACTGCATTGCGCCACCGGCGGTCTCGAACCCGAGCAGTTGCAGCCAATCCTTCATGCGCACCAGCGACACGAAGTGGCCGGACCACGGCACCTCGCGGGAGGACCACAAACGCCGCACCCCGAACAGGCTCCACGGATTGAACCCGAGGATGAGGATGCGCCCCTCCGGTCGCATGACGCGGTCGACTTCGCGGAGGATGGCGTGCGGCATTTCCTGCGGGTCGCCGCAAAAGTCGAGCACGTGCGGAAGCACGCAAACGTCGATGCTCTGCGCATCGAACGGCAATTCATGCCACGCCGCCCGCACGCCCGCGCCCGGGGCCGGGTCGACCGCGACGCGATGGACGATGCGGGACTCACGCAGCAGGTCGATCCCCGGCAATCCGATCTGCACCGCGTGGTACCCGAACAGGTTCGGTACGGTCCGGTCGAGCCAGGCCTGCTCGCGCGCCAGCACGTAGCGGCCCAGGGGCGTGCCAAACCAGTCCTGTAAACTCGTCTCGTTCATTTGCCGCATTCTAAATCAACGGATTGTTCCGCTTGCTGCGCGTCACGCCGGTTCCGGCCTTTACCGACAACTACCTGTGGGTGCTCCACGATGGCCGCCATGCCGCCGCCGTCGATCCGGGCGATCACCGTCCGGTGGCCGCCTTCCTTGCGGAGCACCAGCTGACCCTGACGGCGATCCTGTGCACGCACCACCACGCCGACCATGTGGGCGGGGTGGCGGCACTGCGTGAATTTGCCGGTGCCGTGCCGGTGTACGGCCCGCGGCGCGAGGCGATTCCGGAGCGCACCGTGGCCGTGTCCGGCGGCGATACTGTGCGGCTTGATGAGCTCGGAGTCGAATTGGCGGTGCTCGACGTTCCCGGCCATACCGCAGGCCACATCGCGTATCTGGGCCACGGCATGCTGTTCTGCGGAGACACGCTGTTCGCCTGCGGTTGCGGGCGCCTGTTTGAAGGTACGCCGGAAACCATGACCGCGTCGCTGGCGACATTGCGCGCGCTGCCGCCGGATACGCGCTTCTACTGCGCCCACGAATACACGCTGTCGAACCAGCGCTTTGCGTTGGCGGTGGAACCGCGAAACGCCGCGCTGGCGACGCGCCATTCGCGCGACACGGCGCGCCGCGCGCGTGGCGAGCCCACCCTGCCCGCCACGCTCGGCGAGGAGTTCGCCACCAACCCGTTCCTGAGATGGGACCAACCGGAGGTCATTTCGGCAGCCTCGCAACGCGCGGGGCGCCCACTCCAGGCCCCGCATGAGGTGTTCGGCACCCTTCGCGCCTGGAAGGATGTGTTTCAGCCATGAACAAGGAAGTCACCGCATGAGTTTCGAAATCGCCCCCGCCAATCCCGCCGACACCGCCGTCATCCTTGACCTGATCCACCAGCTGGCGGTGTACGAAAAGCTCGAGCACATGGTCACCGGCAACGAGTCGATGCTGGCCGAGAACCTGTTCGGCGCCCGGCGCTCCTGCGAGTGCGTCATCGCACGGCTGGACGGCGCGCCGGTCGGCTTTGCGCTCTATTTCACGACCTTTTCCACCTTCCTGTGCAAGCCGGGCTTGTATCTGGAAGATCTGTTCGTGGTGCCGCAGGCGCGCGGCAAAGGGTACGGCAAGGCCCTGCTGAAGCACCTCGCGCAGATTGCCGACCAACGGGGGTGCGGCCGGTTCGAGTGGCGCGTGCTCGATTGGAACACGCCGTCGATCGAGTTCTACAAGTCGCTCGGCGCGACGATCATGCCGGAGTGGTACCTGGTGAGGATGATCGAGCCGGAAATCCGCGCACTCGCCGGTGCCGAGGCTGGCACCTGACCGGGGTCACGCCAGCCCGAGCGCGGATCCGCCGCACACGATCTGCTTGCGGCCGAGACGCTTGGCGCGCAGCAACCGGGCGTCCGCAATGCCCATCAGGTCCGGTCCGCGCACGCCGTCCTCCGGGTACACCGCAATGCCTGCGGAAAACGTGACGCCGCGCAGGTCCGGGAAATCGGGCGCGAAGGATTCCGCCATCAATGTGTCGAGCAACCGGGAAATGCGCTGCCGCGCGGCATCCGCGCCGCAGCCGACCAGCACCACGCAAAACTCCTCGCCGCCATAGCGGCTCACCAGATCGGATCCGCGCAACGCAGCGCGCGCATGGCGGCCGAAGCGCCGCAGGACTTCATCCCCGGCGGCATGTCCGAAGCGGTCGTTGACTTCCTTGAAGTGGTCGAGGTCGATCATCGCCAGCGCGAGAGGCGTGGCCGATTGCAGGCTCAGCGTGAGCAACTCGGGAAGCGTCGGATCGAGGTACGCGCGGTTGAACGCGCCGGTCAGCTCGTCGTGGCTGGCCTTGTCGCGCAATAATTCGGCTTCGCGGATCGCATTGGCGATCTTGCTGCGCAGCTGGCGGTTGGCCATCTGGAGCTTGCGCTGCTCGTCCGACGCGCGCGCAAGTTCGGCATTGACCCGGTGGATTTCCTGGCGCACCTGCATCGAGAAACGCCGCACCCGGTTGACCACGCCCAGGCTGACCTGGTACTGGCGCGACGACTTGCGCTGCACCTCGAACGCCTCGCCGGGGCGGTCGGCGCGCGACAGCACGTCCGCGAATTCATCATAGAACTCGGCGCGGTCGTTGAAGCGCAGGGCCGAGACATCCGGCAGCATGCGGTCGACGATGCTGAACTCGGCAATGGCGGTAGCCAACTGACCGCGGCTGCGCGCGATGGAGCCGGCGATGTAATGCAGCTTGATGAGGTCCAGCCCGACCGCGCCCGCGGCCTCGAGCAGGCGTTTGGCTTCATGCAGGTGGTGCTCGGCGGCATCGACCTCCTCGCGCTTCAGGTGCAGCTCGGCCGCATTGAAATGCACGAAGTGCTGTCCACCCACCATCGCCGCCGGCGAGGCCAGGACCTCGTTGAGCACCTCAAGGGCTTCGTCGAGGCGGCCCAACCTGCGCAGCGCCACGGCGCGGTTGTTGCGCAGGACCTTGGCCAGCCCGGCGCTGCCGATCTGGACGGCGGCCTCGATGCCCGCCTCGTTGAGGGCATCCGATTCTTCCGGATCCTTGGCCGCAAGCAGGGCGACCCCCAGCGGCATCGTGATCGCGGCAATCTCCGGTTGCAGGTCCAGTTGGCGGGCCAGATGCAGGCCGGCGTAGCCGAAGCGCAGGCCTTCCTCGAGCCGGCCCATGTACACGTAGGAGGTGGCCAGGCCAAAAAACAGGTAGAAATTGTCGGCATCGAGCTGGTTGAGGTCGAACTCGCCGATCAAGGCCTCGAATTCGCGAAGCGCCTGCGGCCAGTCCGCGAAACGCATCGCGATGGCGGCGTTTTCAAGCTTGGCCAGCCGCCGCCCGCGCAGGTCGCCGCTCAGGGCGAAGGCATCGCGCGCGGTCTGGAAGTCTGCGCGGATGCGCGCCGCCTGCGGGCTCGGTTCCATCAGCCGGCATTGCGCCATCGCCCTCAGCAGGTACGGCCAGCCGTCCGATGCCGACGCGCCGTCCCGTGCGCCGGACAGCAGGTGCTCGATCTCGCGGTTGGCGATGGCAAAGGCGACGTCCGGCCAGGACAGGTAAAGGCGCCAGCCGTCCTCCCCCAGGTTCGGCGTCGGGGTGTCGCCGGACTTCACCAGTGTCAGGCCTGGATTGCGCTGGGGCATGGCGGGCGCCACGGGGTCGCGGCGGTTGGAGGTTGGTGTGTCGATTCTGCCCAAATCGCGTCTGGGGGAGGGGCCATTTTGGGGGGCGATGGTAAAATCTTGTGTCTCGGCGGCTCCGTTTGGAACGCCTTCCCCTGCCCTGGATCTGACCCAGATGCGCGTTGCGGTTCCCCTCTTGCTGGCCCTCGCCCTCCCGTGCACCCCGAACCGGGTTGCGGCCCAGGAGTTTGCGCCGGGCGTGCACCCGACGGCAGCACGCGTCGCCCAGGAAGAACAAGGGGCGGCGACGGCCCAGGCGCGCCAGGACGAGGCGTCCGGCGCGGACCTGTGGCAGCGGATTCGCAAAGGGTTTGTGCTGGAGGAACTCAAGTCGCCGCTGGTGATGGAACACGAAGCCTGGTATGCCAGCCGGCCGGAATACATCCAGCGCTTCATCGACCGCGGATCCCGCTACCTTTACCACGTGGTGGAGGAAGTCGAGAAACGCGGCATGCCCACCGAGATCGCCCTGTTGCCCATCATCGAGAGCGCATTCAATCCCCAGGCCTATTCCCGCGCCAAGGCCGCCGGCATGTGGCAGTTCATCCCCTCCACCGGCAAGACCTTCGGCTTGAAGCAGGATTGGCTGGCGGACAACCGCCGTGATGTGCTGCTGTCTACCCACGCGGCGATGGATTACCTGCAGAAGCTTTATTCGATGTTCAATTCGTGGGAACTCGCGCTGGCGGCGTACAACTGCGGCGAAGGCTGCGTCTCGCGCGCGATCCAGAAAAACGCCAGGAAGGGCCTGCCCGTCGATTACCTGAGCCTCACGTTGCCCAACGAAACACGCAACTACGTGCCCAAGCTCATCGCGGTGAAGAACCTCATCCTGTCGCCCGGCGACTATGGCATCGACCTCACGCCGGTGCAGAACCGCCCGTATTTCGAACGCGTGGCCGCACCGGAGCGCATGGACATCAAGCTGGCCGCGCGTCTGGCCGAAATGCCGGAGGACGAGTTTGCCGCCTTGAACCCGGCGTCGAACAGGCCGGTGGTGGCCAGTGCCACCGGCGGATTCCTGGTGCCCTCGGAAAAGGCCGCGACATTCCGCGAGAACCTCGAGCTGTACCGGAAAGTCCAGGGGCCCTTCGTCTCCTGGCAGATGGTGCAAGCCCGGCGCGGCGAATCGCTCGACGCCATCGCCAAACGCCACGGCATGACAGCCTCCTACCTGCGCGCCACCAGCGGCCCGTTCCGCGAGCGCGGCGGCAAGCTCACCCAGGCCGCCACCTTCATGGTGCCGATGACCAAGGAGGCGCGCAACATCGACGCGGCGCTTGAGCAAAAGACGGCCTTGAAGGCCGCGAAGTCGGACAGCCCACCGGCCACCGAGCCGATCGCCGTGGCCTCGGCGGGCGCAACTTTGCCGGGCCTGTTGCCGCCGGCTTCGCCCGCGCCGGTGACGCCGCCATCTCCGCTGACGCCACCCGCAGATTCTCCAGCCACGGCGGCTTCGCCCGCCACGGCCGCCGCCGAGCCGGCACTGTCCGTGCATGTGGTGTCCCGGGGCGATACCCTTTATTCGGTCGCCCGCCTGTACGGCACGACGGTGGCGGACATCCAATCGCGCAACCAGCTCACGCAGGCCAACCTGCGCGCCGGCCAGAAACTGGTGGTGGCGGGCAGCCTGCCCCCGGCCTTGCCCGGCCTGGTTGCCGCAGCGGCCCCCGTGCCCTCAGCCACCGCGCCGCGCACCTCGCAAACCCACATCATCAAGACCGGCGACACCCTGTTTGCCATCGCCAACCGCTATGGCGTCCAGCTGGGCGACTTGCTGCGCTGGAACAAGCTGACCCCGCGCTCCGTCATCCGCCCGGGAACCCGCCTTCGCGTGCAAGCCTGAGCGCACCCGATCAGAATCAAAACCCCAGCATGGGCGCGGCGTTCGGGGCATTTTCGGCCTGGAAGGCGCGCCCGCGCTTGACTTTTGCCAAGCGGCTCCAAGGTTGCCCTATCCCTTGAAATCCGGCGAATGGCCCCCACTTCCACGGGGCTTTTACGCTCTCAACTCTTTTTTGCCATGACCGATACCCCGCATACCTCCGAGCCGCAACCCTCGGCCGTCCCAGACAACGCCCCGACAGAAGCGTCCAACGCTGCGCCGCCGGCTGAAGAAAACCGCCAGGAGGCGCTCGAAACCCTGCTCGCCAGCGCCAATGCCAAGGCGGCGGAGAACTACGACAATTTCCTGCGCGCCAAGGCCGAGATGGAGAACATCCGCCGGCGTTCGGCGGAAGAGGTGTTGAAGGCCAACAAGTTCGGCGTGGAAAAAATGGCCGAGGCGCTGCTGGCCGTCAAGGACAGCATGGACGCGGCACTGAAGGTGGAAAACACCTCCGTCGAGTCGTTCAAGACCGGCGTGGAACTCACCGCGCGCCAGCTCGGACAGGTGTTCGAGAAATTCTCCATCGTTGAGGTGAACCCGGCCGGCGCCAAGTTCGACCCGACGCGCCACCAGGCCATCGCCGCCATCGAGTCCGACCAGCCGGCCAACACGGTGGTCGACGTCATGCAGAAGGGCTACATGCTCCACGAGCGGGTGCTGCGCCCGGCGCTGGTTGCAGTGGCCAAGGAAAAGCCGGCCCCCGCAGCGGATTCGCCGGCTCCCGCTTGAATTTGCCGGCAATAGCCCTACTTTCAGAACAACTTCAACAATTCGCTTCAAGAGGGAACCAAAATGGGAAAAATCATCGGCATTGACCTGGGCACCACCAATAGCTGCGTCGCCATCATGGAAGGCGGCAGCCCCAAGGTCATCGAGAATTCCGAAGGCGCGCGCACCACGCCGTCCATCGTCGCCTACCAGGAAGACGGCGAGATTCTCGTCGGCGCCTCGGCCAAGCGCCAGGCCGTCACCAACCCGAAGAACACGCTGTTCGCGGTAAAGCGGCTGATCGGCCGCCGCTTCGAGGAAAAGGAAGTGCAGAAGGACATCGACCTGATGCCCTACAAGATCCTGAAGAACGACAACGGCGACGCCTGGGTCGAGGCGCGCGGCAAGAAGATCGCCCCGCCGCAGGTCTCCAGCGAAGTGCTGCGCAAGATGAAGAAGACCGCCGAGGACTACCTGGGCGAGGAAGTCACCGAAGCCGTCATCACCGTGCCGGCCTACTTCAACGACAGCCAGCGCCAGGCCACCAAGGACGCCGGCCGCATTGCCGGCCTGGAAGTGAAACGCATCATCAACGAGCCGACCGCGGCCGCGCTGGCCTTCGGCCTGGACAAAAAGGAAGGCGACCGCAAGATCGCGGTCTACGACCTGGGCGGCGGCACGTTCGACATCTCGATCATCGAGATCGCGGAAGTTGACGGCGAGCACCAATTCGAGGTGCTGTCGACCAACGGCGACACTTTCCTGGGCGGCGAGGACTTCGACCAGCGCCTGATGGACTACCTGTGCGACGAGTTCAGGAAAGACCAGGGCATCGACCTGAAGAAGGACGTGCTGGCCCTGCAACGCCTCAAGGAAGCCGCCGAGAAGGCCAAGATCGAGCTGTCTTCCTCGCAGCAGACCGAGGTGAATCTGCCCTACATCACGGCGGACGCGACCGGCCCGAAGCACCTGGCCGTGAAGCTCACGCGCGCCAAGTTCGAGGCCCTGGTCGACGACCTGATCGAGAAGACCATCGAACCGTGCCGCATCGCCATCAAGGACGCGGGGGTGAAGACCGCCGACGTCGCCGACGTGATCCTGGTCGGCGGTCAGACGC
>CAZTYC010000019.1:0-23184 GCA_964617435.1 uncultured Burkholderiales bacterium
GCCGCCCGCCGACACGCCAAGGACCGCCGCCAGCGTGCTGGCGCCGCCGCCGCCCGCGCCGGTCGCGGGCGTCGCGGTCAATGCGAGCGCCGCCGTGCCCATCCTCAATGACGAAACCACGCACCGGCATCGCCGCAGCATGCCTGCGGGCACCAGCCTGGCGCACTTGCTGCCGCACGAGGTCGGCGAATTTTCGCGTCCGCAATCGATGCCCTCCGGTGAGATTGCGAGCGACACCGTGTCCGCCAACTATGGCGCCGGCGGCGAGACTGTCGTGGTGAGGCTGGCGCTGTGCTGGGACGCGGATGAAGCGCGCGAGCCGCTGGAAAGGCTGGTTCGCGAGGCCGGCGAGCGCGTGCGCATCGCGCCGGACCGCAGCTGGGTGCTGGCCGACACGCCGCAGGGCGTCACCTTCGCCTGGACGCGCGAGGCGTATTCGTTTTCCGCCACGTCCGCCAAGGGCCTCGGGCCGCTGACCCGCTTTCTCTGGGTATTCCCCTACTGACACCTAGCGTCCGGCCAGCGCTTGCAAGGCCTCCCCAAGCGCCGTGATCGGCGCTTGCTGGTCGAACACCGCGCGCGCGCCCTCGGCAAGCCGCGATCGCAGGGCCGCGCGCCGGTCGGCGTCGGATGCGATGCCGGTCGCCAGCGTCACGTAATCCGCCCGATCGGTGGCAATCAATTCCGGAACGCCGGCTTGTCCAAGCATGGCGCGCGTCTGTCGACCGCGCATGAACCGCCCCGGCAGGGTCACGATCGGCGTGGTTGCGGCGAGTGCATCGAGCGAAGTGTTGCCCCCGGACCAGTGCAGGGTATCGAGCACCACATCGCACATCGCGAGAACCGCGCGGAACCCGGTATCCGTCTGGCGCGGCACGAACCGGAAATGCCTGCGCGGGTCGAGGCCGCGCGCTTCCGCCTTGCGCGCGAGGCGGCCCGAGAACGCCGAACTGACCGCCGGGGCCAGCGCCTGGAAGAACAGGATGACGGCTGACGGGTCCGCGGCCGCGATGTCCAGGAACAGGTCGTCATTGTCCGGGTGGATCTTGAACAGCGACTGCGGGCAGGCATACACATGCGCGTTGGCGTCGAGGCGGATCGCCGCCCGGTCGAATGCGGCCACCGGCGCGGGGCGCGCATAGCGGGTGCCGATTCCGGGCAAACCGATGATGCGCTCCAGGTAATGCGCGGCAGCGTCATCCGGCTCCATTGCTTCGCAACTGAAGAAAGCGTCGATTGAACTGCTTCCCGTGGTCACCGGGTGGCCCCAGGCGGCGCATTGCACGGGCGCCAGGCGCAGATGGGCGAGCAGGCCATTGAGCGCCCCCATGCCGACTTCCGGGTAGACAAGGATGTCGAAGTGCGCGTCCCGGACGCGCCGGGCAATCTCGCGCGCGCCGCCGCGCAGGACCTCGAACCGGTGCGCGGCGTCTTGCAGCCGCCGGCCGAGCGCATCCGCCTGCCAGCCGGTGCTGAGGACGTGGACTTCGAATAACCGCGGGTCCAGGTCGCGGATCCAGTGTTCAAAATAGTGGCCGACGGTGCACTGGCGGAAAAAGCTCGACAGGAATCCGACGCGGATGCGATCGCCCGGGCGCGCGGCGGGAGGTTCCAGCCAGGCGGGCGCGACGCGCGCTGCCCGCTCGCGGACGAGGCGCCCGTAACGCGCCTGAAGGGGCAGATCGTCAAGGCCGTGATACGCAAGCAGGAAGTTCGAATGCGCAAGGGAGAACAGCTCCGCTTCGGTCGAAATCCAGGAAGGATCCCCGTCAAGTTCCTCCAGGCCGTGAAGCCACCCCGCGCGCAACGCGTCAATCTGCTCCCGGGACTGCACCACCTGCGGCAGGTAAAGCGCGGCCTTCGCGCGCCGCGATGTGGACGGCGGTGCCGCAGTTCTTGTGCGCAGCACGGCAAGCGCCGCATCATCCTCGCCCAGCTCCGCGTTCACGGCGCCCAACAGGCCGAGCGCGCCCTCATCGCCGGGCGCACTGGACAAAAACCGGACCAGGCACTGCTTTGCGGTGTTGAAGTCAAACGTCTCGGCGGCAAGAGAGGCCAGCGACCGCAGGGCGCCGGCATGGCCGGCATCCATCCCAAGCGCAGTGCGATAGGCCTGCGCGGCCGGGCCCACATCGCCCGTGGCCGCCTGCAGGCGGCCCAGCTCGACCCATGCATCCGCAGAGCGCGACAACTGCGCGCCCTGCGTCAGCGCCTCGATGGCGGCGCTGCGGTCTCCGGCAGACACATGCACCTGCGCCAGCATCATCCACGCCTCCGCATCCTTCGGATCACGCTCGAGCGCCCGGTGCAAGGACGCCGTGGCGGCCCCGGAATCGCCTGCCGAGAGATGCACACGCGCCGCCAGCAGGTGGAAGGCGGCAAACCGGTCCGCGCCCTGGGCCGCAAGTCGGGCCAGGCTGTGCTTTGACTCGTTGAGACGCCCGCACGCCCATTCGCACTTCGCGCGATAGAAGCAGGCGTCCGGCTCCCGCGGGAAATGGCGCTCGAACGCATGCGCGGCCTCCAGCGCCGCGGGGGCGTCCCCCATGGCGAGGCACACGTCGATCAACCGGCCGTGGACCTGCGGGCCCGCGTCCGCATCGGCAAGCGCGCTTTGCAGCGCCTCACGCGCAGACGCGAACTGTCGGGCGGCGATCAGCGCATCGATCCGCGCAAGCGCGATCACCCGCCCACCGGCAAATGCAAGCCATGCTTGCGAACCAGCTGCTCCAGCTCCGGCCCCTCAACCGCGGCGTTGCAGTAGAAACCCTGGAATTCATCGCAGCCTTCCGCCAGCAGGGACTGGTACTGTCCGGCGTCCTCAACACCCTCCGCCACCACCCGCATCGACAGCCCGTGCGCCATGGCGATCACCGCGCGTGTGATTGCCAGGTCGTCGCGGTTGTGCGGCAGGTCGCGCACGAACGCGCGGTCGACCTTGAGAATGTCCACCGGCAGCTTTTTCAAATAGGACAGGGACGAATACCCGGTGCCGAAGTCGTCGATCGAGAGCTTCACGCCCAGCCCCCGCAAGGATTCGAGCAGGGCCACGGCCTCGTCGATGTCGCGCATGACCGCCGTCTCGGTGATTTCCAGCTCGATCATCGACGGATTGGCCCCGGTGCGCTTGAGCGCGCCCGCCAGCGTCGCCAGCAGGGATTCCTCCGCGATCTGGCGCGCGGACAGGTTGACCGCGATCGTGAAGGAGGGCAATCGCGCGTCCTGCCAGGCGCGCGCCTGGCGGCAGGCCTGCTCGATGACCCATTCCCCGAGCGGCACGATGAAGTTCGTCTCCTCCGCGATGGGGATGAAGCGGTCCGGGCCGAGCACCCCGAGGCGCGGATGGTGCCAGCGGATCAATGCCTCGACGCCGAGCATGCGGCCATTGTGAAACGCGATCTTGGGCTGGAAGTAGAGGCGGAATTCGCCCGCCTCCAGCGCCTTGCGCATGTCGGTCTCGATCTCGAATCGTTCCTGCGCCGTCTGGCCGAGGTCCGGCGAGTAGATGGCGGCGCGGTGGCGGCCCATCTCCTTCGCGCGGTACATCGCGAGGTCCGCATTCGCCAGCAGTGTCGCCGAATCCTTGCCGTCGCCCGGGAAGCTTGCAATGCCCACGCTCGCCGACACCGTGACCTGATGGCCGAGCAGGGACACCGGCGCGTGAATTGAGGAGATGATCTTGTCGGCGAGTGCACGCTGGGCGTCCGCCTCCCCGGCGTTCTCCACCATGATCACAAATTCATCGCCGCCCAGGCGCGCAACGAGATCGGATTCGCGGACCGCCGAACTGAGCCGGCGGGCCACTTCGCGCAAAAGATGGTCGCCGGCGGAATGGCCCAAAGAGTCATTGACCGCCTTGAAGTGGTCCAGGTCCACAAAATAAACGGACACCGTTTCGCGCGCGCGCTCCGCACGCGTAATGGCGTGGGCCAGTGTGTCGGCCAGCGATGCGCGATTGGGAAGTGCGGTGAGCGAATCGTGCGTGGCCATGTTCTGGATGGTCGACAGCGCATTGGTCAGCTCGTCATTGGCGCGCAGGATGCGCGCGCGCATCTCGCTGATGCGCGAACCCACCATGGCGAACGCCGGCAGGATCAGGGCGAGCCACAGCCACTGGTACCATTCCAGGAAGACGTCCACGTGCTGGGGGCGCTGGTGCATGAGCAAGTTGATGACCCCCGCGTAGCCGGCCAGCATGAACAGGGTCATCAGGCCGAATTCGCGCGGCTTGAAGCGGAACACGCCAAACAGCAGCACCACCAGGCACCAGACCAAAACCAGCGAGCGGTCCCGATCAAAGTTGTAGGCCACCAGCATGATCAGCGCAATGCCGGACAGCGATTGCACCAGCGTGAGCGACGGATCGGAAAACCGTTCGTTGGCGCCGCTGCGGAACAAGAGATAGATCACCGCATTGACGACGACCACCGCGGCCACGCACACCAGCAACGGATTGAGCGCGATCAGCTTGACCGACCATGCGACCACCATGAGCGCCACGCCGATCGCGTAAGCCACAAGCGCCATGTAGAACCGCTGAACGCGCAGGGCCTGGCGGGGCTCGGCGCGCCTGATCGAGGGACTTGCTTCAGGCTTGGGGGCGTCCAAGGGTGCGGTTCACGATGGGAATGCGGATTCGCACAGCATATCAGAGCAGGGCCCGAAGTCTCGGCTCCGATCTGCAGCCCGGCCGCGTCCCTGCGGCGGGCGGCGCGGGAAGGTCAGTTCTGCGTCCCGATCAGTGCACTCAGCGCCTTGCGGTTTGCCTCGAGCTGGTCGAGGCGTGCCTGATCCTTGGAGGTGAACGCGGTGGTCAGCTTTTGTCCGGCGAGATCCTCGGCGTTGATGACTTCCACCTTGAACGCCAGCGCGTCCTTGCCCCACACCTCGGGCTGATTCCACTTGCTGCGCGCGCCCTGGGGCAGCCGGATGGCCTTGGTCTCGCCGGGCAGCAGCGGCGACTGCGAGAGCTTGTAGCTGAAATCCTCGCTGGCCAGCACCTTGCCGCCCGCCACCTCGGACACGGTTCCCCGCAAAAACAGATGGCTCAGGCCGGTCGCCGTGCCATTCCTGACCTTGAAGTCGAGCACACTCTGCTTTTCCGGACCGACGGAGGAAAACCGGAGGGTGGCGTCTGAAACGACGATGCCTTCGAGCGCGCCTCTCTTGGCCACATTTTCGTCGCGCATCTGCTTGAGCAAGGCGATTTCCTTGTCGCCGGCGGCCAGTTGCTTTGCCCCTTCGCTTTTCAGGCGTTGCCGGCCCATGTCCACGACCTCGCGGCCGGTCTTGCCATCCACCAGCGCCATCAATGTGCTGCCCAACTGTTCGGGCGACTTGCTCGCGGCGAGCTTCTGGAAGGCCAGCAGAATGCCGCCCTCGTAGCCGATCGACACGTCCGCCACGGCCAGCGCGATCATCGCCTGGTCAAGCTGGGCCGCCTCTTCGGCGCTGGCTTTCTTCTTGATGTCAGCCAGGCTGGTTTCGAAGTTTGACTCGCTTGAGGCGTTGATCTTCCGATCCAGCCCCTTCGAACACGCAGCCAGGACCAACAACAGCAGCAGGAGGGGAAACCGCATCTTCATCCGCGACACTCCACAACACGATGTGTTGACAATTTAGCACTCCGCGCCCGGCCATGCCGGCACGGCCCGGCGGACAGGGTGGCCCTCCGCGGGCACGATGGCGGCGAAGCGATTGCAAGCATCGTTACACTTGGATACGGCTCGCGGGCAGTGGAAACGCTAGGATACAAAGTCCCGCGCTCGCCAACCGCAGTCTTGGCGCGCGCCCCGAATTGCGCCGCTTGTCCATCCCCCATCGTGAAAACCATCCTCCGCATCACCCCCGTCCTGCTGTGCTGCGCCGCCACCGGCGCCTACGCGCAAACACCGCCCTCCCCGCCGGCACCGGCTCCTGAAACACCCGCAACACGGCCGCTGGCGCCGCCGCCCGCGGGTGCACGCCGAGCCCCGCAACAAGTGGACAAGGTGGAGGTGACCACCAAGAAGGACACCCAGGAGGACCGCCGCGCATCGACCGCGACCAAGATCGTGATCTCGCGGGAGGACATCGAGCAATACGGGGACTCGAACCTGTCCGAGGTGTTGCGCCGGCTGCCCGGCGTGACGCAGGGCGGACGGCCGGGCCGCGGTGGCCCGATCCAGATGCGCGGCATGGGCGGCGGCTTCACGCAGTTCCTCATCAATGGGGAGCGTGTGCCGCCCGGATTTTCCATCGAGCAAATCACGCCGGAGCAGGTGGAACGCATCGAGATCCTGCGGGCGCCCACCGCGGAGACGGGAACGCGCGCAGTCGCCGGGACCATCAACATCATCCTGCGCGAACCCCTGCGCATCCGCAACAACGAGCTGCGCGCCGGCGTGCAGGAAGAGCGCGGCAGGGTGTCCCCCGACGTGTCCTTCACGCGCAACGACACCATCGGCGCGGCGGGCACGTACAACTTGACCGTGTCGTTGCGGCGCGGCGACCAGCTGACCGACACCTCGACGCATTCGCTTTACACAAACACGTCGACCGGTGCGACGGAATTGGAGCAGTTCGGCTTTTCACGCGTGCACGGCATCAATCGCAACCTGTTTGCCACCGCGCGGATCCAGTGGCGCCTGGGCGCGGGGGAAAGCTTTGCCTTCCAGCCATTCCTGGTGAGAAGCCTCAACGAATCGCGCGGCAACGGCACGTTGATCCAACCCTTCGGCACGACGCCGATCCCCTATTCGGCCAGCACCAGCGAGTCCGACGGCCAGGTGTCCGTGGCGCGCTTCATGTCGACGCTCAATAGGCGCATCGACCAGGACTCCCGATACGAGTTGCGCCTCTCGGGCGGACAGTTCAAGCTCAAGAGCGATGGCGTGCAATCGCAATTCGCGTCCGACGGCGCGCGCACGCTGGTGCAAACCACGCAAACCGACACCACGGATCGCTCCCTGACCGGCGTGGCCAAGTTGTCACACACATGGGGGGATGCCAAGCATGTGCTGGTCACGGGCGCGGAGATCGAAACGGTGAAGCGCCTTGACGAATCCACCCTGTTCCTCAATGGGGCGCGGCAGCTGGCGGATTTCGGCGACGAGATCGACGTCTCGACGTTGCGCAAGGCGTTCTACATCCAGGACGAATGGGATCCCAATCCCAATTGGGGGTCCTACTTCGGGGTGCGCACCGAGTCGATCGAAACCAAGAGCCAGCTGCCGAACAACCCGGTCAAGAATGTCAGCCGCGTCGTCAATCCGCTGGCGCACATGGTGTACCGCTTCGATTCGCCCCGCAAGGACCAGATCCGCGCAAGCTTGACGCAGAGCTATCGCGCGCCCGCGACGCAACAACTGGTTGCGCGGCCGGCGCTCAACACGCTCTATCCCGTGCCGGGCGCGAACACCTCGGTCTCCCCGGACCGTGCCGGGAACGCCAATCTGAAACCGGAGATCGCCAACGGCATCGACGTCGCCTACGAGAATTTCCTGCAGGGCGGCGGCGTGGTGTCCGTGAACTTTTTCGAGCGGCGCATCAGGGACCTGATCCGCAGCGTGACCGCCCTGGAGACCGTGTCGTGGGCCGGTGTACCGCGCTATGTGGCGCGGCCGCAGAACCTCGGCCGCGCCACCACGCGCGGCATCGAGTTCGATACCAAGTTCCAGCTGAGCCAGCTGATTGCGGACGCGCCGGCCGTGAACGTCCGCGCCAACCTTTCCGTGTTCGACTCCAAGGTCGATTCGGTGCCCGGGCCCAACAACCGCATCGACGGCCAGCCCCGCGCGACCGGCAACCTGGGGGGCGACTACAAGATCCGCGGCGTTCCCCTGTCCATCGGCGGCACGATTGCGTACACGCCGGCCTATGAAACCCGGCAGACGGAGACGCAGTTCCAGAAACTGTCGACCAAGCGCGTCCTCGACGCGTATGTGTTGTGGACGGTCGACAGTTCCATCAAGCTCAGGCTGTCGCTTTCCAATATCGCGCCGCGCGACAGCTTCAACACGGTCACCCAGTTTGTCGGCAGCCAGCAGCAGACGGTGCTGACCGATGGCCGCACCGACCTCAACGTGGGATTGCGCCTGGAAATGCGCTTGTAACGCGGTCCGACCGGGCCGCGCCGCCGCAGGCCAGCCGCATCCGCAATGCGGCACGCGGCGATCGGACCCCTGCGGGATAAGGTTTCGGAACCGAGCAGTCACGATGCACGCGTAAAATCGACGCATGCCCCCTGAAGCACCGATCGACGCACTCGCCAAGCTGCCTGTCATCATCTGGCTCAAGTCGAGCGCATATGCCTACCCGGCCCTGGAGTGGCTGCACTTGGTGGCGATCGCCACCGTGTTCGGCACCCTCCTCCTGGTCGACGCGCGCCTCCTCGGCGCCATGCGTGGGCTGGATGCGAAGGACCTGGCGCGCCATGTTCTGCCCTGGACGCTGGGCGGCTTCGTGCTCGCGCTGCTCACCGGCATGACGATGTTCATCGCGCGCGCCGCCGATTTCATCACCAATCCCTACTTCATCACCAAGCTGGTCCTGCTGTTTGCGGCCGGCGCCAACGCCGCGGCGCTGCACGCGCGCGGGCCGCTCGATCCCGCGCATCCGCTGACGCGCGCGCAGGCGGCGCTTTCGCTGGTCCTCTGGATATTTGTTATCTTTTGCGGCCGCTGGATTGCGTACGCTTGACGGGAGGCTTTGATGGATCGGCGAGATTTGTTGCGTTTGAGTCCGCTGCTGCTGGCAACGCCCGCATGGGCCCACCATGGCTGGTCGAGTTTTGACGAAAGCCGGCCGGTGTATGTCGAAGGCAAGGTCAAGTCCGTGAAGTGGCAGAACCCGCACGCGGAAATCGACGTGCGGATGGCAAGCGACGCGTCCCTGCCCGCGGACTTGCCCAAACGCGTGGTTCCGCCGCAGAAGGCCCTCGTCGATGCCGCCCGGATCCTGGCCGGTGCATCGCTGCCCCGGCGCCGCGGCGAATGGAGTCTCGAGCTTTCGCCGATGACACGCATCGAGGCCTGGAAGGTGCCCGAACCCAAGCCCGGCGATACGGTCGCGGCGGTTGGCTACACGTTCAAGGATGAACAGGGCCCGCAACTGGTGCGGGTGGAATTCCTGTTCATCGGCGGCCGGATTTATGGCCTGAGGTCGATGCCCGCATGAGGCGCGCGCTGAAATGGGCGGTGGCGGCGTTGCTGGCGCCGACGTTACACGCCCACGCCGAGGAGGCACCGCGCGCGCCCGACACGCCGGCTTCGCCCTACCGCATCGAACGCTTCAGCCTGCCCGGCCCGGTGGCGGGGGTGGTGGCCAAGGTGGATTTGTCGGATCCGCGCGTGCGGGTGGAAGTGGCTCTGACCGACGGCACCGATCCGGACGGCGACGGCCCCTGCACGGGACAACTGGACACGGTGAGCGCCGCCGCGCGCCGGCACGATTACGCCATCGCGTTGAATGCGAGTTTCTTCGCCGCGCCCAAACAGTTGGATGTGCTGGGCAACAAGGTGCGCTATTTCGTCGGCAATTGCGCCTGGCCGGAAGGCTGGCATGTGTCGAGGGGAAAGGTCGTGACGCGCCCGGCCGGAAAACGCATGCGAGCGGCCCTTATCGTCCACGAGGACGGGCGCGTCTCCATCGACGGCGACCTGGGAGAACTGCCGAAGGATGCCCGCTACGTGGTGAGCGGCAACCTGCAGGTGTTGAAGGATGGCGAACCGGTGAAGTCCGATGAAAAGGCGGTGCGCCATCCGCGCAGCGCGGTGGGGCTTTCACAGGATCGCAAGACCCTGATCCTCGCCGCGATCGACGGCCGGCAGGGAACCGCGGAAGAGTCCCCGACCGGCATCGCGCACAGCCGCGGCACCACCAACCAGGAAACCGGCGAGTTGATGAAACGCTTCGGCGCGCAGGATGCAATCAATTTCGACGGCGGCGGCAGCACGGCGATGGTGGTCAAGGATCCGCGCACCGGCGCCTACTCCGTGGCCAACCGTCCTTCCGACCCCTCGACGCTGAAAATTCCGGTGTTGATGGAACGGCCGGTGGCGGATGTCATCGGCATTGCCGTCCACTGGTCTGCCCCGGCACCGCAGGGCAAGCCGTGAGGACGGGGTGGCCGATTTTCACGCCGGCCGGCGCACTAGGCTCCTGTCGCGATGCGCGAAGGCGAGGCCCGGTGTGCGGGTTGCCGCGATGTCCATCACCGCATTGCCGGTTGCACGCGGATGGGGGAGCGCGCAAACTCCGGCGCAACGCCATTTTTCAACCGTTCCGATGGACCCGATGAAACCCCTCTTGTTCCGCCCCCGAATCGCTGCACTGCTGCCGGTGTTGGTCGTGGCCACCACGGCCTTCGCCGATGAGGCCACCTTGCAGAAATGTCGTGCCCTCGAAGAGCCTTCCGCGCGCCTGAGGTGTTATGACGCCATTCCGCTGGCCGGCCCGGCCAAGGCTCCCGCCCTCGCGTCCCGGCCTGCGGCAGCCGCGACCTTGCCCGCGGGCGCGTCGGCCCCACCGGCGGTGGTGCCGCCCGCGCCAACGGCATCCGCAGCGCAAGCGCCATCGGCGGCTTCGCAGTTCGGGTTGCCCGTCAAAGCCCCGGACGCGGACATCAATCGCATCGAAAGTTCCATCGTCGGCAAGTTCGAAGGGTGGCGGGCCAATTCCAGCATTCGCCTGGCCAATGGCCAAGTTTGGCAGATCACCGATGACAGTTCGCATTTTCTCGACCTTGACAGCCCCAAGGTGGCGATCCGTCGCGGTGCGCTGACCGCGTTTTACCTGGAAATCGAAGGCACCAATCACTCGCCGCGCGTGCGGCGTGTGAAATAGTAAAGTCCAGCACGGACGCGGCTTCCAGGCCATTTCTGCCCTGAACGCCTTGCCAGTCCTAGAGTTTTTCCATTTGGTGCCGCCATGACGACCAAACGCCTTCCCGCCGACCACAATCCTGAGACCACCGTGCTGCCCTTTGGGCACGGCACCGGCCATTACAACGCGAACATCGCCAAGGCATTCTTCAAGACCTTCGGAACCAAGGAATCCTTTGACGAGGGGCATGTGTTCTTTTCGCTCAACGAAAAGTCACGCCGGCGGAACATTTTCCAGAAGCCAATCGCCAAGGCGTTGTTCACCAAGATCGACAGCGACCTGTTCCGCCGCAAGAACATCCACCGGATGTATCTGCTCACCAAAGGCGAGGTGACGCTGAAGGTGAGACACCGCCTGCTCGACCGCGCGCGCGCCGGCGACATCATCGGCGAGATGGCCGTGATCACTGAATTGCCTGATGCCGACCTCGAGGTGCCGCGCACCGCCACCGCAAAGGCGGTTTCGGCGGGCGTGGCGTACGCCCTCGACGGCCGGCAGACCGAGGCGGGACTCAAGAAGCAACCGGAATTCGCGCTCATGTTGATGAGCGCCATGTTCGAGCGGCTGCGCCTGTTGACGGCGCGCCTGGCCGTGCAGTCTGCGGGCGACGGGCACCGCAGCCTGCGCAGCGAGCCGGTGTTCTCACCCGAAACGCTGGCGACGCTTGCGGATCGCGTGGAGAAATCGGCCATCGTGCGGTTTCCGCACGGCTCGCGCATCATCAAGGAGAAGGGTGCGGGCACGAGCATGTACGTCGTCCTCGAGGGCGTGGTTGGTGTGGCGGTCGGCCGCAGGATCGTCGAGAAGATCGGCGCGGGTGGCGTGTTCGGTGAAATGGCCCTGGTGGACAACGCGCCGCGCGCGGCCACCGTGGTGGCGCGCGAGGACTGCTCGCTGCTGTCGATGAACCGCGACGCCCTGCTCGCGCTGGTCAAGAATGATCCGGCGATCGGCATGTCGCTGATGCGCGCCGTGGCGGCACGGATGCGCTACATGAACTCCCTGTTCGGCGACTAGCGCGCAACGCTCAGTGCAGCACGCCCGTCCGCGGCGGCTCCATGCTCGCCAGCCTGCGCCGGGCGAGGAAATCGCGTGCCACGTCCTCGGCCGGTTGCGGCCGGCACAAATGGAACCCCTGGGCTTCGTCGCACCCGAGTTCGCGCAGGATTTCCAGCTGGCCGGCGGATTCCACGCCTTCGGCCACCACGCGCAGGCCCAGCCCGTGGGCGAGCCCTGAAATGGCCGCCACGATGGCACGGTCCTGCCGGCTTTCGCCGATCTCCTCGACAAACGAGCGGTCGATCTTGATGCCGTCGATGTGCAGCTGCTTCACGTATGAGAGCGACGAATAGCCGACGCCGAAATCATCGAGCATCACGCGGTTGCCGTTGTGGGCGATCTGCTCGAGCACGCGTCGCGCGGCCTCCGGCCGCGAAATCAGCACGGTCTCGGTCACTTCCAGTTCCAGCAAGCCGGGCGCGACGCCGTGGCGCGCGGTGCAGGCTGCCAGCGTTGCCGGCAGTTTGGAATCGAGCTGGCGCGCCGAAAGGTTGATCGCCAGCGGTACGGCGGGCAGGCCCTCGCGCTGCCAGCGGGCGAGCTGCGCGCAGGCGGAATCGAGGACCCAGTGCCCCAGGTCATGAATCAGGCCGGACTCCTCGGCAATGCCGATGAACGTCGCGGGCGCGACATCCCCGAGTTCCGGATGCCGCCAGCGCGACAGCACTTCCATGCCGGTCAGTTCGCGCGTGCGCAAATCAAACTTGGGCTGGTAGGCGAGCCAGAGCGTGCTGCCGCCGATGCTTTCGCGCAGCCGGCTTTCGATCTTAAGCCGGTCGCGTAGCCGCTCGCCCATGATCTGCTCAAACAGTCGGAAACCGCCCCGATGCTCGTCCTTGGCCGCACGCAACGCGGTATCTGCATATTGCAGGAGCTTTTCCGGTTCGACCGCATCGTTCGGATGCAGGCTCACGCCGGCGCTCGCGCTCAACCGGTAGACCTGGCTGCCCACTGAGAACGGCTGTTCGAAGATGCGCACGACCTGGCCCGCCAGGCCTTCCACACTGCGCACGCCGCGCGGAATCGAGGCGATCAGCAGGAATTCGTCTCCCCCCACGCGGGCCAGCGTTCCGGCCTCGCCCGCCAGGGGCCGCAGGCGTTCCGCCGCCTCGCGCAGGACCGCATCGCCCGCGCTCCGGCTTCCCGCCTCGTTGACCCGCTTGAACCGGTCGATGCCGACCAGCACGACAGCCACCCAATCGCCGGCGGGCTTCGCCGCGTCGATCAGGCGATGCAGCCGATCAATGGCGAGCGCACGATTGGGCAGGCCGGTGGTGGCATCGCGCGTCATCAGGTATTCGGCGCGGCGTTCAGCCTTGCGCCTTGCAGTCACGTCCGAGGTTGAAATGACGGCGCAGGGCAGGCCGTCGATGTCCTGCAGCTCTCCCGACAGTAACACTTCGATGACGTCGCCATTCTTGCGGCGCAGGCGCGCGTCGAACTCGCGAACACGCTTGGCGCTGCCGAGGATCTTCACGAATCGCTGGCGCTCCAGCGGATCTTCCCAGATGCCGAGCGCCAGCGCGCTCTTGCCCAGCACCTCCTCCCGGCGGTAGCCAAACAGGGTCAGGTACGCGTCATTGACCTCCACGTACGTGCCGTCGCGCAGGCTGGAAATCACGATGGCATCCTGGCTGGAGCGGAAGATACGCTCCATGCGGTCGGACGTGGTCTTGAGGGCGCCGCTCAGTTCGCGCTCGCGGGCGAAGGACGCCTGCACGCCTTCCATCAGCGCGCGCCCGCCCACCGCCGTGCCGCCCAGGATGATCCACAGGTTGGCCAGGGACGACCACGTCGTCGGCCAGGCCGACTGCATCGCGCGCCAGCCCAGCATCTCGGCAATGCCGATGGCGCTCGTGCCGCCGCACAGCAGGGCGGCCAGCGCCCAATAGCGGCGGCGGTCCAGGAACACGCAGCCAGCGAAGATCAGCGCGGGCACGCCGGCGATCGCATAGTCGCGCGTGCCGTGCCCCACCCACATGAAGGCGATCATGCCCACGGCGATGGAGAAGAACGCTAGCGAGGCGCCATCGTACAGCCGCCCCGCCTTCACCCACCTCAGGGCAAGGGCGAGGACCACGGAGGCCACGGCGCTGACCACACCGGTGACAAACGCGCCGAAGACCAGGTTGAACACCGCCAAACCGGCGGTGACGAGCAGCAGCGTCCACACAATGCCCCGCAGGGGCCGCGCCAGCAGCGACGTCTGTTCAGCAGGCACCATCGTCATGGGGAAGCGGTCCGCGCATCGGCGCTGACTCTCCGGAATCGCACAAGGCGGGTTGGGAAGTTGCGGGATTGCCGCAATTCTCCCCCAAGCGCGCCGCCGCTGCAGGCGCCGGCCGGCGATCCGTGCGCTCGCCACTTTTCCGCGCTCCGTTGGCGCGCTGGAACTCGGCCAATTCTTCCGCGTGGAATCCCGCCCGGCGGCGGGCCTCCACATTGAACGGACCGCGCAGCGGCGCCGCCCCGTGAAGGTCCGCAAGCGCCCTGCCGTGGCGCACCGGGTCGAGCCCGCGCGCGGCGCACAGCACGCCGAACCAGTGATTGCCGATCGCAACATGGCCGACTTCATCGTGCAGGATGCGCGTCAGGATCGCGGCCCCGGCCGTGTCGCCGGCCGCGAGCAGGCGATCGCGGATCAGCGGGGAGACATCGAGTCCGCGCGCTTCCAGCAGTCGCGGCACCACACCCAATCGCGCCACGACATCGTCCCGGGTACGTTCCGCCATGTCCCACAGGCCGTTGTGCGCGGGGAAATCCCCGTAGCGGAATCCCAAGCCGGACAAGTGCCCGGCCAACATCTCAAAATGGAGCGCCTCGTCGCAGGCGACGCCGGCCCAGTCCCGGTAAAACGCCTCGGGAAGACCGGGAAAGCGCCAGACGATGTCCAGCGCCAGATTGACCGCATTCAACTCGATGTGCGCCAGGGCGTGGATCAGCGCGGCGCGACCGCGGAGCGACGCGATCGATCGCTGCGGCACCCGGTGCGGAGACACCAGTTCCGGCCGGCTCGCGCGGCCCGGCAGCGGCATCAAAGGCGCGTCGAGCGCGCCATCTTCCACGCGAAGCCGCCGCCAGTCCGTGACGCAGACTTCCGTGCACTTGGCGGCAGCATCCGGCAACACTAAACACTCCAGCGCGCGCTGCCGCAAGGACCCGCTCGCACGCGGGCCCCGCGCCACTTTCCGACTATCATTTGCATTCTTCACGCCGGATTCGCCATGCAACGCCTTGATCATTCGCTTGTCAGCAACACACCGGGCACGGTGCGCACACTTACAAGCCTGCATTTTGGCCCCAAAAACAGCGGGCGCAAGGCGTACCTGCAGGCCGCCCTGCATGCCGATGAACCGCCGGGCATGCTGGTGGCGGCAAAGTTGCAATCGCGCCTCGATGCGCTGGAGCGCGAGGGCCGCCTGCTCGGCGAGATCGTGCTCGTGCCGGTGGCCAATCCGATCGGCCTCGCGCAGTGGATCGATCACTCGCACATCGGCCGCTTCGACCTTCGCACGGCAGAGAATTTCAACCGCCACTATCCGGATCCCAGCGACGACGCCGCGCGGCAACTCGAAGGGCGCCTGGGCCAGGACGCGGCCGAAAACGTGGCGCAGATCCGCGCCGCGCTGAAATCCTGCCTTGAGCGCCAGCCCGCCGCCACCGAGCTGGCGAGCCTGCGCAAGACCCTGCTCACGCTGGCCATCGACGCCGATGTCGCCCTCGATTTGCATTGCGATGCCGAGGCGCTGATGCATCTGTACACCGCGACGCCGTCCTGGCCGGAGGTCGAGCCGCTGGCGAGGTACCTGGGGGCCCGGGCCAGCCTGCTCGAAATGGAATCAGGCGATTTCCCGTTTGACGAGGCGTGCTCGCGCCCCTGGTGGAAGCTGCAACAACGATTCCCCGGTTGCGCCATCCCGGTGGCCTGCACCTCCGTCACCGTGGAGTTTCGCGGCACCCAGGACGTCAGCCACGCGTCGGCGGCACGCGACGCCGAGGCGCTGCTCGACTACCTCACCCATCGCGGACTGGTGGACGGCACGCCGTCGCCGATGCCGCCCCTCCTGGCGCCGGCGACCCCGCTCGCGGGGTCGGAGCCCATCGTCGCATCGGGTTCCGGCATCGTGGTCTTCCGCGCCGAGTTGGGATGCCGGATGAAGCCCGGTGATGTGGTGGTCGACCTGGTCGATCCGATCACCGGCGACACCACCCCGTTGAAGGCCGGCACCGAAGGCATCCTCTATGCGCGCGAAAACCGCCGCTTCGCCCATGCAGGCATGCGGCTGGCCAAGATCGCCGGCGCGCAGGCCTACCGAACCGGCAACCTGTTGAGCGAATAGCCCGTATTCCCTGGAGACCACGATGAGCACATTCCCCGTCACCCGCGCCGCCTTTGATGAAGTCATGGTGCCCAACTACGCGCCCGGCGGCTTTATTCCGGTGCGCGGGCACGGTTCCCGCGTCTGGGACCAGGACGGCAAGGAGTACGTGGATTTTGCCGGCGGGATTGCGGTGTCCTCCGTGGGCCACACGCACCCCGAGGTCATCGCCGCACTCACCGAACAGGCCAACAAGCTCTGGCATGTCGCCAACGTGCTGACCAACGAGCCGGCCATCCGGCTGGCCAGGAAGTTGGTCGATGCGACGTTTGCCGACCGTGTGTTCTTTTGCAATTCCGGCGCGGAGGCCAATGAGGCCGCGCTCAAGCTTGCGCGCAAGGTGGCCTACGATGCGTTTGTCGCGGCGCACGGCAAGGACAACCTTGGCAAGTTCGACAAGACCGAAATCATCGCCTTCAACAACGCCTTCCACGGCCGGACGCTGTTCACGGTCACCGCCGGCGGTCAGGCCAAGTACCTGGAGGGATTCGGCCCGCTGCCGCCGGACATCCGCCACCTTCCGTACAACGACATTCCGGCCGCGGAAGCCGCCATCTCCGCGCGCACCTGTGCGGTCATCGTCGAGCCGATCCAGGGCGAAGGCGGCGTGACGGCGGGCGATCCCGCGTTCCTCAAGCGCCTGCGCGAGCTGTGCGACCGCCATGGGGCGATGCTGATCTTCGACGAGGTGCAATCGGGCGCCGGCCGTACGGGCAAACTGTATGCGTACATGAAGACCGGCGTCACGCCCGACATCCTGACCAGCGCCAAGGGCATCGGGGGTGGTTTTCCGATCGGCGTCATGCTCGCCACGAACGAGGCGGCCAAGTCGTTCGGGGTCGGCGCGCACGGCAGCACCTATGGCGGCAATGCGCTGGCCTGCGCCGTCGCGGAGGCGGTGCTCGACATTCTGCTGCGCGAATCCACGCTGGCCGGCGTGGCCACCCGGCGCGCGCAATTCGTCAAGGGTTTCGAGGCGCTCAACGCGCGCTTTGGCGTCTTTAAGGAGATTCGCGGTGATGGGTTGCTCATCGGCTGCGAGCTGTCCGACGAGTTCAAGGGCAAGGGCAAGGACCTGGTCAAGTGCGCGGAGGACCAGGGACTCATGGTGCTGATCGCCGGCCCGGACGTCATGCGCTTCGCGCCCTCGCTCCTCATCTCCGAGGCCGACATCGAGGAGGGCATGCGCCGCTTTGCGCCGGCGATCTCCACCTTCATCGAGGCCGTGCGCGCCGCCGCCAAGGCGGCGCCTGCGCCCGCCGCAAAGGCCGCCTGACCGGCATGCTGATCCGCCCCGCCAGCAACAACGATCTGGACGCCGTCGTCGCGCTGGCGCGCACGGCGGGCGTGGGTATGACGACGCTGCCCGACAACCGGGAACTTCTGGCCGCCCGCATCGACGCCTCCGAAAAGACGTTCGCGCTGAAGCAGCCGCGCGCGGACCAGCAATGGCTGTTCGTGATGGAGGATCCGCAGGACGGACACATCGCCGGCATTTGCGCGATCGCCGGGGCGGTGGGGTTGCGCGAGGCGTTCTATTCCTTCCGCGTCGGCATTTCGGTGCATGCCTCCCGCGAGCTCAACGTGTTCACGCAGACGCAAACACTGATCCTGTCCAACGACCACACCGGCGCCAGCGAACTTTGCTCGCTATATCTGGAGCCGGCGTATCGGCGCGACCACCTCGGGGCGATGCTGTCGAAATCGCGTTTCCTGTTCATGGCGCAGTTTCGCGAGCACTTCTCGGCGCATGTCATAGCCGAATTGCGCGGCGTCTCGGACGCGAACGGACGATCACCGTTCTGGGAGAGCCTGGGCCGGCGTTTCTTCTCCATGGAATTTGCGCGCGCCGACTACCTGACCGGCATCGGCCGCAAGGAATTCGTCGCCGAGCTGATGCCGCGGCATCCGATTTACAGCTTCTTTCTCACGCCGGAGGCGCAGGCCGCCATCGGCGAGACGCACCCGAACACGAAGCCGGCGCGCCGTTTGCTTGAGGAGGAAGGCTTCCGGTTCGACCAGCACGTCGATATCTTCGATGCCGGCCCCACCGTGGAATGTGACCTGGCCGACATCGGCGCGGTGCGCCACGCCCGCAGCGGCCCGGTGGCCGCGATCCTCGACGATGCCGATGCCCTGTTCAACGCCACGCCGGTCTGCCTGATCGCGGCGGGCGGGCTGGGCGACTACCGGCTGACGATGGGCCGGCTGATGGCGCGCGAGGATGGCCTGATGCTGCAATCCTCGGCGGCGGCCGCCTTGGGCCTCAAGACCGGCATGACCGCGTTCCACGTGGCGCTTTCCCCCAGGGAACGGACGCGCGCATGAGCACGACCCCTTTCGCGTCCAGGAACCCGGTGACCCAAGCCGTGGTGTGGCAAGGCGTTGCGGCTGATGCGGCGGCGGTGGATGTTGCAGTCGCGGTCGCACGGCAGACGTTTTCGGCCTGGTCGCGATTGCCGGTCGAAACGCGCATCGATGTCGTGAAGCGCTTCGCCGGCGTGCTGAAGGCAAGGGAAGCCGAACTCGCGCATGCGATCGGCGCGGAAACCGGCAAGCCGCTGTGGGAGGCAAAGACTGAAGTCGCCACCATGGTTGGAAAAGTGGCGATTTCCATTGCGGCGTACCAGGAGCGCACGGGCACCAAGACCGTGCCCGCCGCCGATCACCGCGCGGTGCTGCGCCATCGGGCACACGGGGTGGTGGCGGTGTTTGGACCCTACAATTTTCCGGGGCACCTGCCCAACGGCCACATCGTGCCGGCACTGATCGCGGGCAACACCGTCGTGTTCAAACCCAGCGAACTGGCGCCGCGCGTGGCCGAACTGACGGCCGAGTGCTGGCGTGAAGCCGGATTGCCCGAAGGCGTGTTGGCGCTGGTCCAGGGCGCGCGCGACACGGGCGCCGCACTCGCGCAGCATCCCGGCATCGACGGCATTTATTTCACCGGCAGCGCCGCCACGGGCGCGGCGATCCATCGCGCCAACGCGGGCTTGCCGCACCGCATTCTCGCGCTGGAGATGGGCGGCATGAACGCGCTCATCGTGGGCCAGGTGGCCGACATCGACGCGGCGGTGTTTCACATCGTGCAGTCCGCCTTCATATCGGCGGGCCAGCGGTGCACCTGCGCGCGGCGCGTGTTCGTTGCCCGCGGCGCCGCCGGCGACCGGCTGCTCACGCGCCTGGCCGAGGTCGCGGCGCGACTGACCGTCGGCGCGTTCGACGCCGACCCGCCGCCGTTCATGGGGGCCGTGGTGTCCGTAGCCACGGCGGACCGGCTGCTTGCCGCGTGGAGCGGATTGGTGGCTTCGGGTGGCAAGCCGCTCCTGGAGATGCGTCGCCTGCGCGAAGGCACCGCGCTGCTGTCCGCCGGCATCATCGATGTCGGCGGCATCACGCCGTGGCCGGACGAGGAATTCTTCGGACCCCTGCTGCAAGTGGTGCGCTACGACAACTTCGACGATGCCATCGATGGCGCGAATGCCTCGCGCTTCGGTCTCGCGGCCGGCTTGTTGTCCGACGACGCCGCCGAGTACGAGAAATTCCGCGAGCGCATCCGCGCGGGCATCGTCAACTGGAACCGGCCGCTGACCGGCGCCTCCAGTGCCCTGCCATTTGGCGGCATCGGGGCCTCCGGCAACCACCGCGCCTCGGCCTACTACGCAGCCGACTACTGCGCCTATCCGCAGTCCTCGCTTGAATCCGATACCCTGGCGGTGCCATCGAGCCTGCCACCGGGTTTCACGTTTTAGATCGATACGCCTCCATGATCGCGCACGAATACAACTTCGACGGCCTGGTCGGCCCGACCCACAACTACAGCGGGCTGTCGTTCGGCAACATCGCCTCCACGCGCAACCAGGGGGCGGTCGCCAACCCGCGCGAGGCTGCGCTGCAGGGGTTGGCCAAGATGAAGGCCCTGATGGACCGCGGCTTGAAGCAAGGCGTGTTCGCGCCACAACAGCGGCCCGATCTTGCAACGTTGCGCCAGCTGGGGTTTTCCGGCACGGACACCGAGGTCCTGCAGCGGGCGGCAGCGCACTCGCGTGCCATCTTCAACAGCGTGTTCTCGGCCTCGTCCATGTGGACCGCCAACGCGGCCACGGTCAGCCCGAGCGCCAACACCGCGGACGGCCGCGTGCATTTTTCGGCCGCCAACCTGGCGCAGAACTTTCACCGCTCGATCGAGCATCCGACCACCGCGCGCATCCTGCGGGCGATGTTCCCGGATGAGGCGCACTTTGCGCATCACGCCGCCCTGCCCGCCACGCCCGCGTTCGGCGACGAAGGCGCGGCCAACCACACGCGCTTTTGTTCGGCGCTCGGCGCGCCGGGCGTGGAGCTGTTTGTCTATGGCTGCGCGGGATTCGACAGCCGCGCGCCGCGCCCGCAGAAATACCCGGCCCGTCAATCGCTGGAGGCTTCCCAGGCCATCGCGCGCCGCCATGGGTTGTCCGATGCGCGCGCCGTGTTCGCGCAACAGAGCCCGGACGCCATCGATCAGGGCGTGTTCCACAACGACGTGATCGCGGTGGGCCATCGCAATGTGCTGTTCTGCCACGAGCAGGCGTTCCTCGATCGCGCGGGCACCCTGCGCGAATTGCGCGAAAAATTCGGCGACGGCTTTGTGGTGATTGAAGTCCCCGCCTCGCGCGTGAGCGTGGCAGACGCCGTCGGGACCTACCTGTTCAACAGCCAGCTGCTGTCAAAGCCGGACGGCAGGATTGCCATCGTGGTACCGCAGGAATGCCGCAACAACCCGCGCGTGTCGGACTACCTCGATGAGCTCGTCGGATCCGGCGGCCCCATCGACGAGGCCTGGGTGTTCGACCTGCGGCAGAGCATGATGAACGGTGGCGGGCCGGCGTGCCTGCGGCTGCGCGTGGAGTTGAATGACGCGGAGGCGTGTGCCGCCAATCCGGGCGTGATGCTCACGCCTGCGCTGTACGGCGCCCTGGTCGATTGGGTGAACCGGCACTACCGCGACCGCATGGCCGATGCCGACCTGCTCGATCCGTCGCTGCCGCGCGCCGTGTGCACGGCACTCGACGAACTGACGCGCCTTTTGAAACTGGGCCCGGTGTACCCGTTCCAGTTGGTCTAGCCTGAAAACTGAAACCCGAGGACTGGCGCGCCTTTTGACGGCATTTCGCCCCAAACGCCGCGCCAGTTCTCGGGTTTTACGTTTGGGTCCGGCTCAGAGCCCCAGCCGTTGCCAGATCGTTGACGACAGCCCGGCCTGGTTGAGCGTGTAGAAGTGCAGGCCCGGCGCGCCGCCTTCGAGCAACTTGGCGCACAGATCGGTCACCACATCGAGCCCGAAAGCGCGGATGGACGCGGTGTCGTCGCCAAAGCCTTCCATCTTGCGGCGGATCCAGCGCGGGATCTCGGCCCCGCAGGCGTCGGAAAAGCGCGCCAGTTGTGAAAAGCTGCCGATGGGCATGATGCCGGGCACCACCGGCACGGTGACGCCCAGCGCCCGCACCTCATCGACAAAGTGGAAGTACGCATCGGCGTTGTAGAAATACTGCGTCATCGCCGAATTGGCGCCGGCGTCGATCTTGCGCTTGAAGTTCCGCAAGTCTTCCTGCGCATGGCGCGCCTGCGGGTGGTACTCGGGATACGCCGCGCACTCGATGTGAAACCGGTCGCCGGTTTCCTCGCGGATGAAGGCAATCAAGTCGGACGCATGGCGGAATTCCCCGGCCA
Source organism: uncultured Burkholderiales bacterium (assembly GCA_964617435.1). Taxonomy (GTDB): domain Bacteria; phylum Pseudomonadota; class Gammaproteobacteria; order Burkholderiales; family Usitatibacteraceae; genus UKL13-2. The sequence continues at coordinate 22,011 of CAZTYC010000019.1, forward strand.
CGGCCATGCCGGAGGGCAGGTCCCCGCGCAAGGCCACCATGTGCCGGATGCCGGCATCGCGGTATCCGTGGATGATCGCGCGGATGCTTTCGCGGGTCGAGCCGATGCAGGACAGGTGCGGCGCCGCCGCATGGCCCTTTTCCCGGATGGCGAGCACCGTGGACAGCGTGCCCTCCTGCGTGGAGCCGCCCGCGCCGAACGTCACCGAAAAGAATGCGGGATTCAGCTGGCCAAGCTGCTGCACGGTGTGCATGAGCTTGGCCTTACCCTCATCGGTCTTGGGCGGGAAGAACTCGAATGAAAACTGCCTGCGGGCGGTCATTCTGCGCGCACCCCGCCGTCAATACCGGTAGCTGTCCGGCGTGTAGGGTCCCTGCTTGGACACGTGGATGTATGCGGCCTGCTGGTCGGTGAGTTCCGTCAACTGCGCATTGAGTTTCTTCAATTGCAGGCGCGCCACCTTTTCATCCAGATGCTTGGGCAGCGTGTAGACGCCGATCGGATACTTCTCGGTGTTGGCGTAAAGCTCGATCTGCGCGATGGTCTGGTTGGCGAACGAGGAGGACATCACGTAACTCGGATGGCCGGTGCCGCAACCGAGGTTCACCAGGCGGCCCTTGGCCAGCAGGATGATGCGCTTGCCGTCCGGGAAGATGACGTGATCAACCTGCGGCTTGATCTCCTCCCACTTGTATTTCTCGATGCCGGCGACGTCGATCTCGTTGTCGAAGTGGCCGATGTTGCAAACGATGGCCTGGTCCTTCATCTTCGCCATGTGGTCGTGCGTGATGATGTGGTAGTTGCCGGTGGCGGTGACGAAGATGTCGGCCTTGTCGGCGGCGTATTCCATGGTCACCACGCGGTAGCCTTCCATCGCGGCCTGCAGTGCGCAGATGGGATCGATTTCGGTCACCCACACCTGGGCGGACAGCGCACGCAGCGCCTGCGCCGAACCCTTGCCCACATCGCCGTAGCCGGCGACGACCGCGATCTTGCCGGCGATCATGACGTCAGTCGCGCGCTTGATCGCGTCGACCAGCGATTCGCGGCAGCCATAGAGGTTGTCGAACTTCGACTTGGTGACGCTGTCGTTCACGTTGATGGCGGGGAAGGCGAGCTTGCCATCCTTGTGCATCTGGTAAAGCCGCATGACGCCGGTGGTGGTCTCTTCGGT
>CAZTYC010000020.1:0-22761 GCA_964617435.1 uncultured Burkholderiales bacterium
GATCTTGTTCACCACCACGATCGGGCGCAGTCCCAGTGCCAGGGCTTTCTGGGTCACGAAGCGCGTCTGCGGCATCGGGCCTTCCACCGCGTCGACCAGCAGCAGCACGCTGTCCACCATCGACAAGACGCGCTCAACCTCGCCGCCGAAGTCGGCGTGCCCGGGCGTGTCCACGATGTTGATGTGCACCCCTTCGTAATCGATGGCCGTGTTTTTCGCCAGGATCGTGATGCCGCGCTCCTTTTCCAGGTCGTTCGAGTCCATCACCCGTTCGGCGATGTGCTGGTGGGCGGCAAACGTGCCGGCCTGGTGCAGGAGCTTGTCGACGAGCGTGGTCTTGCCGTGGTCGACGTGGGCGATGATGGCGATATTGCGTAAGGCGCGGGGCATGAAGACTCTCGGGTGGATGGGGCGCACTGCTCGGTGAAAATCCATGCGGTACGCCATGAAGTTACCCTGAAATTCTACTACGCTGCACTGCAACAAGTCCATGAAAATCTTAGGTTTTTTCAGCAGCTTGTGCCTTGGCAGCGGTCCACGGCACACACTGAATCCGGTAAAGTCAAAGACTGGCGCGGCGTTTCAGACAAAAACGGCTCAAACACCGCACCAGATATTGACTTTGAAATTACGATTTTCGCCGTCCTTGGTGAGTGGGGGCAAATTTCCCGAGCATGAACTCTTCCCAAGCAAGACACTTGCGACTGGCGACGACGCGCTGGGATGCTCTTTCTTTGGATCGTGATGCCCTCCGTATGGCCCACCCACCGCGCCATGGCGATTGCCGAAGCCAAACCCATGATTGAAGCCGATACAATGCATGGGACCGATTCCGTCGTCCGTGGACGGGATTCCTAGGAGACTCGCGCATGGCCCTTGTTGATGAACGACCCTGGCTCGCCCATTTCCCGGCCGGGGTGCCGCATGAAGTCCCCGTAGACACCTACACATCGCTGATTGCGCTCGCAGAGGAGAGCTTCAAGCGTTACGGCGACCGTCCCGCTTTCACGTGCATGGACAAAACCTTGTCCTATGCCGACGCGGACCGGCTGTCGCAAGCCTTTGGCGCGTGGCTGCAGTCCCGCGGCCTCGCCAAGGGCGCGCGTGTTGCGTTGATGATGCCCAACATCCTCCAGTACCCGGTGGCCATTCTCGGGGTTCTTCGGGCCGGGTATGTGGTGGTGAACGTGAATCCGCTTTACACGCCACGCGAACTGGAACACCAGTTGAACGACTCCGGCGCGGAAGCAATTATCGTCCTCGAGAACTTTGCCCATACCGTCGAGGCCGTGGCTTCATCCACGCGCCTGAAAACCATCGTCGTTGCGTCGGTCGGCGACATGCTCGGATTCCTGAAGGGACTGGTCACCAACTACGTGGTGCGGAAGGTCAAGAAGGCGGTGCCTGCGTACAACCTGCCCGGCTCGATTCCATTCAAGTCCGCGCTTGCGACGGGACGATCGATGACGCTCCGGAAAGCCGATTGCGGGCCGGAAGACCTCGCCTTCCTGCAATACACCGGCGGGACCACCGGCGTCGCCAAGGGTGCCATGCTCGTGCACGCCAACATCACCGGCGGGGTCCTGGTGTCTGAAGCCTGGCTGAAGCCTGCGATGGAGGACACCCGCAAGGGCCCGATGCCCGAGTCGCCCGTGTTCATTTCGGCGCTGCCGATGTATCACATCTTCTGTCTCGTATCGTGCATGTGGCTGGGCTTTCGCATGGGCGGGCACAACATCCTGGTGGCCAACCCGCGCGACATGGACGGCATGGTGGAGACACTGGGCAAGTACAAGTTCAATGTCCTGCCGGCGGTCAACACGCTGTTCAACGGCCTGCTGAACCATGCCGGCTTCCAGAAGCTCGATTTTTCAAGCCTTCGCGTTTCCAACGGCGGCGGCATGGCGGTCCAGCGTTCGGTGGCCGAGAAATGGCTCGCGCTGACCGGAACGCCCATCGTGGAAGGCTTCGGCCTCACCGAAACGTCGTCAGGCGCGACTTGCAATCCGGTGCTGGCCACCGAATACAGTGGCGACGTGGGCATGCCGATGCCCAACACCGAGATCTCCATCCGGGATGACAACGATGCGGTCGTCGCGGAGGGCCAGCCGGGCGAAATCTGCATCAAGGGTCCGCAGGTGATGCGCGGCTACTGGCAGCGGCCCGACGAGACCGCAAAGGTCATGACCGCCGACGGGTTCTTCAAATCCGGGGACATTGGGGTGATGCTGCCCAACGGGCATGTGAAGATCGTCGACCGCAAGAAGGACATGATCCTGGTATCCGGATTCAATGTGTATCCGAATGAAATCGAGGACGTCGTGGCGAGTTGCCCGGGCGTCCTGGAGTGCGCGGTCATCGGCATTCCGGATGAAAAGTCCGGCGAGGCGGTCAAACTGTTCATCGTCAAGAAAGATCCGGCGTTGACCATCGATGCCGTCAAGGCGTATTGCCGCGACAACCTCACCGGCTACAAGAACCCGAAGGCGATTGTCTTCCGCGATTCGCTGCCGAAGTCGAACGTCGGCAAAATCCTGCGGCGCGAATTGCGCGACATGGATCGGGCGGGAAAGTAAGCCGCGGTAGCGGCAGTCAGCGTCTCCCGTCCTTGAGAATTTCGCGCGCCGCGTTGTGTCCCGGAATGCCGGTCACACCGCCCCCCGGATGCGTGCCGGACCCGCATTGGTACAGGCCGGAAATAGGCGTCCGGTAGTTGCCATGCCCAAGGACGGGCCGCGCGGAAAACAATTGGTCCAATGTGAGCGCGCCATGCATGATGTCGCCCGCCACCAGGCCGAATTTGCGCTCCAGGTCGAGCGGCGAATGAATCTGCCGCGCGATGACGCTTGCCTTGAAGTTCGGGGCAAAACGCGTGACGGTCTCCACCATCAAATCCGCCACCGTCTCCCGGCAATCGTCCCAATGCCTGCCGCCCGGCAGCTCCGGCAGCACATGCTGGCAGAACAGGCTGGCGACATGCTTTCCGGTCGGTGCGAGTGAATCATCCACGGTCGATGGGATCAGGATTTCCACAATCGGATCTCTGGACCACCCGGTGGACTTCGCATCGAAGAACGCCTGCTCCATGTAACGCATGGAAGGCGCCATGATGATGCCCGACGACAAGTGCGGGCCGGACTCCGGCAGGCACGAAAAGCGCGGCAGTTCTGACAGCGCCACATTCATCCGGAACGTGCCCGAGCCCACCTTGTAGGCATCGATGCGGCGCGCGAAATCGGCCGGAACCTCGGCACGCGGCACCAGGCTGCCAAACAGCAATTTCGGATTCAGGTTCGACACGATGCAGCGCGCGCGCAACACCCGGCCGTCTTCAAGTTCCACGCCGGCCGCACGCCCGCCCTCTACAAGTACCTGTTTGACCGGTGCACTGGTCGAGATCGTCACGCCGCGATCGGCCGCCTCCGCGGCCATCGCCTTCGTGATCGCGCCCATGCCGCCCACCGCATGTCCCCAAATGCCGGGCTTGCCATTCACCTCGCCTAAGACGTGATGCAGCAAGACGTACGCGGACCCCGGTGTATACGGCGATGCGAGATTGCCGACCACGCTGTCGAAACCGAAGCAGGCCTTGATCGGATCCGACTCGAACCACTGATCCAAGACGTCGCCCGCGCTCTTGGTGAACAGGTCCAGCACGTCGCGTCTCGAGGCCATGTCGAGCTGCTTTATGCGCCGCCCCGCTTTCCAGGCCTGCAGCAGGTCCGCGATGCCGCCGCCGACATTGGGCGGGGTCTCCAGCAACAGATCCTTGAGCACGGCGGCGACGCGATCGAGCATCGCGTAATAGGCAGGCAAGGCGTCCGCGTCCTTCCGGGAAAACCGCGCCACCTCGGCTTGGGTCGCCTCGAGGCCGCCTCCGACCTTGATGTAGTCGCGGTCGTTGAGCGGCAGGAAGTTTGAAAACGGCCGCTCGACGACCTTGAGGCCGTGTTTCGCCAGATTGAGATCGCGGATCACTTTCGGATTGAGCAGACTGACCGTGTAACTCGCGGTCGAGTTGCGAAACCCGGGGTGAAACTCCTCGGTGACCGCCGCGCCGCCCACGATGCTCCTGCGCTCCAGCACATGCACCCGCCAGCCCTTGGCGGCCAGGTAACAGGCGCACACCAATCCGTTGTGCCCGCCGCCGATGATGAGCGCGTCTTCAGTCGCTGAATTGGTCATTTTCCGCCGCCAACCGTGTTAGATTTTTTCCCGTGAAGAACCCGCACGTCCCTTTTGGGCGCCATTATGCCCTCGCCCTGTTCGCATTCGTCGTACTTGCGTCCTGCGCCGGCGGCATCGCGCAATACGACGGCCCGGACGCCCCCCATTTCGCCCCTTATCCGAACGAGCAAAAGCCGCGCGTTGCACTGGTGCTCGGCGCCGGCGGGCCGCGGGGATTCGCGCATATCGGCGTATTGAAGGTGCTGGAGGAGAACGGTATCGAGGCCGACCTGGTCGTCGGCGCATCGGTCGGCGCGATGCTCGGCACGCTCTACGCCCATCGCGTGTCCGCATCCGAAATGGAACGCATCGCCCTCGAACTGGACCCCACGCGGTTCATCGGCATCTCCACAAGCGGCCTGAAGGGAAACGGAAACGCGGTCGAGCAGTTCATCTTCGACCACACGCAGGGGCGTGAGCTCGACATGTTCTCCAGAAAATTGGCAGTCACGGCGGCCAAGATTGCCGACAACTCCCTCGCGATATTCAATCGAGGCCTCACCGGCGCCGCCGTGCGGGCGTCTGCAGCCACTCCGAGGCAGTTTGCGCCGGTGCGTATTCGCGGGGTCGAATACCAGGATGGCGACGAGGCGGAACCGGTGCCCATCAAAGTGGCACGCGACCTCGGTGCTGCCGTGGTTATTGCAGTCGATGTCTCCGCCTACGTGTCCGCCATTCCGCCTTCTGCGCCGCCGGAGTGGGCCGTGCGCGACCGGGCGCGCGCCGTCAAGGTGGCCGCGCAGGCAGCGTTTGCCGATGTGCTCATTCACCCGGATCTTGGCTATTACGCGGACATCCGGGAGCCTTACCGGCGCATGTGCATTGCCCGGGGCGAGGCGGCCACCCGAGCGGCCCTGCCGCGAATCAAAGAAGCACTCGCCCGGCTGACGCCGGGCTGACATCTGAATTTTCCGCGAACCCGCCAAGATCAACGCCGGCGTGGTCGAGGCGTTGTGGAACACGCGGAAGAATGGCTGGCACGGACGCCGACAGCCATGCAAACGATTGACCCAAGTCAAACGCAGGATGTGCCCATCTCCTAGCATCTGGTCTGGAGAGAAACATGTTCGATTTGCCCATCAGGGAAATCATGGGCCGGAACCCGCTGCTGACGGTCAGTCCCGAGACGAGCGTAGCGGAAGTGTCCCATGCGATGGCGGCTGCGAATGCAGGCGCGGTCGTCGTGATTGACTCCGGAAGCGTGACCGGGATCTTTACCGAGCGAGATGCAGTGTTCCGCGTGTTGGCGCGCCGGCTCAATCCTGCCAACACCACCATGCGCGAAGTCATGACGGCGCATCCGTTGATGCTGCCACCTGATGCAACCTACGGTTTGGCCATGACCGCGATGCATGAACGCGGATTCCGCCATATTCCGGTCGTCGAGAACGGCGTGGTGGTCGGGATGGTCACGGCACGCAATGCGCTCGACCCGGAACTCGAGGAGTTTGTCACCGAGGAACGCCGCAGGGAGCACTGGGGCAAATTGGCGCGGGAACTCTGAACCGCACCTGTAGGGGGCTGGTGGGCATATGCCGGATCCTCCGGATAGCCGTTCAATTTTCGGCCAGCGTCCAGGAAAGAGCAGCCCGACAAATTCGCGCACAACAATGCCAGAGAGGCGAGAGCCGCTGCGGCACAAGCGTATTTTGGTTACTTGGCGTCCGGCAGTGGCTCAACCCGCCCGTTGTTGATCAAAGCGGGAATCCGGCGGCCATCCTTGAAGATCTGCACACCCTTGGCGCGTCCTTCGCCATCGAACTCGCCTTCGAACCATGATCCTTCGTTGAACACGAAGATACCGGGGCCTTTCAACGAGCCGTTCTGGTAGGTGCCTTCGGTGCGCAGGCCATTCGAATAGAAATACTTGCCCTTTCCGGTCAGGGCGCCAGACTGGAAATCGCCCTCGTACCGATCGCCATTGCTGAAATGATAGACACCGTGGCCCTGGGCCACGCCATCGACAAACGTCGCTTCCCGACGGTCACCGTTCTTGCTGGTGTACACACCGACGCCGGCTAGCTTGCCCTGCTTCATCTCGCCCTCGTATTTGTCGCCGTTGGCAAACTGGTACACGCCCCGGCCATGCTGGAGGCTGTCCAGGAACGTCCCGTTGTATTTGTCGCCAGCCTTGGTGGTCAGGGTTCCCTTTCCATTGAACTTGCCGCGCGCGATTTCGCCCTCATAGCGCTCGCCGCTGGAAAATTCCCAAATCCCGCGCCCCGCAGGCTCGTCATTGACGAAATCACCATCGTACTTGTCGCCGTTGGCCCAGATATGGACGCCCTTGCCGTCTTTCTTGTTGTCGCGGAACTCGCCCTTGTAGCGGAACGACTTCGACACGAACTCACCCTTCCCATGCATGGTCTGGTTCTTGTCCTTGTCTTCCTTGTACTCGCCGAAGTAGGTCGCGCCATCCGCGAACTCGATCTTGCCCGTCAGGAACTTGGGAAACTGGGGAACCGCCGGCAAGGCACTCTTTTGCTCCGGGGACACGGCTGCCACCACGGTCGGTGCCGGCGGCGGCGTGGATGCTTGCGACACCTTGGATTCAAGCCCCCTTGGCTCGCCTGCCACGCCTGCCAAGGCGGCAGTCTGGATCGGTGCCGCAGGTTGCGGGCTGGCTGAAGCGGAAGGCTGAGGTGCAGGTGCAGGCGCGGGCTTGACTTCTGCGGCCGGCGGTGGCGCATTGCCAGGAGAAAAGGCGGCGGAAGGTTGCTGCGACGGATTCACCGGCAACGGCCGATTGGCTTGGGAACCACCCTTGTCAGCAATCAGAACCGGCGCGCCGGATGCAGGCGCCGCGCCCAATGGCGCGGTCGCGACCTGCGACTGGATCTGCTCGCGCTTCAGGTCATCGATGCGGTTGCGCGCAAGCCGTGCGTAAACGCCGTTCGGAAACTGCTCCAAGTACGCCTGGAAGTCGTCAACGCGCTTGCTTTCCTTGATGCTGGTCCAGAATTCACGCTCCAGTTGCAAGGCGGTATCCGCCGATGGGCCGCCCGAGGGGGTCGATGCCGCGGCAATACCGGTCTTCTCGGCGAAGAAGAACGGCTTGCCACCCGGGAACGGCGTGGAATAGAACTCGGGCACCTGTTTTCCACCGGTTTCCTGGCCCACGGCAGAACCTGCCTGCTGAAACACCAATGTCGCCTGCAGGCCGGGGGTTTTCAATTCGCGCAGCAGGTTCTTCGTGTAGATGCCATTCTCCGCGTTGGGATCGCCGTCAAAAGCGACGGCACCGGGCGCAGCGGCAAACGAAACCACCGTCCCCGGCGGCACGCTGGACATCTTGGCCAGCCCGGTCTGCGTGAAGACGTTCCTGAACGGGTTGTTTCGGCAAGCGTCAAGGATGACGAACTTGTAGCGGACCTTGGCGTCATCCATGTAGTCGATGATTTGCCTGACATCGATCGCGCCAAAGGCGATTTCCGCTTCCGAAGTGAACTTCGCGTCGATCGGAACGAGGTAGTTGCGTTCGCGATGCTGGATGCCGTGTCCCGCGTAGTAGAAAACCGCGGCGGTCGCGCCATCGAGGATCTTGGTGAACTCCACCGCCGCCGAACGCATGGCGACGGTATCGGCGTTTGGACGGAAGACCACCTTGAAGCCGAGGTCCTGCAGCGTCTTCTGCATGGCGCGCGCGTCGTTCACGGCATTCTTGAGCGGCTCGTTCGGATATTGGTCGTTGCCGATCACCAGGGCCACGCGATCGTTGTACCCTTGGGCGGACACCCAAGGCGCCAAAAACAGGAACGCCAAACCCGCCAGGGCGCGGCAAATTGCGAAAACGAGGTCAGGTCTGAACTTCCAAGTGCGCATGCGTTTCAAGACTTTCTGGGCATTTCGGCCAATTATTGCCCATTTCTCGACTGATTCCACGGGCCTGGATCAAGCCGTCCCGATGGTGTTCCCGAAGGACGCCTCCAAAAGGCAAAAAGCGCCGGACTGCGCGGCGCTTGGGTGGGTTTCCGGAAGGTCTCCGCTATTTCGCCAACGCTGCCAGTTCCGGCAGGTCCGGACGATCCTTGGCCAGCTTCGACCAGACATCCGTCGCATCCTGATCCGCTCCGACTTCCTTGAGCGTGAGCGCGTAAAGGAGCCAGTCGGAGAAGGGAGATTTGTCGTCCGGCTTGCGCTGGCCGGTGACATCCAGCGCATGGGACGCCAGCGTCTTGAACGACGTCATGCCGATATCCATGCCGCCCTGCTTCACCGTCCAGCTGTATTCGGTGTCCGGTGCCAATTTCAGGGATTTCGGCAAATCGAGCTGCACCGTGTTGACGCGCGATTTGTGGATCGCCTTGGCGTTTCCAGCCGCTTTCAGCTCAAACTCGAACGGCCCCTTCGCATTGGCTGACGTCCATTTGAAGGATGGCTGCAAGGTGGCAACCTTGGTGTCCCGGGGGTAGATCAGGCGCTCCAACGGCAACGCCGGCGTATCGGCGGCCTTGCCGCCACCAATGCTCCGCATGCGGATCGATGCGCTGGTGGTCAGGGCCGCCTGGGCGACTGTCTGCGATGACACTTTCCATTTGGTCTCACGCGGCGTGGGCGGCGGGCCGAGCTTGGCGTTGACCTCCGTGTCGCCGACCTGGTAGTCGCCCGGCCCCTTGAGCACATATTCCTTGCCGGAAACCAGGTACATCACACCAACCACGCACTCGCGCGCGCAGGTGATCTTGGCGCCTTTCTTGAGTTCCGCCATCAGGGATGCCTTGCCGGAATCCACCGCGACGTCGCCTTTCAAGTCGCTGATGAACGCAATGCCGTTGTCGGCGTGTGCCGTGCCGAACGTCAGGGCCAGAGCGATGGCCAAGCCTGCTTGTGATCGATTCATGTGGGTCTCCCGATTTTTATGCGTTCCGCTGCCATTGCTGCAAATCTCATGCCTGCACAGGCGAATCCTTGATGCTCCAAAGCCGCATCGGGCTGTGGCCGCGGATGGGCTGTTCGCCGAAGTCGAACGCATCAAACTCATCACCAAGTTGTGCCCTCACCGAATCGGTGAAGACAATCGGATTTCCAAGGCGCTTGGTCAACCCTTCCACCCGGGAGGCCACGTTGACCGCATCCCCGATGGCTGAGTAGTTGTGCCGCTCGGTGGAGCCGATGTTGCCGACCACGACCTTTCCGTAGTTTATGCCGATTCCAATCGAGATGGGCGGCAACCCCATGGCGGCAAACTCGGTGTTCAGTTGGGCCAATTCCCGCACCATCTGCTGGCTGCAGCGCACTGCGTCCACACAGGGATTGCCCTCCTTTTTCGGCGCGCCGAACAGCACCATCATGCCATCGCCCATGAACTTGTCCATGGTTCCACGATTACGGTGGACGCAATCGACCATGCGGTCGAAATAACGCGTCAACAGGTTGGTGACCTGTTCCGGCGGCAGGGTCTCGGAAATCCCGGTGAAGCCGCGAATATCGGTAAACATCACGCAGATCTCCTCCGCCTTGGCGGAAACGCCGCCTTCAAGGTTGCCGGCCAGGATTTCCTGCAGCACCGCCGGGGAGACGCTTCCCTTGAACGAATTGCGCAGGCGATTCCGTTGCAGCAACGTGCGTGCGCTGTCGGCCGCCGCGCCCACCCCGACGACGATCCACATCAACAAGACAAATGTTGCCGCGGGAATGAGAATGCGCGCAGTGACGAGGGTCACAGAAAGCGCAAAAAAGACGACCGTGGCGAGCCCCGCCGCAGCGTACAGGCGGCGGTTCGACGGCATGAACAAGAGCCCCATGATCAGCGCGCAAATGCCCCATTTGAGCCCATCCGGGATGGGCACCACCAACCCGTCGCCCAGGACGCTTCGCAAGGTCTGGAAATGCACGATCACGCCCGGCTGGTTGGTGATCATGCGGCCCTGCGCGTCTCTTTCCCACTCCGACAGCGCCACCGGCAGGTTCCAGCGATCCTGTGACCGCAGGACGCTGCCGACGAGGACGACCCGTCCTTCGAAACGGCGCTTGAGCTCCTCCACGTTACCGTCTTTGAGCCAGCCAATCACATCCTGGATCGGCACGTAGCGGATGGTGCCCCCGATCGAAAAGTCGATGTAGCCTGCGCCGGGCTGCTTCCCGAAGAGGCGCGCCACATGGCCGGCAAAGGGCAAAAGCGAGCCTTCAATGACGATTTCGCGCTCGTTGTAGCGCCGCGCCACGCGGTCGGCGTCCTCAAGCACCTTGTCCAGCGCAAAGGATTCGTCGCCCAGGCGGTTGAGGTACGTCTCATGCACCTTGGCGAGGTTGCCGGATCGATCGATCGTGTGCACCACCACGAACGGGATGTTCTGCTTGATGCGGAACAGGCTCAGCAGAAAGGCGTAGTCGAGACCGGGCTTGATGGTGTCGAATGACCGCGAGGGCATCTGCACATCCATGCCCACAAACGCGGGCCGTGCCAGCACCATCGCATCGAGCGTCTTGGCAAAGTGCTTGTGCCACATGGCGATCGGTTCTTCAAACGCTTCCTCTGCCGACTCGTCCACGCCGATCAACACCGGCTCGACCTTGGCCTGGCGCGGAAAATAGGCGCGCAGAAAGCGCATTTGCAGGTCGAAGGTTAGGCGCTCGAGCTGGCCCAGGATGGCCTGGTCGTGATCCGGCACTTTCAGGAAGAACGAAAAAACCAGCAGCGAGATGGACACCATCACCAGCCCCTGGGCCAGGCGCGAATCCCACCACCGCTCGATCGACTCCTTGCTGACCGCCAACCCGTTCTCCCGTGACTTTTCCCCCGAAGTATCGGGTATCCGGATTCTCTTGTGAATAGCGTTGTGGCATCCTTCGGCTGGGCCTTCCCCGATTCTTGCCGTGTCCATCCTTCCCGCCGAATATGACTATGTGATCGTGGGCGCCGGTTCCGCGGGCTGCGTGCTGGCCAACCGCTTGTCCGCAGACCCGTCCACCCGAGTCCTGCTGTTGGAGGCTGGCGGCGAAGACGACTGGATCTGGATCCACATCCCGGTGGGGTACCTGTATTGCATCGGCAATCCGCGCACGGACTGGTGCTACAAGACCGAACCCTGTCCCGGACTCAACGGCCGGTCGATCCTCTACGCGCGCGGAAAGGTGCTGGGCGGATGTTCGTCCATCAACGCGATGGTTTACATGCGCGGCCAGGCCCGTGACTACGACCTTTGGGCTGCGGCCGGGAATCCCGGCTGGTCCTGGAACGATGTCTTTCCGCTGTTCAAGAAGACCGAAGACCACTATGGCGGCGGCGATGCGATCCATGGCGCGGGGGGCGAATGGCGCGTGGAGGAGCAGCGCTTGCGCTGGGACATCCTCGATGCCTGGCGCGATGCGGCGGCCCAATGCGGCATCCAGCCCATCGAGGATTTCAACGGCGGCGACAACGAAGGGTCCGCGCGCTTCCAGGTCAACCAGCGCCGCGGCGTGAGATGGAACACCACCAAGGCTTTTCTCACGCCGGTCCGGCACCGCAAGAACCTGACCGTGGCCACCCATGCGCACGCCACGCGCATCCTGATGGAATCGCGCGACGGCCAACACCGCGCGACCGGCATCGAGTACCTCCAGCGCGGCGAGCGGATTCGCGCCCTCGCCTTCCGCGAAACGATCCTTGCGAGCGGCGCGATCAATTCGCCGCAGTTGTTGCAGCTCTCCGGGATCGGGCCTTCGAAGGTCCTCGGCGCGGCGGGCCTCGACACCCGCCTTGAACTGCCCGGCGTCGGCGAAAACCTGCAGGACCACCTGCAACTGCGCATGGGGTTCAAGGTGGAAGGCGCGAAGACGCTCAATACGCTCGCCAACCGCTGGTGGGGCAAGGCGATGATGGGGCTCGAATACGCGCTGTTCCGCAGCGGGCCGCTCACCATGGCGCCCTCGCAACTGGGTGCGTTCGTGAAGTCGGATCCGGGTCAGCCGTCGGCCAATCTCGAGTATCACGTGCAGCCGGTGACCCTCGACAAGTTTGGCGACCCCCCACACAAGTTTCCCGCGTTCACCGCAAGCGTCTGCAACTTGCGCCCCGAAAGCCGCGGGCATGTGCGCCTGCAAAACGCCGATCCGTTGGCAGACCCGCGAATCGACCCGAACTACCTGTCGACCGAAGGCGATCGTCGTGTGGCCGTGGACGCCTTGCGGCTCACCCGGCGCGTCTGCGCGGCGCAGGCTTTGTCCCGCTACAAGCCGACCGAATTCCTGCCCGGCCCGTCCTACGCCAGCGACGATGCGCTTATCGAAGCGGCGGGCAACATCGGAACCACCATCTTCCACCCGGTGGGCACGTGCAAGATGGGCCCGGACAGCGACCCGATGGCGGTCGTCGATGCGCGCCTGCGGGTGCGCGGCGTGGCCGGCCTGCGCGTGATCGACGCCTCGATCATGCCGGCGATCGTGTCCGGCAACACCAATTCGCCCACCATCATGATTGCGGAAAAGGGTGCGGCGATGGTGCTCGAAGACCGGGCACGCCCCTGATGCCGCTGGGGCCAAAGGACAAACTCAAGCACTGGTGCGGGTTTCCGGCCATTTTTGGCTTGGATGCCGCGCCCACGCTGGGGTTTGATGGGTTGCGCCCGGCCTGACATGTCCAACGCCGCGCTTGCCTGGTATTTCGTGGTCGTCTGGGGTGCGGGCTTTGTGGCCACCAAAGCCGGCCTGCAGTACGCGGCACCCTTCACCTTCCTGTCTTTGAGATTCGCCTTCGGCATCGCGCTGCTGGTACCGCTGCTCATGTGGCTCAAACCGCGCTGGCCGGCCGACCGGCGGGAGTGGATGCACGTGGTCGTGGCCGGGGTGCTGATGCACGCCGTGCATCTCTCTGGTTCGCATTACTCGCAATATCTGGGCCTTTCCGCGGGGGTGACGGCGGTCGTGCTGGCGTTGCAGCCGCTTGCCACGGCGCTGATCGCCACGCGCTTCTTTCACGAAAGCCTCGCGCCGCGGCAATGGCTGGGCGTGGCCCTGGGGTTTGGCGGCGTGGCCGCCATCGTCTGGTACAAGGTGGACGTGCAGGCGATTTCGCCGGCCGGGGTCGCGGCGGTTACCATCGGCCTCGCGGCCTTGACCGCCGCCACGCTTTACCAACGCAAGTATTGCCCTTCGGCAGATTTGTGGTCGGCCGCGCTCATCCAGTTCGGCGCCTCGCTGATCCTGACCCTGCCGCTGGCTTTCGCGGTCGAAGGCGCGCGGGTGGTGTGGAATCCGGCCCTCGTCGCGTCCATCGCGTTCCTCGTCGTTGGCGCCTCCATCCTGGGCGTCAGCGCGCTGCATACGCTCATGCGGCGGGGTGCCGCGTCGCGGGTGGCCAACATGCTCTACCTGCCGCCGGTGGTGGCCGTCGCCGCGGAGTGGCTGCTGTTCGACGTCGCGCCCACGGCCATCACGCTCGTCGGCGTGGCGATCACCGGGCTCGGCGTCTATCTCGCCGTGACCCGGCCGCGCCCGGCCAACCGGGAAACGCGCTGAATGCGCCCGCTTCCGGCCATCATCATTCTCATGGTGTTGAACCACGTCGCGTTTGCCGGCGGACGCGTCACGCTCACCCTGTTCGCGCTAAACCAGCAGGCCAGCACGCTGACCGTGGGGCTCTTGCTCGCCCTGTATGCCGCGCTCCCGGCGTTCCTGTCGGTCAGCGCCGGACGCTGGATCGACCGCATTGGCATGCACCGGCCGATGCTGATCGGCTCGGCCGGCGTGGGGGTTTCGGTGCTCATTCCGGCCATCCTGCCGGGGCTGATCCCGCTTTACGCCGCCGCGATCGTCGGCGGCGTCACCTTCATGCTCGTCAATGTGGCCGCCTATCACGCGGTGGGGGAACTTTCGGCGCCGGAGGACCGGCCGATCAATTTCAGCTATGTGGCGCTGGGGTTTTCCGTGTCCTCGTTCATCGCGCCGATCCTGGCCGGCGTGGGCATCGACAACTTCGGCCATCGCGCCACGTTCCTCGTGCTCTCGTTCTTCGCGTTGCTGCCCTTGCTCGGGTTGGCGACGCGCCAGATCGCGTTCCCGACCCCCACGGTCCACGCGCCGGCGCCGGACACCGGGCATATCTTCGAATTGCTTCGCGATCCGACCATGCGCAGCCTGTTCGTGACCATGACCATCCTCACCGTGGCGTGGGACGTCTACGGCTTCGCCATCCCGGTACACGGGTCCCTCCTCGGTTTGTCCGCATCCAAGATCGGGGTAGTCATGGGCGCCTTTGCGGCCGCCACGTTCACGGTGCGCCTGGCGATTCCGTTCTTCGTCGCGCGCGTGAAGCCGTGGACCCTGCTGGCCGGCGCGCTGCTGGTGTCCGGCGCAAGCTTCCTGGCGCTCGCCTTTGCCGAAAGTGCCGGGGTGATGATGGTGTTCGTATTCTTCCTGGGCCTCGGCCTGGGAGCGCCGCAGCCGATGATGCTCACCCTGCTCCATGAGTCCGCCCCGAAGGGCCGCGCCGCCGAGGCGCTGGGGCTGCGCACCACGCTGATCAATGGCAGCCAGACCGTGATGCCGGTGCTGTTCGGCGCGGTGGGCACGGCGGTCGGCGTGGTTCCCATCTTCTGGGCCATCGCCATCGCCCTGGTCGGCGGGGGGCTGTTTGCGCGCCGGATGGCCTCGTCAGACAAGACTTGAACCCCCGCGCGCATTTCCGCTCAAAGCGGCTTGAAACCCGGGGGAACACCCCCATGTCACGCTACAATCCGCGCACCCATTCCATGGCGCCTGCGGCCCATTCTTTCAATCGGAGAACCGGTACATGAAACGTGTTGTTCTGTTCATCGCAACCAACCTGGCCGTCATGATCGTGCTGGGCGTGGTCACGTCGCTCCTGGGAGTCAACAAGTTCCTGACGCAAAACGGCCTGAACCTCGGGATGCTGCTGGCGTTTTCCGCCGTGGTCGGCTTCACCGGCTCCTTCATTTCGCTTCTGATGTCCAAACCGATGGCCAAATGGAGCACCGGCGCGCAGGTCATCGACAACCCGTCCAACGAGACCGAACGCTGGCTGGTCGAATCCGTGCGGCGCCTGGCCGACAAGGCCAACATCGGCATGCCGGAAGTGGCCGTCTACGAGGGTGAGCCCAATGCGTTTGCCACGGGCGCTTTCAAGAACTCGTCGCTGGTGGCGGTGTCCACCGGCCTCCTCCAATCCATGTCCAGGGAAGAGGTCGAGGCCGTCCTCGCGCATGAGGTCTCGCACATCCAGAACGGCGACATGGTCACCCTGACGCTGATCCAGGGCGTGGTCAATACGTTTGTGGTTTTCCTGTCCAAGATCGTCGGCTACTTTGTAGACCGCGTGGTGCTCAAGAACGACCGCGACGGCCCGGGCATCGGCTACTACGTGACGGACATGGTTTGCCAGATCGCATTCGGCCTGCTGGCGTCGATCATCGTCGCCTGGTTCTCACGCCAGCGCGAGTTCCGCGCCGATGCGGGCGCGGCGGGCCTGCAGGGCTCGCCCCAGCCGATGATGAAAGCGCTGGCGCGCCTCGGCGGCCTGGAGCCGGGCGAACTGCCGAAGAGCATGGCGGCGTCGGGCATTTCGGACAAGCCCGGCTTTGCCGCGCTATTCTCCAGCCATCCGCCCATCGAAGTCCGCATCGCCGCCCTGCAAGGCAAGTAATGGCGGGGCTGTACCCACAAAAAAGCGCACCCTCGGGTGCGCTTTTTTTTCGGTCTTCGGCGCTGGTTCGCTACTTCTTGAACGCCGACTTGATGGAGCCGAACAGCCCCTTCTTTTCTTCTTCCGGCTCCTGGGGCGGCTTGTTCTCGGGCATCACCGCGTAACTCTGGTTTTTCAGGTCCGGCCGGCGGTACTGGCCCGTCGCCGAGAGATTGGCGGTCGGCTTGCGGTTGTAACTCTTGAAATTGGATTCCTTGCCGATGAACAACCGCGCCAGATCCTCCAGCGACTGGTCGTTCACCGTATCGGGCTCCAGCGTGTACATCGTCGGCCCGAAATCCTCGACATTCTTGAGCTTGAAGCGGATCACGCCGTTGTCGTAGTCGCCCACGATTTCCGCGCCGCACAGAATCTCGCAATTGATCTTGAACACTTCGGACACCACCACCCGGCGTTCATTGCGGAATACCTCGGACGTGAAGCGCATGTTGTTCTGCCAGAGCAAATCGCGGAACCGCTCGATCGTCTCCGCTTCGCGCTTGACGGTCAGCAGGTCCGGCTTGCTGCGCTTGAACGTGAGGGACACGTTCTCATAATGCTCCCGGCCGTCGCGCTGCGACGTGCGGTATTCGATGCGGTACTCGCCCTGCGTAAGGCCGTCGATCTTGCCCACGGAGTGAAGTTCATAGCCGAGCGGGCACGCGGGCTTGACCACGTTGAGTTGCTTGAACAGCTCGAACATGTACTGGAAGGTCTTGCGCAACGCGCGATCCACGGCCGCAGCATTCGCCTTGAGCGTTTGCGAGCGCTCGGCTTCCTGGTTTCGTAGCGAATCGGCTTCTTTCTTGATGTCGTCAAGCAGTCCCATGCAGTCTCCGGTAAGGCATTGTTGCGCTATGCTGCGGACGTTGGCGAGTTCCAGACGAACCTCTGCCGGCACATCATACGCCATCGCATTCCACGCATCATCTGTGTTGGCGCATCGGGTGACGGCCGTGCGCCAACTCTTTGTTTGGACAACATTTTAGCGCGCCCCGGCGCGCCTGTCAGCCCCGCCAACCCCCAATGAATGCCATTCTTTCCCTGGATCAAGGAACCACCAGTTCCCGTGCAATCGTATTCGACGGCGCGGGTAAACCCTTGTCCCTTGCACAACAAGAATTCAAACAGGTCTATCCGGCGCCGGCCTGGGTGGAGCACGATGCCCGCGAAATCTGGGCGACGCAACGTGACGTTGCCGCGCGCGCCCTCTCGAAGGCGATGGACCTCGGTGCGCACATTTCCGCCATCGGCATCACCAACCAACGCGAAACCACCGTGCTCTGGAACCGCGCCACGGGCGAGCCGGTCGCCAACGCCATCGTCTGGCAAGACCGCAGGACCGCACCGACGTGCGAGGCCCTTGTCGCAGCCGGCCGCGGCCCGTTGTTCCAGGACAAGACCGGCCTGGTGCTGGACGCGTACTTCTCTGGCACCAAACTCAAATGGCTGCTGGACCACGTGCCAAACGCGCGCGAACGCGCCGCGCGCGGCGAATTGGCCTTCGGCACCATCGATAGCTGGCTCATCTTCAAGCTCACCGGAGGCAAGGTCCATGCCACGGATGTCAGCAATGCCTCCCGCACCTTGCTCTGCAACATCCATACCGCGGATTGGGACGCCGAGCTACTTGACCTGTTGGACATTCCACGGTCGGTCCTGCCGCAGATTTTCAGTTCCAGCGGCGTCGTCGGGACCACCGATTGCGAGGGCCTGCCCGCCGGCATCCCCATCGCCGGTATTGCCGGCGACCAGCAAGCCGCCTTGTTCGGCCAGTGTTGCCATTCACCCGGGATGGTCAAGAACACTTACGGGACCGGCTGCTTCATGTTGATGAACACCGGGACCACGCCGGTAACGTCCAACAACCGCCTGTTGACCACCATCGCCTGGCGGCTCCGGGATCACGCAAAGCCGGTGTATGCGCTGGAGGGCAGCGTGTTCATCGCGGGGGCGGCCGTCCAGTGGCTGCGCGACGGCCTTGGCCTGATCAAGAGCGCAAGCGAGGTTGAACAATTGGCGGCCTCCGTGCCGGACAGCAATGGGGTGGTTTTTGTGCCGGCCTTTGCCGGATTGGGCGCGCCCCATTGGGATCCGCATGCGCGTGGCGCCATCCTGGGGTTGACGCGCGGAACCCAAAAAGCGCATCTGGTGCGGGCCGCCCTGGAAGCCATCGCCCTGCAAAGTGCCGAGCTGGCGGCGGCCATGGCGAAAGACGCGACCACACCGGTTCGAAATATCCGCGTGGACGGGGGTGCGAGCGTCAATGCGCTCTTGATGCAACTGCAAGCCGATGTGGCCGGCGTGACCGTCACCCGCCCGGTCGTGAATGAAACCACGGCACTGGGTGCGGCGTTCCTCGCCGGATTGGGGATCGGCCTGTGGAGCGGTTTGGATGAGATTGGAAGACTTTGGGAGAAGGACCGCGACTTTGAGCCTGCGACGGATCGATCCGGGATCGAACAGTTGCAAATTCAATGGAACGAGGCGGTCAAGCGTACTTCAGGTTGGGCGAATTAGAGTTAAGAAGTGACGTTAATAGATAGTTGTATACGTTTGATAATGAATAAGAATATTTTATGGCTGGATTTTTGACAGCAAATCTCTTGATATCTGGGGCGTTGTTCCACATTGTGGGCAATCTGACGGGTGACTTGTTGTTTGGCAACCTTGGACATGCACAGTCAAAAAGGTATTGACAGACACACGCAAAAGAAATAACTTACCGACCGGTCAGTTATTACTTGGCGAGTCCTGTGAACTCCCTTACTCCCCGCACCACGCACAAGAGCCTTCCTTCCAAGCGCGCGAGACTGCTGCTCGCCATGGCAGCGCTTTCTGTCATTGCTTTCGGCTGCGCAGAAAAACAACCCGAAACGCCGCAAGCGCGTCCAGCACTTGTATATATAGTGACCTCGCAGGGCGGATTCGACACCGATGTTTATCCGGGCGAGGTTCGCGCCCGCCAAGAGTCCGATCATGCGTTTCGCGTCGGCGGCAAGATCGTGGCCCGGCTCGTCGATCCCGGCGCGCGCGTCTCCCGCGGGCAAGCCCTGGCCCGCCTCGACCCCTCCGATACCAAGTTAACGGCCGAAGCCGCGCAAGCAGCGGTCGCGGCCGCAGAAACCGAAGCGCAATATTCCGAAGCCGAACACGTCCGGTTTCAGGACTTGTTCAAACGCGGCTTTGTCAGCCAATCCGCGTTGGACCAAAAACTGAATGTCGCCAATGCCGCCAAGGCGCGCCTGGAATCTGCCCGCGCACAAGCGCGGGTTTCGCAAAACCAGGCTGGATACACCACGCTGACCGCCGAGTTCGATGGCGTAGTCACCCAGGCGCTCGGCGAAGCCGGCCAGGTCGTGGGAGCGGGTCAACCGGTCCTTCGCGTCGCCAATCCGGCAGACAAGGAACTCCTCATCTTCGTCCCGGAGTCCAAGATTGCCGAGTTCCGCACGCTGGCGCGCGGCGCCGCCGCCAAAGAGACACGCGTCGCCATGACCAGCGAGCCGCACAAATACTTCCCGGCCCGGGTGCGCGAGATCGGCGCCGCCGCGGACGCGGTGACGCGCACCTACCCGGTGCGCCTTTCGATCACGCAGGCGGGTGAAGCCATTCAGCTGGGCATGAGCGGCTATGCGGTGCTTGCCAATCCCTCCGGCGCCGGCACGCTCCAAGTTCCGCTGTCCTCTGTGCTGGTCAAAGGCAACCAGAGCGGTGTCTTCCGCCTCTCGGCCGAAGGAAAGCTCTCCATGGTCCCCGTGACCATCGTCCAGTTCACCGAGACCGCCGCGGTAATCAAGGGTGCGCTCGCCCAGGGCGACCGCATCGTCGCGGCAGGCGTGCACAAGCTCAAGGAAGGCGACATCGTCAAGCCGTTGGATGATCCGCGCGTCACCGGAGACGGCAAGGTGGCCGTGGTGCCGGCGGACGGCCCATCACTGGGCCCGATGGTCACGCTGAACACGCACGGCGCGCGCTGACGGGCCGCCTGTGAGCGCAAGTTCCTGGAATCTTTCCGAGTGGTCGCTCAAGCACCAGCCGCTGGTGCTGTACCTGGTTATCGTCATGGGCGTGCTGGGCCTGTTCTCCTATGGCCGGCTGGGCCAGGCAGAGGATCCGCCGTTCACGTTCAAGTTCATGACCATCCGCACCATCTGGCCGGGCGCCTCGCCGGCCGAGGTGGACCAGCAGGTGACCGAGCGCCTGGAACGCAAGCTCCAGGAAGTGCCCAATGTGAATTTCCTGCGCAGTTACTCGCGCCCGGGCGAATCCCTGATCTTTTTCGCCATCAACGATGCCGCGCCCGCCTCCGCCGTGCCGGAAACCACTTACCAGGTGCGCAAGCGCATCGGCGATATCCGCCACACCCTGCCGCCCGGTGTGGTGGGCCCGTTCTTCAATGACGAGTTCGGCGATACGTTCGGCAATATCTTCGCCTTGACCGGCGAAGGATTCAGCGACGCCGACAAGAAGCTGTATGCGGACAAGATCCGCCGCGAATTCCTGCGCGTGCCGGACGTGGCCAAGGTAGAACTCCTTGGCGAGCAGGACGAGAAGGTGTATGTCGAGATCTCCAACATCAAGCTTGCGTCGCTGGGCATCGACGGCAGTGCGCTGATTGCCGCGATGCAGGCGCAAAACGCCATCACCCCGGGCGGCGCGTTCGAAACCGCCACGGACAAGATCTACGTGCGCGCCACCGGCTCTTTCGATGGCGTGGATTCGATCCGCAATTTCACCATTCGCGCCAACGGCCGGGTGTTCCGCCTCGGCGACATCGCCACCGTCAAGCGCGGCTTTGCCGACCCGCCCTTTTCGCGCATGCGCTACATGGGCCAGGACGCCATCGGGCTTGGCATCTCCATGCGCCAGGGCGGCGACATCGTCTCGCTGGGGCGTCACCTGGACGAGGCCGTGCATCGCATCGAGAACACCCTGCCCGCAGGCCTGGAATTGCACCGCGTCAACGACCAGCCGCGCGCCGTATCCGCCAGCATCCGGGAATTCGTGCGATCTCTGGCCGAAGCGGTGATCATCGTGCTCGGCGTGACCTTTTTCACCCTGGGCCTGCGCACCGGCCTGGTGGTCGCGCTGTCGATCCCGCTGGTGCTCTCGCTCACATTTTTCTTTATGTACCTGTTCGACGTCGGGCTGCACAAGATCTCGCTCGGTGCGCTGATCCTGTCGCTGGGCCTGCTGGTGGACGACGCGATCATTGCGGTCGAGATGATGGCCATCAAGATGGAGCAAGGCTGGGACCGCTTCCGCGCGGCGAGCTTCGCATATACCTCCACCGCATTCCCCATGCTCTCCGGCACGCTGGTCACGGTGGCGGGTTTCCTGCCCATCGCGACGGCGAAATCGGGCACCGGCGAATATACCCGCTCGATTTTCCAGGTCACCTCGATCTCCTTGTTGCTCTCCTGGATCGCCGCGGTGATCTTCATTCCCTACCTGGGCTACCACCTGCTTCCGGACTACAAGAACGGAAACATGGTCATCACGCCGCGCATGCGCCGCTGGTCCGACGCCGCGCGCCGCATTCCGCGCATCGGGCCCTGGCTGGCGTCGCGCATCGCCCCGGAGGCGCACGGCACTGAAGGCAAGGCACACGCAGCGGGCGCCGCCGACCACGACGTATACGACACCGCGTTTTATCGACGCTTCCGGGCCCGCGTGCAATGGTGCGTGGCGAACCGCAAGACCGTGCTGGTGGCCACCGTGCTGCTGTTCGTTGCGTCGGTGGGGGCGTTCCGCTTTGTGCAGCAACAGTTCTTCCCCTCGTCGACGCGCGTGGAACTGATCGTCGACCTGAAACTGGCCGAAGGGTCGTCCTTCCAGGCGACGGAACGCCAGGCAGCCAAATTCGAGAAGTATCTCGACACGCAGAAAGACCTGATCGACAACTATGTGTCCTATGTCGGCAGCGGCTCGCCGCGCTTCTATTTCCCGCTCGACATCCAGTTGCCCGCGCCCAGCCTTACGCAGTTCGTCATCACCACCAAGAACATCGCGGCACGACGCGCCCTTCGTGAGCGACTCATTCAAGCCTTCGAGAAGGACTTCCCGGAACTGCGCGGCCGCGTGTTGGAGCTCCAGAACGGGCCACCGGTCGGCTTTCCGGTGCAGTTCCGCGTCTCCGGCGAGGACTTGCAGGTAATCCGTGACGTGGCGGAAAAAGTCGCCGCCGCGATGCGCGACGTGCCGGATTTGGTCAATGTGCAATTCGACTGGGAGGAGCGCTCCAAGGTCATCAAGCTGGAAGTGGACCAAGACAAGGCGCGACTGCTCGGTGTGTCTTCCCAGGAATTGGCGGCGTTCCTGAACACGTCCCTCAACGGCATCCAGGCCACCCAATTCAGGGAGCGCGACAAGCTGGTCGAGGTGTTGATCCGCGGCCCGGCCAACGAGCGTGCGCGCCTCTCATTGCTGGAAAGCCTGAACATCCCCACGCGGGCCGGGCGTGCCGTGCCGCTCACGCAGATCGCCACCATCAAGCATGAGTTTGAGCACGGCATCATCTGGCGCCGCGACCGCCTGCCCACCATCACGGTGCGTGCGGACATCTACAACACCCACGTGCAGCCGGCGACGGCCACCGCACGGGTGGAAGAACGCATCCGCGCCCTGCGCGCCGCGTTGCCGCTGGGCGTGCGCATCGACGTCGGCGGTTCTGTCGAGGAGAGCGCCAAGGGCCAAAACTCCATCAATGCCGGGATGCCGCTGTTCTTTGGCGCCGTGCTCACCGTGCTCATGATCCAACTGATGAGCTTCCAGCGCGTGGTGCTGGTGGTGCTGACCGCCCCGCTCGGCCTGATCGGCGTGGCTGCCGCGCTGCTCATCTTCAACCAGCCGTTCGGGTTTGTCGCCATGCTGGGCACGATCGCGCTGTTCGGCATGATCATGCGCAATTC
>CAZTYC010000021.1:0-22671 GCA_964617435.1 uncultured Burkholderiales bacterium
GGCGCTTCAGGTAGGACAGGCTGGAATATCCGGTACCGAAGTCATCCACCGCCAGATGCACGCCCAGTTGCGCGATCTTGTCGAGGATCCCCACGCTGGCCTCGCCCTGGCGCATCACCTGTGTCTCGGTGACTTCAAGCTCCAGCCAATGCGGCGCGAGCCCGGTGTCCTGCAAAGCCTTCTGAAGCTGCTCGAGAAACCCCTTCTCCGCCAACTGGCGAGCGGACAGGTTGATCGCCATGCGCCGCGGCGGATGGCCCTGCCGTTGCCATTCCACCGCCTGCTTGCAGGCGGCGTTCAACACCCAGTTGCCGATGTCGCTGATCAGTCCGGTTTCCTCGGCGAGCGGAATGAATTCGCCGGGCATCATCGTTCCGCCGTCCTCGCTGATCCAGCGGACCAGCGCTTCCACCGCAACGATTTCGCCGGTGTTGAGGTCGATCTGCGGCTGGTAGGCGAGTGCAAAGTCCCCGCGCCCCACCGCCGCGCGCAGGCTTGTTTCCATCGCCGCCCGCCGCTTGACCGCAATGTTCATCTGCGGCGTGAAGAACTGGTAGGTGTTCTTGCCCAGCGCCTTGCCGTGGAACATGGCGGTATCCGCATTCCTCAGCAGCGTGGCCGGATCCTGGCCGTCGTCCGGATAGAGCGCGATGCCGATCGACCCGGACACGTGCTGGTCCGCGCCAGCCACCCGGAAGGCCGCCCGCAGGCCCTCGAGGATTTTTTGCGCGACGCGTGTTGCTCCCTGATGGCCTTCCATGTGGTCAAGCAGCACGATGAACTCGTCACCGCCCTGCCGGGCAATGGTGTCCTGGGCGCGCACCGAACTTGTCAGGCGCTTGGCGATCTCGCGCAGCAACTCGTCGCCCACATCGTGGCCCATCGTGTCGTTGATGTTCTTGAAGTTGTCGATGTCGATGAACATCACGACGCAGCGCGATCCGTCACGGCCGGCGTGCGCGATCGCCTGGGCGATGCGGTCCTGCATGAGCAGCCGGTTGGGAAGCCCGGTCAGCGCATCGTGGTAGGCCTGGTGCTGGATGCGTTCCTGGAAGGCCTTGCGGTCGGTGATGTCGCGCGTGTTGACGATGATGCCGCGCACGATCGGGTCGGCCAGGCAATTCTTGCCGACGGACTCGAGCGTGCGCCACTCGCCATTCGCGTGCCGCACGCGGAATTCGGCCGCAAGTTGCGCTTGACCCGACTCCACCAGTCGCTGGAATTCGCGCCGCATGGCGGGGGCGTCGTCGCGATGAACGAGGTCGAACTGGTTCAAGCCGAGCATGTCCGCCGGCTCGTAGCCGAGCAGGTGCCTGACGGACGGGCTTTGGTAGCGGATGGCGCCCTCGGCATCGAGCACCGTCACGATATCCATCGCACTTTCCGTCAACGCCTTGAAGCGGCGCTCAGACGATTCCAGCGCCGCCGCCACCTGCCGGAACTCCGTGATGTCTGTCATGACCCCGATGATCCCGGCCGGCTGGTGCGCGGTGTCCGTAAAGCGGCCGACGTGCCACACAACATGTCGGATCTCGCCGTCCGCGCCCGGGATGTCTGCTTCGTTGACCGTGGTACTGCCGGTTTCCAAGACCTCTCGGTCCGCCGCGAGCAGTTTGGCAGCCTCTTCCTCCCCCACCAGATCCGCAGTCGTCTTGCCGATCCAGTCCTGCCGGTTCGCGCCGAAGAACCGCTCCCACGCGCGGTTGAACCCCAGATACTCGCCTGAGGCCTTGCGGTAGAAGATCGGCGCGGGCACCACTTCGAGCAGCTCCTGGATGAAATGCAACTGCGCATCCAGCGCCCGCGAGGCCGCCTTGAGGCTGGTGACGTCGTTGCAAATCACCAGGATTCCGTCGACCTTGCCGGAGTGCACCCGCAGCGGCGCCAGGCTCAGGTTGAGCTCGAACTCGGCGCCATCGCCGCGCTGCCACGCGATGTCCTCGTTTCGAACGATGGCGCCGCGCGCGACTTCGGCGCGCATGGCTATCAAACGGGCCTCGTTTCCCGCATTGAGGAGCGGCGACATGTTGCCCACGGCAGCTTCGGGGCTGACGCCGAACAACCGCGCCGCAGCCGAGTTCCAAAGCGTGACCCTGCCATCGAGCGTCAGCGCATAGATCGCCATCGGCGCGGTCTCGACCACGGCCTGCAAGGATTCATTCAGGCCCTGCAACGCCGCCTGGGTCTCGCGGAAGCGCGTGACGTCCTCGATCGATCCGAGCGTGTGCAACAGCACGCCCTGCGCGTCGCGCACCGCCACGCCGGATTGCACGGCCCAGATCGTACCGCCGTCCTTGCGCACGAGGCGCATTTCCCGTGATGCGGGCATCGCCCCGCCGGCCGCAACCTGCTGGATGACCGCACGTTCTCCCGGCCGGTCTTCCGGATGCGTCAAGTCCACGCAGGTCATGCGCAGCAACTCGGCCTCGGAGTAGCCGACCATGTCGCAAAACCGCGCGTTGACCATGGTGTAGCGGCCGTCCGGCGCCACATGCGCGAGCCCGATGCCGATGAGCTCGAAACTCTCGCGGAATCGCCGTTCGCTTTCGGCCAGGGCGTCTTCGCGCTCGCGCACCGTCATTGCCAATGTCGAAAGCGCCGAACGCAAGTCGTGCGCCTCTGAAAAATGCGGTGGCGTGCCGGGCACGCTCGCGCCGAAATCCGCAAACGGTCTGTCGTTCAACTCGGCGGTCAACTGGCGCAGCGGTTCGCCAATCAGCCGCGCGGCCAATGAGCCCACCACCATGGAAAGCAGCACCGCGCCGAAACCCCACCAGAGCAACTGGAACTGGAGCTTGTCGGCAATGGCATCCGGAATCCCGGCGTCACGCGACACCCGCAGGGCGATCAGCGCCAGGATCAAGGCCGTGCCGCACGCGACTGCCGCAAAGCCCAGCGCAATCACGGCGCGCACGCCAATCCTGCGCGTGGGTGTGGATTCAGTAGTCACGGCAAGCGATTCCCCGCATCAACATTCGCAGGCACTAGGGCTTGTCTGTCTCCGGAATGGATGAGCGTAGATCGGAGATCAACTCGACCCGGCCGTCGACAACATGGACCGGCACTTTTTGCAGTTGGGCACCCACGCAGGGGCCTGCGATGCACAACCCGGTCGCCGGATCGAACATCGCCCCATGCGTGGCACAAATCAAGTATAAGCCGGATTCGTCGAACACCTGCCCCGGTTGCCAGTCGAGCGGGGTGCCCCGGTGGGGACAGACATTGACCGCGGCGTGGACCTGTCCGTTGAACGCATACGCGATCGCGGCCAGCGTGCGCCCCTGCCGTTGGATGCCGAAGTTCTCCGCGCGGCCGCTGTCGACCAATGCGTCGCGCGGGCAAATTCCGCGCAGCGCGGCTAGGCGTGACGGGTCAGCCATTCGCCGAGTTCCGCCACGCTCTTGACCACCGCGCGCGGCCGCTGGTCCGCGAGCACCTCGAACGGATGCGCGCCATAGGCGACGGCCACCGCATCCACGCCGGCGTTGCGCGCCAGGTCGAGGTCGTGTGTCGTGTCGCCGATCATCAATACCTCCCCGCGTTCGACACCGGCGAATTGCATCAGCCGCTCGAGCATGTCCGGGTGCGGCTTGGGAAAACCTTCGTCCGCGCAACGCGTGAAATGGAACCGGCCCGCCAATCCGCTGTAGCCAAGCGCGCGGTCGAGGCCGCGACGGGACTTTCCCGTCGCCACGGCAAGGATGCGCTCGGGCCGGTCGAGCGAGGCCAGCATCTCGCGCATGCCCTCGTACAACGGGGACTCATGGTCCCGCGCCAGGAAATGGCTGCGGTAGTGCGCTCCAAAGGACTGCGCGCGTTCCGCGTCGATGCCGGGGAACAGCCGCGCGATCGAATCCAGCGCTCCCAGGCCGATCACCGACTTGGCCTCCGTCTCACCCGGTTCCGGCAGGCCCGATGCGCGTGCGGCGTGGCGGATGCAATCGGCGATCAGCGACGTGGAGTCCATGATGGTGCCGTCCCAGTCGAAGACCAGCATTCGGTAGCCGCCAGTCACGCGGGAAGCGTCCTCAAATACGCCAGGTATTGGCCGAGGTCCGAGGGCAGCGCCGATTCGATGCGTACCGCCTCGCCCGACAGCGGATGCGTGAACCGGAGCGACGCGGCGTGCAGGAACATGCGCTTGAGGCCGCCGTTGCGCCGGGCCGCCACGAACTTGTTGAGCGCGAAGTCGCCGTATTTGTCGTCGCCCAGGATGGGGAAACCGAGCGAGGACAGGTGCACGCGGATCTGATGCGTGCGGCCGGTGCGGATTTCGCAATCGAGCAGCGTCGCCCCCGGGAGTTTCTCGACGCGCTCGACGATGGTGTGCGACTCCTGCCCCTCCTCGTCGTCGGCCAACACGCGGCGGTCGCCCGTCGTGGTGACCTGCTTGGCAAGCCGGGTGCGGATGTGGCGGCGCGCGTCGGGCCAGTCGCCCTTGACCAGCGCGAAGTAGTGCTTTTCCATCCGCGCGCCCGTGTCGCCGCGCAGCATGGCGTGCATCGCCGTCAGTGCCGACCGCTTCTTGGCGACCAACAGCACGCCCGAGGTCTCCCGGTCGATCCGGTGCACCAGCTCCAGGAACCGGGCTTCGGGCCGCGACGCCCGCAAGCCTTCAATCAATCCGAGTGAGATGCCGCTTCCGCCATGCACCGCCAACCCGGCAGGCTTGTCGACGGCAAGCAGCGCGTCGTCCTCATAAAGGAAACTCAAGGACTGGCGCGGTGTTTGCGGCATTTTTGGCTTGTCCGCCGCGCCAGTGTTTGGGTTTTGGCCCTCCGACATCCGCACCGGCGGAATCCGGACGATATCGCCGTCCTGCAAACGGTAGTCGACGGCCACCCGGCCCTTGTTGACCCGCACCTCGCCCGACCGCACGATGCGGTAGACGTGGCTCTTGGGTACCCCCTTGAGTTGCCCGAGCAGGAAGTTGTCCAGCCGCTGGCCGGCATGGCGCTCGTCGATGGATGCCATTCTCACTTCCGGCCGCTTTGGACCGGAGGCAACTTTTTGAGCGCTCGAGGGCATCTTCGGATAAAATGGTATCTCGTTGATTTTGAAGGCAGTCCCGGTATTCGGTCCGCCTCGCCAAGCCTGTAGCGCCGTGTTTGTCCTTGCGACAATGCCCCGCGACACGCTGGGGCGCCGAACTTCCCGACTCGCATTCAGAATCGCCGGTTTCACCGCATTTCGGCGTTCCCGCGCAGTTCTTCAAACCCACTGCCAGCGTCCACCGGAATCCGGCGAGCCACCGGAAAACGGGCGGTCGTTTTCGCTCACCGCCGAATGCAGCCCGGCTGTTTTCAACAAGTAGCGATGGTAAACGATTTGCGCGCACCGTCCGCGAAGCGGATTTAGACAGAAGGTGGCGTGAAGAGGAATTCGGGGCCGGCCGGGCCGGAAAGTTGTCCGCCCGCCAGTGTCCCGCGCAGGAAGCGTCCCGCAACCGCGGTGGCGCCGGATCGAGACCCGCAGGAACACGTGTTGAACCAGATGCGCTTTTCCCCACCATTGCCCAGACCGGATCTTCATCCGGCAGCGCGGACTTTCGCGCGCGGCGAGGGGCGTTCGCATCGCACACCGCGCCTCTTGAACTGCCTGTCGTAGCGTCCCGGGGTCATCCGGGACGTCCTCTTCCCGCGCCCTGCAAACGGGTTGCGCGCAAACCGTTGTTGGTTTGGAAGGAAGAACAATGAAAAGAATGCTGTTCAATGCAACTCAACAAGAAGAGTTGCGCGTCGCCATCGTCGATGGCCAGAAACTGATCGACCTCGACATCGAGCACGCCGGCCAGGAACAGAAGAAGTCGAACATCTACAAGGCCGTTGTCACGCGCGTCGAGCCCTCGCTCGAAGCGGTGTTTGTCGACTACGGCTCCGAGCGCCACGGATTCCTGCCGTTCAAGGAACTCACCCGCCAGTATGTGCAGGGGGAAACCGGCGACGGCACGCGCGCCAAGATCGCGCAGAACCTCAAGGTCGGGCAGGAACTGCTGGTGCAGGTGGAAAAGGACGAGCGCGGCAACAAGGGCGCGGCGCTGACCACCTACATCTCGCTGGCCGGACGTTACCTGGTGCTGATGCCGAACAACCCCAAGGGCGGCGGCGTGTCCCGGCGTGTCGAGGGCGAGGACCGCAACGAATTGCGCGACATGGTAGACCAGCTTGAAGTGCCGGAAGGCATGAGCGTCATCGCGCGGACCGCCGGCATCGGGCGCACCGTCGAGGAACTCAAGTGGGACATGAATTACCTGATCCAGCTCTGGGAGGCCATCGAGGGCGCCTCCACGGAGATCAAGGCGCCGGAGTTGATCTACCTCGAGTCCAGCCTGGTGGTGCGTGCCATCCGCGACCTGTTCCAGCCGGACATCGGCGAAATCCTCATCGACACGCCGGAAATCTACGAGCAGGCGCAGTCGTTCATGTCCACCGTGATGCCGGCCAACGTCAACAAGGTCAAGCTCTACAAGGATGACGTGCCGCTGTTCTCGCGTTTCCAGATCGAGCACCAGATCGAGACGGCCTATCGCCGCGACGTGACCCTGCCCTCCGGCGGCGCCATCATCATCGACCACACCGAGGCGCTGGTCTCAATCGACGTCAACTCCGCGCGCGCCACCAAGGGCTCCGACATCGAGGAAACCGCGTTCCGCACCAACTGCGAGGCGGCCGATGAAATCGCCCGCCAGCTGCGCCTGCGCGACCTTGGCGGGCTGGTGGTCATCGACTTCATCGACATGGAGTCGTCCAAGAACCAGCGCGAAGTGGAAAACCGCTTGCGCGATGCGCTGCGCCACGACCGTGCCCGCGTGCAGACCGGCAAGATCTCGCGTTTCGGCCTGATGGAACTGTCGCGCCAGCGCCTGCAGCCGGCCCTGTCGGAATCGTCCTACATCCCCTGCCCGCGCTGCCACGGCGTTGGCCACATCCGCGACACCGCCTCCTCGGCGTTGCACATCCTGCGCATCATCCAGGAAGAGGCCATGAAGGAGACCACCGGTGCGGTGCACGCGCAGGTGCCGGTCGACGTGGCGACGTTCCTGCTCAATGAGAAGCGCCAGGACATCCACAAGATCGAGATGCGCTTCAAGGTCGACGTGTTGTTGATCCCGAACATCCACCTCGAGACGCCCAATTACGAGATCGAACGCCTGCGCACCGATTCGGAAAAGCTCGACCTTGTGGTGCCGAGCTACGAAATGGTCAACAAGCCGGTCGAGGAAGCCGCGGCGAAGGCCGCTGCCGAAACCGCCGCAAAGGCCCCGCGACCGGAACCGGTGGTGAAGGGCATCACGCCCTCGCAACCTGCGCCGATCGCGCCGGACCCGGTGCCGTCGCAGCGCGAAGTCACGCGCGAAGTCGTTCGCACCGCCGCACCCATGCCGGTGCAGGCAACCGCCGCCCAACCGTCCTTGTGGAAGCGCTTCACCGGCTGGCTCTCGGGCGCGCCGGCGACTGCGCCGCAACCGGTGGCGGCAGCGCCCGCTAAGGACGCGCAATCGAATTCCCGCCGCGAGCGCGACCAGCGCGACGGCCGTGGAGGCAACCGCCGAGATCGCGATTCCCGCGACGGTCGTGGCGAGCGCGGCCCGCGCAATGACCGCGGTGAGCGCGGCGGCCAGCAACAAGGCGGTCGTCGTGACCAGCAGCAGAACCAGAACCGCCGCAATGAACCGCGCGACGGGCAGCAGGCCGCCCGCCAGGGCAGCGACGCGCCGAAGGCTGATGCAGCGCACGCTGCGGTAGCGACCGCGCCGCAGCAAAAGCAGCGCCAGCCGCAACCGCCGAAGAGCGCGCTCGAAGCCCATCCCCCGGCCACACCGGGAGAAGAAGGCGAAGGTCGCGGACGCCGCCGCCGTCGCGGTGGGCGTGGCCGGGATCGCGATCGCGAAGGCCGCGAACCGCGCATGGATGCACCGTCATCCGCACCCGCAGCACCGGAGATGGCGGACGCGGCGCACATGGCGCCTGCCACGCATGCCGCTCCCGTGGCCTCGTCGATGGATGCCCCCGCGCCCATATTTGCGCCCGCACCGGTTGTCGCAGAGGCGCCCCGCGCCGCTGCGGTGATGCAGGCTGTGGAGCCGGCTCCGGCAGTCGAGCCTGTATCCGCTCCCGCAACTTCGGCGCCGGCCGCTGCCCCCATGGCGCCTGCCGCGCCTGTGGTGGCGCAGCCGCAACTTTCCTTCGGAACCGTGGACCAGATCCCGGATGCCGAGCGCCAGGCCGCACGCACTTCGCGCCGCCGCCCGAACGCGGGCGACGCGAACATGGGTGGTGAACCGCTGGTGTTCATCGAGACCGCAGCGGACAAGGTGCAGCAGGCCGTGCTCGCGGAAGAGGAAGCCCCGCGGCGCAGCACACCCCGCCCGCGCAAATCCAGGCCGACCGCGGCCGAGCCGCTCGTGTTTGTTGAAACGGGCAACGCCAGCACCAACCCGCCGGGACCCGGCAACGCCTGACGCGCCCGCACGCGGCGGACGGCTTGATTGCCGTCCGCGGCGGTCGAAATCGGAACAAAATGGACGCCATCTGAAAGGATGGCGTCATGCTTTCTGAGTTCGAAACCCATGAAGTGACCAACCAGCCTCCCGCCCTGGCGGACGTCAATGCATTTCGCACGGACACCGCGCTCGCGCAGGGTGTCGACCGGCTGGGAGCCGGATGGGCGGTTGACGCCCTCGGTGCCTACGGCGAAATCGTCGGTCGGGAAATGGCGGCGCTCGGGGCGGCGGCCAACGAAAACAAGCCGAAGTTCAGGCCCTTTGACCGCTTCGGCCATCGCGTCGACCAGGTTGACTTCCATCCCGCCTATCACCGCCTGATGGCGCTGGGCGTGGAACATGGCGTATCCAATTTCACCTGGCGCCATGCCGGTCGCGAAGGCGCCAACGTCGCGCGTGCGGCACTGATGTACCTGCATACGCAGGCAGACCAGGGCACCAGTTGCCCGTTGACCATGACCTACGCCTCAGTCCCGGTATTGAAGCAGCATGCCGGCATCGCGCAGGAATGGCTGCCACGCGTGCTCTCGCCGGTGTATGACGAGCGCGTCCTGCCCGCAGACCGCAAGCACGGGGTGACCCTCGGCATGGGGATGACCGAAAAGCAGGGCGGCTCGGACGTGCGCGCCAACACCACGCGGGCAACGCCCATCAACCGCACCGGCCCCGGTGAATGGTACCGGCTGGTCGGGCACAAGTGGTTCCTCTCGGCGCCGATGTGCGACGCTTTCCTCGTGCTGGCACAGGCCGAGCGCGGGCTTTCATGTTTTCTGCTGCCCAGATTCCGCCCGGATGGGGAACCCAATACCCTTCGCCTGCAGCGTCTCAAGGACAAGCTGGGCGACTGGAGCAACGCGAGTTCGGAAGTCGAATTCCATCATGCCCATGCGCAACTGGTCAGCGAAGAAGGTCGCGGCGTGGCGACGATCCTGGAAATGGTCGCGCTCACCCGGCAGGACTGCATGATCGGTTCCGCAGGGATCATGCGCCAGGCGCTGGTGCAGGCCATCCACCATGCGCGCCACCGCCAGGCGTTCGGCCGGCGGCTCGTGGAGCAACCGCTGATGCGTCAGGTGCTGGCCGACCTGGTGCTCGAATCCGAGGCGGCCCTGGCGCTGACGCTGCGCGTGGCGCTTGCCGTGGATCGCGCGCCCCGCGACCCTCAGGAGGCGGCGTTCGCACGCGTCGCCACGGCCATCGGCAAGTACTGGGTGTGCAAGCGCTGCCCGCCTTTCGTGAACGAAGCCATGGAGTGTCTGGGCGGCGCCGGCTATGTGGAGGAATCGATCCTGCCGCGGCTCTACCGCCAGGCGCCGCTCAACTCCATCTGGGAAGGCAGCGGCAACATCCAGTGCCTCGATGTGCTGCGCGCGCTGGCACGGGAGCCGGGATGCCGCGAAGCGTTGTTTGCCGAGCTTGCACCATGCAAGGGCGAGTCATCGATCTTCGACGCGGGCCTGGCGGACCTGCATCGCGAACTCGCGGATGCGACGCAGATTGAAGCCCGTTCGCGCGCGCTGGTCGAACACATGGCCATTCTGCTGCAGGCGGCCCAGCTGTTCCGGTCCACCCCGCCGTCCGTGGCGCAGGCGTTCGTCGATGCACGCCTGGGCCCGCAACGCGGCGCCACCTTCGGCGCCGGGGGGGTCATCGGGCAGTGCGAGGGCTTGATCGATCGCGCGTTCGCCGGCTGATCTGCGGTTGCCGGCCAGGCGCGTGGTTCAATCCTCTTCGTCCTTGTGCACCTTGTAGCGCTTCACCAACTCGGACTGCGTGTGCGCCGGCACCGGCTCGTAATGCGAGAGCTCGATCGAATAGCTGCCCTGCCCGCCGGTGATCGATTTCAGCCGCGTCTGGTAATCCTGGAGCTCGGAAAGCGGCTGGATCGCCAGGACCACCGACACGCCGGGTGACAACGCGCGCGTCCCGGTGATCTGCCCGCGATGCGAGGAAATGTCGCCGGTGATGGTGCCGATCATCGATTCGGGCACCGTGACCTCCAGGTTGACAATCGGCTCGAGCAACACCGGGCGCGCCTTCGAGATGGCATCGATGAAGGCCTTGCGCCCGGCCGTGACAAAGGCGATCTCCTTCGAATCCACCGGATGGCTCTTGCCGTCGTAGACGATCACGCGCACATCGTGCACCGGAAAGCTCGCCAGCGGCCCGGAAACCAGCACCTCCCGGATGCCCTTCTCCACGGCCGGAATGAACTGGGTCGGGATGGATCCTCCGTAGACGTCATTGACGAACTCGAATCCCGCACTCCTCGGCAAGGGTTCGATGCGCAGGAACACTTCGCCGAACTGGCCCGCGCCGCCGGATTGCTTCTTATGCCGGCAATGCCCGTCCGCCTTGGCCATGATGGTCTCGCGATACGGAATCTTCGGCGGCTTGGTGATGATCTCGAGGTTGTATTGCTTTTGCATCTTCTCCAGCATGGCGCGCATGTGCAGGTCGCCCAGGCCGTTGATGACCGTCTCGTGCGTGGTCGGATGCCGCTCCATGACGAAGCAGGGGTCTTCCATTTCCAGCTTGTGCAGCACCTCGAAGATGCGTTGCTCGTCGCCGCGCCGTTTCGGTTCCACGGCCAGGCCGTACATCGGTTGCGGGAAATCCAGCGGCACCATGTGGATGCGGTCCTCGTCGTGCGAATCGTGCAGCACCACGTCGAAGACGATGTCATCGACCTTCGAGACCGCGCCCATTTCGCCGGGGACAAGTTGCTTCACTTCCTGGTATTCCTTGCCCTGCAGCTTGAACAAATGCCCGGCCTTGAACGGCTTGGTGGTTTCGCCAATGTAGAGCTGCGTGTTGGGCGTGACGGTGCCCTGGTGCACGCGGAACACGCCCATCTTGCCTACGAACGGATCCATCACCACCTTGAAGACATGCGCGATGATGTGTTTTTTCGGATCCGGCACGGCGCGGAACTCCTCGGCGTCCTTGCCCTCGCCCTTGACGAACATCGGCGGGTTGCCCTCCATGGGGTTGGGCGCCAGCTTGGCGAAGATTTCCAAAAGCTCGGGCACCCCTGCGCCGGTCTTTGCGGAGGTGAAGCAGACAGGCACCAGGTGGCCGTCGCGCAGCGCCTTTTCGAACGGCTCATGCAGCTGATCCGGGGTAATCGATTCGCCCTGCTCGAGATAGAGCTCCATCAACTTTTCATCGACTTCGACCACCTGGTCGACAAGTGCCGAATGCGCCGCCGCGACGGAGGAGAAATCCGCCTCGCCGGACGGGTTGAAGAAGCAGTCGGTGACCGCGGTGCCTCCCTTGGCCGGAAGGTTGATCGGCAGGCACTCCTTCCCGAAGGTCTCCTGGATGCGCTCGAGGAGCGCCGGCAGGTCGACATTTTCGGCGTCGATCTTGTTGACGACGATCATGCGGCACAGGTGGCGCTTCTGCGCCTGGCTCATCATGCGGTGGGTGGTGAGCTCGATGCCGTTCTGCGCATTGATCACCACCGCCACGGTCTCGACGGCATCAAGCGCCGAGATCGCCGGCCCCATGAAATTGGGGTATCCGGGCGTGTCGACCATGTGGACCTGCGCGCCGCCGTGGGAGAAGTGAATCAGCGAGGAATTCAGGGAATGGAGGTACTGCTTTTCCATCGGGTCGAAATCGCACACCGTGGTGCCTTTTTCAACACTGCCCATCGCGCCGATCGTGCCTGTCTTGAACAGCAGGGTTTCGGCCAACGTCGTTTTGCCGGCGCCCGAATGGCCGACGAGCGCAATCGTGCGCATGTCCCCCGTCGTGAAATTCGACATGTCTCCTCCGCTGGTTTTGTGGATCGCAAACAATCCGGTTTTCCGCAAGCCTACCACTAGGCCAGCGGAGAGACAAAGCGCGGCGGATCAGGCGCGCAACCCGCTCAGGAATAGGCCGGAGCGTCCGCGTCCGGGCGAGATGGCGCCATTCGCGCATTCGCTGTCGACGGAGAGGCAACTGTGCTGGTGTGCCTCGC
This sequence comes from uncultured Burkholderiales bacterium, assembly GCA_964617435.1. GTDB lineage: Bacteria > Pseudomonadota > Gammaproteobacteria > Burkholderiales > Usitatibacteraceae > UKL13-2. Next base: position 12,474 of record CAZTYC010000021.1, read on the forward strand.
GCGCATCGAATCACCGCGAGACTCAAGGGCAGGCGTGCAGAGTCTGGTGAGGTGGTCCAGCGCGCGCTGCTCCGCGCGGACCGTCTTGTCCAGATACCCCAAGGCATCAGCCAGGCCGGCTTCGCACCAGGTCCACGCTGTGGGCGGCTGCAAGGGGGCACGGGCCTCGGTCATGCCGTGGGCCGATTCGAGCGTCAAGCCTGCGGCGTGCGCCAACCGCACCATGGCGCGATTTTGCGGAGCGCAAAGCAGGACGATGCCGGACAGGCGGCGCACCCGCGCCTCAAGAATCGCGCGCTCCAGCAATGCCCGGCCAAGACCGTGTGCGCGCCACTTCCGGAGCACGCTGAGGCCCACTTCGGCGGTTTCCGCAGCAAAAGCAAGGTGGGCAACGCCGACAAGCCGGTCGCCACCGTCACTGACCCCGAACACCGTGTCTCGGCCGAAATCGATTGAATCGACATAGTGCCTGCGCGCGGCGGAATTCATGACGCGGCCAAAGCGCAAGTGCACTGCCTCGGGTTCAAGGGCGGCAAAGTGGCGCGCCAGCGCCTTGCGCTGCGAAGGTTCCAACCGGTGGATCACGTAGGGCATGCGGGACTCCCACAAAAAAAAACCCCGGGGCGGGCCCGGGGTGTGAGTCCACGCTTGGGGCGTGGAGAGGAGAAACCGGGCAGTGGCCGTCAGGCGGGCGGGCGTCGGGTCAGCGACGTGGAGTAGAACTCCGGCGGCTGCAAGGACTTGCGGCCGGCCGCAGCCAGCACGGCAACACTGCTGCGGATCGCGTCAAGGATCCAGACGATCCCATCCGAAATCACGTCGGCAAGATAGGCGGCGCGGGAAATCTGGGCTGAATGGATGTGCGCCCGGATGGCGGTGAAATCAGTCTTGTTCATGTGCGACCTCCTTGTATTGGATGGAACATCACCGGGCGGGCGGATAGCCTTTCCAGCCTGTGATCACTGCAGCAACCTAGGTCGGTCGATCGACCCCGTTGGGAGCCCACCGATACCGCCAAGAGTGAACTTCATGCCTTCCAAACTCTTGTTGCTGCTGTGCACAATTCCAATGTAGTGGCAACATTTCGTTAACTCCAATACTCATTTTTGATCTACGTCATCCATTTTTTTGATGAAACGATTTTTCATTGGTGCAGAACAACATCAGTTAAATTGATGGCTTACGCGGAAGTCCCGAGGACTCGGCCCATGGAGCTTTACCAACTACGCAGTTTTGCTGCGATTGTCGAGTCCGGCCATCTGACCCGTGCGGCCGAACGCATGCACCTGAGCCAGCCGGCGCTCAGCGCTCAACTGAAGGCGCTGGAAGGTGAACTCGGGGTGAAGTTGTTCGATCGCACCGCGAGCGGCATGGTCCTGACCCCGGCCGGCAAGCGCGTCCTCAAGGCAGCCAACCGCGTGCTCAATGCGGCCAAGGCGCTGCAAGCCGAGGCGCGATCGCTAAGGGGAGACCTCACCGGCCCCGCGCGCATCGGAACCCTTTCCGATCCCGCGGCCATCCGGCTGGGGGAATTCACAGCATTGGCCGTCGAACGGTTCCCTGCCCTGAAAATCGAACTGCACCAAGAGGTGACCGGCGTTGCACTGGAGTCGGTGGCAAACGGCGATCTGGACGCAAGCTATTTCTATGGCGAGATCGACCGGCCGGAGGTCACCGGCCTGCCGTTGCGCGAGTTCACCTACCGTGTCGTCGGGCCGGCCGATTGGGCCACGCGGCTTGCGCTGGCGGGCTGGAATGAGATTGCGGAAATGCCCTGGATCGTCACGCCGCCGATCAGCAGCCACCACCGGCTCATGAAGCAATTGCAGCAGCGCCACGGCGTGGAGCCCTCCACCATGGTGGAGGCGGACCAGGAAGCCGTGATCAGTTCGCTGGTGGTGGCGGGGCTCGGCATCGCGCTCATGCGCGAGGACATCGCATTGGAGAAAGTCGCTGCGGGCGAAGTGTGCCTGTGGCGCGATGTCAGCGTGGCGACCACGCTGTGGTTCATTTACCAGCGCCCGCGCCAGGAGGAAGCCCTGATCCGCGCGTTGCTGGCGATCCACCAGGACGTGTGGCGCGGGGCCGGCGCGGTCTGACGTCCGTCCGGCTGCCGCACGCACAGGGCGTCCCGTATCATGCGCGCCATGTCCAACCCGATCGCCCGCTCCACGGCCCTCAATCCCGGCGTCAAACGGCGCGAAGTGTTTGCGTGGTCGATGTACGACTTCGCGAATTCCGGGTACACCACCGTGGTCCTAACCGCGGTGTTCAATGCCTACTTCGTGTCCGTCGTCGCGCAGAAGGCGCCCTGGGCGACCTTCGCCTGGACGGCGACGCTGGCCGTGTCCTACCTGCTGGTCATGATCTTCGGCCCCATCGTGGGCGCCTACGCGGATGCGCGCGCCGCCAAGAAACGCGTGCTGCTGGTGGCGACGGTATTCTGCGTGCTCACCACCGCGATGCTGTACGGCGCCGGCCCGGGCGCGCTGGTGCTCGCCTGTGTGGCCATCATCATTTCCAACTTTTGCTACGCGCTGGGCGAGAACATGACCGCCGCATTCCTGCCGGAACTGGCGCGCCCCGAGGCGGTCGGCAAGGTATCGGGCTGGGGTTGGGCGTGGGGATATGTCGGCGGGCTGGTGGCGCTTGGCGCGTGCCTGGCGTGGATCCAAACCGCTCCTTCCCGCGGCCAGTCCACCGCCGACGCGGTGCCGATGACCAACCTGATCACCGCATTGATCTACGCGGCGGGCGCCACGGTCACCTTCGCCTGGCTCAAGGAGCGCGCCGTGCCCTCCACAGAGGCCCATGCGTGGAGCGAATCCTTCGCGCGCCTTCGGGCCACGGCGAAAGACGCCCGCCGGTACCGTGACTTGTTGCTGGTCTTCGCCTGCGGCACCTGTTACCAGGCCGGTGTCGCCACCGTCATCACGCTGGCGGCCATTTACGCCCAGGAAGTCATGGGCTTCGAGACGGTGGATACGCTCAAGCTGGTCCTGGTCGTCAATGTCACCGCCTGCGTTGGCGCCTTCGCGTTCGGATATGTGCAGGATGCCATCGGCAAGAAGCGGGCGTTGATGCTCACCCTGTTCGGCTGGACCGGCATGGTCCTGGCGGCGTGGTTTGCCACCACCCGGCCGTTGTTCTGGCTGGCGGCCAACCTGGCCGGCTTGTGCATGGGCTCGAGCCAATCGGCCGGCCGCGCGCTGGTCGCTTTTTTCTCTCCGCCCCGCAAGGCGGCGGAAATGTTCGGCCTTTTCGGGGTCGCCACGCGCCTTGCCGCCGTACTGGGGCCGCTCACCTACGGCATCGTTTCCTGGGCGTCCGGCAACAATCATCGCCTGGCGATGCTCATCACCGGCGCTTTCTTCATCGCCGCCATCGCCGTCCTGATGCGCGTGAACGAGACGCGCGGACGCGCGGCAGCCGAGGCAGAATAGCGCCATGCAAAAGTCGTACTACCAAGTGCTCGGCGTGTCCCCCGAGGCCACTGAATCCCAGATCGTCGCCGCACACATGAAAGCGGTGGCGAAACTCATGGAAACAGGGCTCGACGACCCGGACTCGAATGCCTTGCTGGATACCGCGCGCGACACCTTGCTCGATCCAACCGCACGGGCGTCCTACGACGAATCGCTGCGCGCGCCGGATCCGGCCCCGCGCCTCGGCAAGGTGGCCGCGCCCGTTCCCGAAATGGAATCTGCGGGCGACGGCGCATCCTCACGCTCCTACAAAAGCGTCGCTGTCTTCGTCGTGGCCTTGTTGCTGACCCTGCTCGTGGGCTGGCTGATGATGAAAAGCGCGCCTGTGCCCGAGGCGCCGGTGCTCACCGCCCCCAAATCGGAGGAGCGCACCCTGAGTTCGGCGGTTTCGGAGCCGCAGCCGGCCCCCGTCGAAGCGGCGCGGCCGGACACGGGCAAGGCGGCGGATCCCAAGCCGCGCACCGCGGAGCAGGTGTTCATGGATGTGTCCCAGAGCGTGGTCAAGGTGGTGGTCACCAATGAGACCGGAGCCGTCGTAGGGACGGGCAGCGGGGTCGTCATTGCGCGCCAGACCGTCATCACCAACTGCCATGTGGCGCTGAAGGGGCCGCTGGTGTCGGTGAAGACCCCGAAGGAGAGTTTTCCGGCCAACGTGTCGGTGGCGGACGAGGAATACGACCTTTGCAAGCTGGACGTTTCGGGATTGAGTGCACCAGCGGTGGACATCGGCGGTTCCCAGTACGTGCGGACTGGCCAGAAAGTTTTCGCCGTCGGTGCGCCGCAGGGGCTCGAACTGACCATCAGCGAAGGCATCGTGTCGTCGCTGCGCGAGACCGCGCTGGGCAACCTGATCCAAACCACGGCGCCGATTTCACCCGGCTCCTCCGGCGGCGGGTTGTTCAACGTGAATGCGCAATTGATCGGCATCACCACGTTCCAGCACAAGACCGGACAAAACCTGAATTTCGCCGTCCCTGCGGACTGGATCGAAAAGATGACCACGCGCAGCGGTTCGGGACCCATTCCGAAGTCTTGAGCCTTCATCAAGCAAACCCCAGCACTGGTGCGGCGTTTCAGCACTTTTTGGCTCAAAAGGCGCGCCGGATCTGGAGTTTTCCAATCTGGGCCGCTGTTCTACCTGCGATTCGCGGCCTGCGCCATGCGAAAATTGGTGCCTGACCGAATTGCTTGCCGCCCATGTCCACCGAAAAAGCCGACGCCCACGTCACCCATTTCATCCGCAACATCATCGATGCCGATTTGGAGGCGGACAAGTTCGCGCAACGGCGCTGGGCAGGCAAGCCCGGCATCAAGGCCGACCACGAACAGGGCGGCCCGGACGCGGCAAAGATTCGCACCCGCTTCCCGCCCGAGCCCAACGGCTACCTGCACATCGGCCACGCGAAATCGATCTGTCTCAATTTCGGCCTCGCGCAGGAGTATGGCGGCCGCTGCCACCTGCGCTTCGACGATACCAACCCGGAGAAGGAAGAGCAGGAATACGTCGATTCGATCATCGACAGCGTGAAATGGCTCGGCTACACATTCGACAACGCAGGCGAGTCCAACCTCTATTTCGCGTCCGATTATTTCGAGTGGATGTACCGGTTCGCCGTGCGTCTGATCGAGACCGGGCACGCCTATGTGGACAGCCTTTCTGCGGAAGAAATGCGCGAATACCGCGGCACGCTCACCGAGCCCGGTCGCGATTCGCCCTACCGCAACCGGTCGATCGACGAAAACCTGCAGTTGTTCGCGGATATGCGCGCGGGGAAGTTTGCCGACGGGGCGCACGTCCTGCGCGCCAGGATCGACATGGCCTCGCCCAACATCAACCTGCGCGACCCGGCGCTCTACCGCATCAAGCGCGGCCACCACCACCGCACCGGGGACGCTTGGTGCATCTATCCGATGTACACCTACGCGCATCCGCTGGAGGACGCGCTGGAAAACATCACGCATTCCATCTGTACGCTGGAATTCGAAGACCAGCGCCCGTTCTATGACTGGCTGCTGGAGCACTTGCGCGATGCAGGTATGTTTGCCGATCCGCTGCCCAAGCAATACGAGTTCTCGCGCCTCAATGTCACCTATGTCATCACCAGCAAGCGCAACCTCAACCAACTGGTGACGGAGAAGCATGTGGATGGCTGGGACGACCCGCGCATGCCCACCATCGCCGGCATGCGCAGGCGCGGCTATCCCCCGGAGGCTTTGCGCCTGTTCGCCGAACGCACCGGCGTTTCAAAATCGCCCGGCTGGATCGATTACAGCCTGGTCGAGGAGTGCGTGCGCGAAAGCCTCAACGCCTCCGCCGAACGGCGTGTCGCGGTGCTCGATCCGATCAAGCTGGTGTTGACCAACTACCCGGCCAACCAGGTGGAGAACTGCCACGCCCCCAACCATCCGCAAAAGCCGGAGTTGGGCAAGCGCGAGATTCCGTTTTCCAACGAGTTGTGGATCGAACGCGAGGATTTCCAGGTGGCGCCGCCCAAGGGCTATTTCCGCCTCTTCCCCGGCAACAAGGTGCGGCTGCGCTATGCATACGTGATCGAGTGCACCGGGTTCGAGCGCGATGCCACCGGCCGTGTCGGCACCGTGTTTGCGCAGGTGCTCATGGAGACGCGCTCCGGCACACCGGGGGCGGACAGCGTGAAGGTGAAGGGCAACATCCACTGGCTGTGCGCGAAGAGTTCGCCGCGCGTCGACGTGCGACTCTATGACCGGCTGTTCAAGTCACCGCACCCGGGCCGCGAGAGTGGCAACGTCCTCGACGACCTCAATCCGGAATCGATCAGCGTGGTCCGCGCGGCGGTGGAGTCGGCCCTCATGGCAGCGCCTCCCGAAGCCTGCTTCCAGTTCGAGCGCAATGGCTATTTCGTGGCCGATCGCGTCGACAGCAAACCCGGCAAGCCGGTGTTCAACCGGGCGGTATCGCTGAAGGATTCGTGGGGCGGCGCGCCGTAGTCTCCGCCGCCAGGCGCGAATACAAGGCCTCGAGGGCCCGCACATGGGCCGTCACAAGCGCATCGGATGCCGCCATCGCAGTGCGCAGTTTGTCCGACAGCGCCGCGCGCCACGCGGCGTCCGTCGCCAGTCGGACCGCCGTGTCGACGAAACCGTCCACGTCGGCCGCCACCAATTCAGGCAACCCGAGGTGCGTCAGCATGCTCGCGCCGATGCGTTCGGCGTGACGGGTGCCGGCCAGCGTCACCACGGGCACACCCATCGAAAGCGCGGCAAGCGTGGTATCGCCCCCGCCATAGGGAAAGGTATCCATCACCGCATGTGCAAGCTCGTAGCGGCGGAACAGGCGCGGGTCGCCGCTCGGCAGGTCCAGGAATTCGACGCGTGCGGCATCGATCCCCGCCGCACGGCAGGCGGCCAGCAGGCCGGTGCGCTCCGCGCGGGCGAACGGCGAGAACAACAGGACTGACCCGGGCACGCGATCGAGCACGCGCTTCCACGCCGCCATGCAGCGCGGCGAGAGCTTCAGCACGTTGGCAAAGGCGGCGAACACAAACTTGTCCCGGATTCCGGCGGGCGCTTCCACCGGCGGCGCGTCGACAGCGGGCGCGGCCACGAGGGGAAACACGCACGCATCGATGCGAAGGGGAGGATCCACCTGAAACGCCTCGTTGCCCGGCGGATCGGCGATGGCATCGCTCACTTTACCGTCGATGCAGGACATGCCCAGCGCGCCGTGGTAGCCGAGGTGGGCCACCATTTTCCTGGCCGGCCGCGCCGCATAGATGTCCGGCCGCGCGCTCATGGTATGCCCGCCCAGGTCGACCAGCACATCGATGCCCTCACCGGCGATGCGCGAAGCCGCTGCGCGGTCGTCGAGCGCGGACAAGTCGACGAACCCGTCGGCCATTGCCTGGAATCGCGCCGTGGCGGCGTCCTTCGGTGAAACCGGCGCCAGGGTAAACAGGTGCAGCGAGAATGCGGTGCGATCGTGACGCGACAACACCTCCAGCATCAGGCGGCCCATGACATGCGAACGAAAGTCTCCGGACACGTAGCCGATGCGCAGGCGCGTGTCCGGACGCGTTTCCGCAATCGTCACCGGCGGAATTTGGCGCGCCGAGACTGCTGCATCGTAGCGCCGGTACGATTGGAGCAACTGCCCGGGCGTTACATCGAAGTACTGCAGCAGCGCGAGGATCGGCGACATCTGTGCCGGGCTTGAGGCTTCAAAGGGCCAGTCCAGCGCCAAGCCGACATAGGTGGATTCACGCCCGGCATCGGCCAGCGCGCGCGCACTGTGCAAGCCGGCCAGCACCAATTCCGGCGTGCGCGGCGCGGTCTGTTCCCACTGCAGGAACGTCTTTGCGGCGTCCTCACTACGTCCCAAGGCAAGTTGCGAACGCCACAGTCCATCCCAGGCCGGCGTGTTCGCCGGCTCGCGCGCCAGGACCTGGCGAAACGCCGGAATCGCGCTTTCATGCTGCCCAAGCGCCTGTTGCACGGAACCGAGATTGAATGCCGCCTGGGTCAACGCAGGGTTTCTGGCAAGCGCGCGGCGAAAACACTCCAGGGCTTCCGCCGGCCTGCCTTGCGCCCGCAACACGTTGCCGAGATTGTTGTGCGCTTCCGCCAGTTGCCCATTGTGGGCGATGGCCTGCCGGTAGGCATCCGCCGCTTCCGCGAACGCGCCGCGCTGCTGCAGCAGAAGGCCGAGGTTGTACCAGGCTTGCCACAGCCCCGGCGCATCGCCGAGCAGCGCCCGATAGGCGGCTTCCGCCTCGTCAAGCCGACGCGTGTTCTGCAGTTGTACGGCGTTGCTGTATCGAGCCTGGAGTTCGGTCTGGGGGAGCGGCATGAAGGTGGCGGGCGGTTAAAGGATCCGCCCACCACGCAGTTTATCGGCGCACCGCCCGTCCTGCGAATCAGCGACGGCGCGGATCATACGGACGACGGTCGTACCGGTCTGGCACGCCATCGTGGTCCGAGTCCCAGCGGCCCGGCGTGTAATGCCAGCGGCCCTCGCGCTCGCTCCAATAAGAGGGGTAGTAATGCTGGTGGCGCCTCTCGCGCAGGTAATGTCCGGCGATCCAGACGTGGCGATTGCCCTGCCATTCCCAGCATCCGGGCACCCAAACATAGCCCGCGCGCGGGATGGGCAGCGGCTCGTAACGCAACGGCGGCGGACCGACGTTGATGCCGATCGACCATCGCGGATCCGCATGCGCCAGCGGCGCGGCCAGGGACGCGACTACAGCAGTGGCAAACAACATTTTCCGGGTCAGGTTCATGGCAGGCTCCTGTGTTTCCGCACGTACGGCGGGAGTTGTGATGTCGTGTTCGGAACAACGCCCGCGCCGCGCACAGGTTTACGCACTTGCCTCGCCTTCGACTAGCGCCGACAATGCACCACCCTCCAGTACCGGATTTCGATGCCATGAACCCATTGATCGATTCCTTGAAACGCCTGTCCGCCGGCGCGGCAGCGGCGGCGATCGTGCGCGAGGCTCCGGTGCAGGCTGCGGATGCGCTCGGACAACTCAATGCCGCGTTCGCACAGGATATCCTCGGGCAACTCGATGACGCCCCGCGCGAGGCCATTCTTGCTGTGGCGTCCGCGCGCCTGAAGTTTCAATGGGCGCATCACCGAGAGTACGAGCCGGACAGTGTGGGACGCCTCATGGAGCCCGCCGATACGGTGATGCCCCCGGACGCCACGGTGACGCAGACCATTGCGCAATTGCGGACGCTCGCCACCGACGCACTGGTTACCTATTGTTACGTTTGCGATGCGCAGGGGACCCTGATTGGTCTGGTGACCATGCGCGACCTGCTGTTTGCGGATCCGGGCCGGCGGCTGGAGGCCATCATGCTGCGGGATGTCTTTGTGCTTTCGCCGGCGCAGGACCTCACCAGCGCCATGCGCGCGACCCTCGACAAGCACTTCCCGGTGTACCCGGTCTGCGATGCGCAGCGAAGACTCCTGGGCCTGGTGCGCGGGCAGGCGATCTTCGAATCGGAAACGTTCGAGATCACGGCGCAGGTCGGCAGCATGGTCGGCGTGGAAAAGGAGGAGCGCATTTCCACGCCCACCTGGCGCAGTTTCCGGTTCCGCCATCCCTGGCTGCAGCTGAACCTGCTGACAGCGTTCCTGGCGGGCGGTGTCGTGGCGATGTTCCAGGGCACCATCGACAAGCTCACCATCCTTGCGGCTTTCCTGCCGGTGTTGGCGGGCCAATCGGGCAACACCGGTTGCCAGGCATTGGCGGTGACGCTGCGCGGACTCACCCTAGGGGAGATCAAGCCCGGAAACGGCAAGCTCTTGGTGGCCAAGGAAGGCTTGCTCGGGGCGCTCAATGGCGCACCGATCGGGCTGGTGGCGGGCGTGGCCATGTTCTGGACGGCCAGCGCACAACACTCGCCGCATGCGCTGATCCTGTCCGTCGTGGTGGTGTTGGCCATGACAGGCGCCTGCGTGATCAGCGGCATCTCCGGGGCCATCGTCCCCCTTGCGCTGAAACGCTTCGGGGCTGACCCGGCCACGGCGTCGAGCATCTTCCTGACCACGGCCACCGATATTGTCAGCATGGGCATGCTGCTCGGTCTGGCGGCCTTGCTGGTCAGGTAGCCCGGCCGGCCGGCGAAAAAAAACGGCAGCCGAGGCTGCCGTTTTTCCTTCAACCAGACCGACAATTACATCGGCTTGATTTGCGTGGCTTGCTTGCCCTTCGGGCCAGTGGTCACCT